>NZ_JADNNI010000019.1:0-73502 GCF_015556925.1 Enterococcus sp. 1001283B150225_161107_E12 | reverse complement strand
ATGTTTGTTGTCTTGAATTGAATCAAGACGCCCTACACATTTGGTTTGTCTTACTTTGTTCAGTTTTCAAAGGTCTATTCTTTCTTATTTAACAACTTTTATATCTTAACATTTCTTTAAGAAGTTGTCAACAAGTTTTTCTTTCTTAACTTAGAAAGTTGTTTGTCGTTATTTCTTAGCGACTTCATTAATATACCATCTTGCTTGTTATTTGTCAACAACTTTTTTGTTGGTATATTAAGGTTTTTACCACCTTGTTTTTTAACGACTTCGTTATTATAACATAGCATTAAAACCTCGTCAACATTTAAATTCAACAATTTATCATGACGTTTCTTACTGCTTTGTCAGAACAAATAATAATATATCAAGGACTTAAAAAAATTGCAATAGAAAAAATGCTTTTTTCAACGATTATTTTTAAAGCCGAATATTCGTATAAAATGTTTAAAAATCAACAGTTTTTTGATGTTATTTAATTGTATTATTCTAGTATTTTACAATTATAGTTCGTCTCTTTTTAGGGGAAAGGCTACGTAAGAACTTCTTAGAAATCAATGACCTAGTGAAGCTTGTCGATAAATACATAAAAAAAACAAGCAAAGTCATCACTTTACTTGTCTTCTGTTCGTACAATTGGTACAAAAATTCTAAAAATCGTCCCTTGCCCCACTACGCTCTCTGCTAATATTCTGCCTTTATAGCTTTCTACAAGTTGTTTGGCAATCGACAATCCTAAGCCATTTCCACCTTTTGTTCGTGCTCTTGCTTTATCTACACGATAAAAACGATTAAATATTTTCTTCAAGTCCTCTTCAGGTATTCCCTCACCAAAATCTTGGATCGCGATCTCAAATTCACTTAGCGTGGATGAAATCGAGATATGGACTTCTTTTCTTGTCGTTGAATACTTTACTGCATTATCTAAAATGATGATAATCAATTGTTCAAAATGATTTCTAAAAATTTGTAGTGTTACTTCTTTAGCTAAGTCATCATCCAGTGTAATAACATAATCAGGATAAAGTAATTTAAAATTATTGAATACTTGGTAAGTCACTTCTTTTGCATTCGTCGTTTCGTTGGCATAATAAACATCTACTTGCTCTGCACGTGATAGATCTAACATTTCTTGTACTAAGCTTTTCATCCGACTGATTTCTTGCATACTTGCAGTTAGGGATTCTTCTAAAATTTCGGGATCATCTTTCCCCCAACGATTCAATAAGCTAAGATGCCCTTCAATAATTGCTACAGGTGTTCTTAATTCATGTGATACATCTTCCACAAATTGTTCTTGTTGTTCGATATACAGACGCATACGATCTAGCATTTCATTGAAGATCTCAGCAAGGTCTGCTAACTCATCATCTGTATCAATCTCTGGCATATGAATATCTGATTGTGGATCTTTACGGATCGTATCCATCGTATCTCGTAATACTTTTAACGGTTTTAAGAAGTAGGAAGATAGGAAGAAACCTAAGATACTACTTAGTATCAAGGAGACGATTTCTAGCACGATCAAAGTCAATAAAAGATTATTTCTTATATCATAGAAAGATGAAAGTTCATAAAATGTTTGAGTATAGCCGATTTTTTCTCTTGTTTGTTTAGAATAAATAGGTTGGATCGATAAAAAGCCAGTTTTCCCGTCTAGAGTAACGATCGTTGGGATCTTCCTGGTCGTTTGAATCAATGAACGACTTTTTTCGTGTGTTTTAAAAATCAATTTTTCATCCAGATCATAAACATACAGATCCATCGATGCTTGACCAAGTTCAGAAATAAAGGAGTCGATTTTCATCAAGTTCCCTTCAATGACCGCGGTATCATCTCCAGTGCCGCCGGTTTGGTCAGCGTTCGTTAAGTTTCGATAGGCATTGATCAATGTCAACTCCTCATCTGAATTTGATAAACGAGAAGCCGCTTCAGAAATGGTATGTTCGACATTTGCTCTTTCCTTAGCTACGATTAGATTGATCGATGATTTATAGGTGATCACTGCAAAAATCGTAAAGACGACAAATATGAAGAAAGAACTTGCAAAGGCCCACTTGATCGTCAAGGATGGACCTTTAAGTTCTCTTTTTTCGGTTTGATTGTAATTGCTCACGAGCGCATCACGTAACCAGTTCCACGTACTGTTTGAATATAGCTTTCTTCACCAGGAACATCGATTTTATTACGGAGATAACGAATATACACATCCACTACGTTTGTTTCCACTTCGGTTTCGTAGCCCCATACTTTGTTTAATAAAACATCCCGTGCAAGTACCACGTTGACATTTTCCATCAAAGTAAGTAATAGTTCATATTCACGCTTCGTTAATTCAATGACTTCATTGCCACGACGTACGACTCTATTTTCTTTTTCGATCGTTAAGTCGCGATAAGTGATCGTCGTTTGTTTTGCCACATTTTTATCTCCTTCGATGTCGATGCGGCGCAATAAAGCACGTAGACGCGCTAACAATTCTTCGATTGCAAATGGTTTGACGATGTAATCATCTGCACCATGATCTAAACCAGAAACTCTATCAATGACAGAATCTCTCGCAGTCATCATGATGATTGGTGTATTTTTTGCTTGGCGTACGCGACGACAAACTTCAAGTCCGTTCAATTCAGGTAACATCAAGTCTAATAAAATTGCATCCCACTCATTATTCAAAGCAGCATCCAGACCTGTTCGTCCATTGTAATGTACTTCAGCATTATACCCTTCATGTTTTAATTCTAACTCGACAAATCGGGCTAAGTTTTTCTCATCTTCAATGATTAGAATATTACTCATTCAATTTTGTCCTTTCTCTCCTAGGCTTCTAAACTCCATTATTATACCAATAGTTAATTTAAAATCTATAATCATTTTATCATGGAATACTATTTTAAAAAAGAGCTGAAGTCGCCCTCTATAAATTGACCTCAGCTCTTTCATTTATTACTTATTTGTTTAGCATGTTGAAGAATAAAGAAGTTGATTAATCTTCGTTATACCATGAGTAATGGAAGATTCCTTCTTTGTCAACACGTTCATACGTGTGTGCGCCAAAATAATCACGTTGTGCTTGGATGATATTTGCAGGCAAACGTTCGGCTCTGTATGAATCAAAGTAAGCAATCGCTGAAGAGAATGTTGGTACCGGTACGCCTGCTTGAACAGCTAACGCAACAACTTCTCGTACGGCTTGTTGGTATTTCTTAGTGATCTCAACAAAGTAGTCATCCAATAATAGATTTTCAATGTCAGGATTGTTTTCGTAGGCATCAGTGATTTTTTGTAAGAAACGAGCACGGATGATACAGCCGGCGCGCCAGATTTTTGCAATTTCACCGAATGGTAAATCCCAGCCATAGTCTTTCGATGCGACACGTAGCTGTGCAAACCCTTGTGCATAGCTCATAATTTTGCTGAAGTATAACGCTTCACGAATTTTTTCGATAAATTCTTTTTTATCGCCGTTGAATTCAAAATCATTCGTATGTGTCAAGATTTTGCTTGCTTGTACACGTTCATCTTTGTATGCAGAGATATAACGGGCAAAGACAGACTCTGTGATCAATGGAAGTGGTACACCAAGGTCTAAAGCACTTTGACTTGTCCATTTCCCTGTTCCTTTATTTCCAGCAGCATCAAGGATCACATCTACGATCGGTTGACCTGTGCCTTCATCGTCTTTACGTGTCAAAATGTCCGCAGTGATTTCGATCAAGTAGCTATCTAATTCACCTTCGTTCCATTCTTTGAAGATATCAGCCATCTCATCGACAGATAAACCTAAAATATTTTTCATCAAGTCGTAAGATTCGGCAATCAGTTGCATATCACCATACTCAATCCCATTATGGACCATTTTGACATAATGGCCTGCACCATTTGGACCAATGTAAGTTACACAAGGCGTGCCGTCTTCTGCTTTTGCAGAAATTTGTTCAAGGATCGGTGCAACTAATTCATACGCTTCTTTTTGTCCACCAGGCATGATCGAAGGTCCTTTCAACGCACCTTCTTCTCCACCTGAAACACCAGTCCCAATAAAATTGATACCAGAGTTGGCTAATTCTTCATTTCGACGGATCGTATCTTGGAAGAAGGTATTCCCGCCATCGATCAAAATATCACCTTTGTCTAAATGTGGTAATAATTCTTGGATCGTTGCATCTGTTGCTGGTCCTGCTTTGACCATCAAAAGGATACGACGTGGTTTTTCGATTGAATCAACAAATTCTTCGATCGTGTATGTTGCTTTGAAGTTTTTGTCTGGATGTTCTTCTACCACATCTGTTGTTTTTGCTCCTGTACGGTTGAATAGTGCAACAGAGTAGCCGCGGCTTTCAATGTTAAGGGCTAGATTTTTACCCATGACGGCCATTCCGACAACGCCGATTTGTTGTTTTGACATATAAACTCCTCCTACATATGGGATGTTCTCCCTAATCTCTCTCATTATAGCTTAACATAGCTTACTTGCAAACCAAATAAGTACGAATCGATGATGTTTCTTACTTCTTATCATTCCGAATACAATCGTTATTTCAGAATCAAAAAAATAAACCTCAAGGCTCCATGGTTAGCCTTGAGGTTTTACATTTTCTAAATAAAATGTATTAAGCTTCTTTAGACATTACGTCCTTACCATCGTAGTAACCACAACTTGCACATACGTGATGGCTTTTTTTCATTTCACCACAGTTTGGACATTCGTTCAATCCTTTGATTGTCAATTTGTAATGAGTACGACGTTTTGCTTTTTTAGCTTTCGATGTTCTTCTAGCTGGTACTGCCATTTTGCTACACCTCCTTGTAAAGTCTCGTATCAAGATTTGATACAATATATTCCAATCTTACGCGTTATCATCTTCTTCTGATGCTGAATCAAAAAATTCTGATAGTTTTGCAAGACGAGGATCTACTTTTGTCTCAGCTTCTTCCGTTTTGCGTTTTTCGTACTCTTCTTCGGATAGCACTTCCCAATCATTCCCTTTCGGTAATTCAGTGGAATGCTCTTCTTCTTCTGTGAGTACACGCATCGGAATCGCCAATAAAATGTTGTCTTCGATCGACTCTGTCACATCTAGATGCGTTCCTTCGATTAAGAGGATCTCTTCTGAAGGTAACTGAACATCTCTACGTTGGTATTGTTCCATCGTCATAAACAATTCATCCACAGACAGCTTGATTGGTAATTCAACTGGTGTCAATGAACGAGTGGACGGAACAGTCAGTGTCGTCTGCGCAGTGTAATGAACGAGATAGCCTTTGTTATCTACTGAGACTAGACCTTCGACTTCCACAGGCGCAACATCTAAAATTGAATCGTCTCGCTTCATAAGAGCCTTTTTTACGTCAAGGGTCTCATGAAAAGTTAACGGTGTCTCTTGGTATTTTCTCAATTCCAATAAAGACCATTTCATAGTTTCATCACTCCTAAGCAACAAAAGCTATTATACAGGGCAAAAAGTCGGTTGTCAATGAAATTTTCTTGACACCTTACACTTCATAAAAAAACACAGAGCGTTTTTCTCATCTAGGTGAGATTTATTCGCTCTGCGTTTACTTTGTCGCTAGCTACCACCGTTTGATCAGATATCAAATGTATTGGATCAATTGCATTAAAATAGGTACAACGAACACAAATAGCAGGGTACTCGTCGTGACAAGATTCGTTGCATACTTCACATCACCGTGGGCTTCATTTGCAAGTATTGGCAAGACAGCTAGCATAGGTGTAGCTGACTGTACGATCAACGTTTGTTTCAGTAGAGGGGCTAGTTCTGCACCAAAGGCATATTTACCTATTACCATCAGTCCAATCAATATAGCTGGTGCTAAGATAAATCGACCGATCAAAGCCACGATCGTATCCCGATCAAATCGAATACTTTTCAACCCTGCATCGTATAAAACAATTCCGATATAGATCAATGATAATGGCGTCACGATCCCGCCTACATAATTTAGTGTTGAATTGACAAAATCAGGTACAGGGATCTCTAACACCAAGAAGAAAAGCGCAAGGATAAAACCTAATAAAGGCGCTGGTAAAAGCTTTTTCCAATTCAGCTTCGTTTTCTTTTCTGTTCGATCTTTTGTCGGGTCATCATTAGCGATCAAAAACACACCAAATGCCCATGTCGATACGGTATTTGTCACATAATAAATTAAAAAGTAAGGTAAAGAGGCTTCGCCAAAAAGGGCAATATTAAGTGGCAAGCCAATAAATATCGTATTGGCATTCACCACTGCATTCATAAAAATCCCCCGTCTACCTGGTTGTATCTTGAGTAATTTTGTTAGCACATAAGCAATCAGGTAGGAAATGATCACTGCAGCGATCGGATAAATCAAACTTCCAGATAATTCGATCAAACTGCTTTTAGTTAAATTCTTCATAACTGAAACGAAAATCGAGGCGGGTAAAGCTACTTTAGTGATCAAGGAAGAGATACTTCCCCCAAACTGTTCATCAAACCACCCCAAGCTTTTTAGTACATAGCCTAATCCAATCATCAAGATGATACTGATCACACTTTCAATTGATTGAAAAAAAACCATTTCTTCCATCTCCTCAGTACCCATTTAGTGAAGCAATCTATTTGTAGATAGGAGCTAACACTGCTCAATCATGTTGCTTCTTCTATTTTTTGTTTTAATCTAAAAGACGATTTGTGTGCCACTAGCCTTGTAGATTACTTATTTCTTTTTTAAGTGTAGTCTTTTAGGTTTGTTATAGTCAAAATTATCGATTACAATAAACATTATTTATATGTCAAGGGAGCGAATCGATTCATGAATACGAGAGATCTTGAATATTATGTTCAAATCGTCAAACAGAAAAATTTTACTAAGGTGGCTAAGTTTTTTGACGTCAGTCAACCAACGATCACTTATGCCTTACAACGCTTGGAAAAAGAAATTGGTGCTACCCTTATTACAAGAGATCGTTCCCATCATGAATTGATCATCACTCCTGCCGGTAAGCAACTATTGATCCACGCACAGTCAGTCTTGCAAGAAATCACACTTGCTAAGGCAGAGATTGCTCAGCTACAAAAGAAAAAATTGCGCTTTGGCATGCCACCTATCATTGGCAATGAATATTTTCCCAAATTATCGAGCTATTTTATCAAGCATCAATTAATGGGTCAAATCGATATCATCGACGGTGGTTCTCGTGATCTATATGGCATGATTCATCAAGGGCGGATTGATCTTGCGATTCTTGGATCAACACAACCGATCGTCGATCAAAAGCTAGAAGTCGAGCCATTGTTGGATAAATGCTTCATGATCGTTGTGTCCCCTTCACACCCTCTAGCAGATCGTACAAGCGTTTCTTTTAAGGAGCTAGTCAACGATCAGTTTGTTTTATTAAATGAACACTACGTCCATCCTGCTGCGTTTACAAAGCTTTCTAAGCAAACGCATATCGTACCTAAGATCGTTTATCAGAGTAATGACTTAACGATTTTGAAAAGCATGATCCGAGAAAATATCGGGATTGGCTTTCTCACCGAGATCGCGATTCATCCTGAAGACAATCTTGTAGCTATTCCTTTAGCAGATACTGCTCAACCACGGTTTTTGATTTCATTAGCCACTCGCGCACAGCAGTTACCAACGGTTTTACATGAAAACGTGATCGAAGTCATCCATGAATTTATGAAAACACAAAAATAACTTGCTCACACAAAATACAGGATAAAAAAAGAGTGCTGAGATTTCTCTCAACACTCTTTTTGATTTTGTTTTCGATTAGATAGCTGTTGTTTCTCCGCGATAAACGATACCACGGCGAGCGTCAACAGTGATCAATTCACCATCTTTGATTGTTGAAGTTGCATCTTTCGCACCAACGATTACAGGAATATCTTGTGCAATTCCCACAACTGCTGCATGTGAAGTCAAACCGCCTTCTTCAACAACTACTGCTGCTGCTTTTTCGATTGCAGGCATGAATTCTTTGTCAGTTGAAGGAACAACTAATACCATACCATCTTTTGCTTTTTTGATTGCTTCTGCTGCTGATGAAGCAACTACAGCGTTTGCTACAACAGATTGTTGACCAATTCCTTGTGCTTCAAGCAATTTTGAACCAATCATTTGAATCTTCATTACGTTTGTTGTTCCACGTTCACCTACTGGTACACCAGCAGTAATCAAGATCAAGTCACCTTCTGAAGCGAAACCTAATTCGACTGCTTTTTTCGCAGCTAATTCAAACATTTCGTCTGTTGTTGTTGGTTTTTCTGCAACTGTTGGATATACACCCCAGTTAAGCATCAAACCACGTTTTGTGCGTTCGTCAAATGTGACAGCTAAGATATCAGCATCTGGACGGTATTTAGAGATCATTTTTGCTGTATAACCAGATTCAGTTGCAGCAACGATTGTTTTTACGCCTAAGTTTTTCGCAGCACGTGCCACTGATAAACCGATTGTTTCTGTTACATCAGTTTTGTCAAATTCATTTAATTGGAATGAACCTAATTCTGCTAATGCTAATTCAGCTTGTTGGTCGATACGAGCCATTGTTGCAACAGCTTCAACAGGATAGTCACCATTTGCTGATTCACCTGATAACATTGTTGCGTCTGTTCCGTCAAATACTGCATTGGCAACGTCAGATGCTTCCGCACGTGTTGGACGTGGGTTTTCTTGCATTGATTCTAACATTTGTGTTGCAGTGATTACTGGGATACCCGCAGCGTTACATTTTTTGATGATACGTTTTTGAACCATTGGTACTAATTCAGCAGGGATCTCAACACCCATGTCTCCACGAGCAATCATGATACCATCAGAAACTTTGATGATTTCATCAATGTTGTCGATACCTTCTTGAGATTCGATTTTAGGGAAGATTTGAACATGTGTCATGTCTTTTTCTTCTAAAATTTCACGAATATCTAATACGTCTTGTGCTTTACGAACAAAACTTGCAGCGATGAAGTCGATGTCGTTATCTAGTCCGAAACGGATATCGTCTGCATCTTTTGGTGTGATACCTGGCAAGCTGATTGAAACGCCTGGTGCGTTAACACCTTTACGTGATCCTAGCATACCTGCATTTTTTACTTCTACTACTAATTCACGTGTTGCTTCATCTTTTTCAATGATTTCCATGTCGATCAAACCATCATCGAATAAGATATGTCCACCTACATGAACGTCTTCAAAAAGACCTGGATAAGTCACTGCGATTTTTTCTTTTGAACCTACATGTTCAGGGTCCATTGAGATGCGTGTTTTGTCGCCAACTTCAAATTTGATGTAGCCTGCACGGCCAAAATCTTCTTCAGTTGTGCCTTGAACTGTTGTACGGATTTCTGCACCTTTTGTATCTAAAAGGATGCCGACATCTTTACCAGTTTTCTTCACTGCTTCGCGAACCATTACCATACGTGATAATTGTTCTTCATGGTCACCATGTGAAAAGTTGAAGCGGAAGACATTTGCTCCAGATTCAATCAATTTAGAAATAGTTTCTACTGAATTACTGGCTGGTCCTAATGTACTAACGATTTTCGTTTTTTTCATTTTACAAAACTCTCCCATTCAAATTGTTTATTTAAAGCCATTCAAAGCTTAAATATCTGTTAGATATTGGGAAGACTTGCTTCCCACTCCCATATATATCTATTGATTTATCTGACTACTTTTCTTTATTTAGAAAGAAAGTGAGTTGTTCAAGTCATATAATGATAAATCTGGTTGGTGTTTGTTATTTTCTAGTGTGTCAATGATATCAGCCTCAACGATATCGTTGTCGCGAATACCGATACACAAACCACCTTTTCCTTGTTGCAATAATTCAACAGCATGTGCGCCAAATTTACTTGCTAATACACGGTCGCGTGCAGTTGGTGAACCACCACGTACAACGTGTCCTAAGATCGATACACGTGTATGATAATCGCCATATTCTGACAATTTTTCTGCAAATTCGTTTCCGCCCATTACGCCTTCTGCCAAAATGATCAAACAATGTTTTTTGCCACGATCGCGGCCATCTTGGATTTTTTTGGCAACAACTGCCATATCAAAATCATGCTCAGGGATGATGATCTCATCCGCTCCACCAGCAACACCTGACCATAAAGCGATATCTCCAGCATTACGTCCCATTACTTCGATCACGAACGTACGAACGTGTGAAGTTGCTGTGTCGCGGATACGGTCGATTGATTCTAATACTGTGTTGATTGCTGTATCAAAACCGATCGTAAAATCAGTTCCTGGAATATCGTTATCGATCGTACCTGGTACACCCACTGCTGGGAAACCACGTTTAGTCAAAGCCATCGCGCCATGGTAAGAACCATCGCCACCGATCACGACAAGACCTTCGATACCGAATTTTTTCAATTGTTCGATTCCTTTTAATTGTCCTTCTTCTGTTGCAAATTCAGGATAACGTGCAGAGTATAAGAATGTACCCCCGCGTTGGATCTTATCACCGACATCTGCAACATCTAATCGACGGATATCTCCGGCAACTAATCCAGCAAAACCATAATTGATCCCGTAAACTTCCAATCCTTCATATATACCTTTACGAACGACTGCACGAACTGCTGCATTCATCCCAGGAGCATCTCCACCACTAGTCAAAATTCCGATGCGTTTCATATTCATCTTCACCTCATTAAATTACTTTATCCTAAGCAAGACTTAGGTTTATAACCTTCTTTGTATTAACCACGACTAACATTCTAACATTATTTTGCTCACTTGTCTTGATTTCCTGATAAAAAAATGAAAAAAAATGAAAGCAAATAGTATCTTTTACCGTAAGTTATTTGAAAACAACATTTTCTTCATTTAAAAGGTAAGCTAATTGCTTCTTGAGACTGTCTGAACCATCGAGCCAAAAGGCTTCAGATAACACAACTTTTCGTTGGTCTTTTTCATGATACATGACAACAGGAATATATCCTGGGAATTTTTTGAACAAATCTTGCAGTTGCTTCATCGTATCTGGTTGATCTGCCTCTTCCCTGATTCTCAAATAACACGTTTGTTCTGGATACTGCTGTTGCAATTCTTCTGGATCAGCGACTACTTCTGCAATCAGCTGCAATTCTTGATTGTATTTACTGATTTCTGAACGACCTTGCACGAAAATCACTTGATTTTCTTTGAATAATGGACGCGCTTGTCGATACAGCTCTGGAAAAACGGTAATGGCTATTTCTCCACTACTATCTGTCCCGCTGACAAAAGCCATCAACGCTCCTTTTTTCGTACGGATCTCTCTTACCTCTTTGACCATCACTAAAACATTTGTGGCTTGTTTAGATACGATTTCTGTGACTAAATGGACTTTTTTTGCTAATTTAAGTCGCTCATACCCTTCCGTTGGATGACCAGATAAATAGACACCTAAATGCTCTTCTTCTAATTGAAGCTTCTCTTCGAGGCTATAATCTGCGACTTCTTCCTCTTTTAAAGCCATGATATCTAAAAGGTCTAAACTACCACCACTATATAAGATGTTTTGGATCTTACCTTCCAGATCCAACATCAACTGTCTGCGGTTTCCTACTAATTCATCAAAAACACCTGATGCAACTAATGTTTGTAGCAACTCCAATTTGAGCCAACGTTTATTGATACGAATTAGAAACTGATCAACAGAACGGAATGGACCATCTTCTTTTCGTTCACGAATGATCTCCTCAACAAAATCTCGACGAACACCTTTGATTGCTGTCAATCCAAAACGGATGGTTTCTTTATCCGTCAGCTCAAAACCATAAAAACTTTGATTGATCGAAGGAGAGGTCAGCTTTATTTTATACTTTTTTGCCTCAGCAATATACTCTTTCAACTTTGCCGTGTTGTGACGGACGGAATTCATCAAACTCATAAAAAATGCACCAGGGTGATGAACTTTGAGATAGGCCATTTGAAAGCCAACAAAGGAGTAAGCAAACGCATGGGAGCGATTGAACCCATAGTTAGCAAAGTGTTCGATATATTCGTACACTTCATTGGCCTTTTCCTTACTGTACCCTTGTTGGTTGGCACCTTGAACAAAATGATCTCTTTCTTGATCAATCACGTCTTTTTTCTTTTTACTGATTGCTCGCCTCAAAATATCCGCTTGTCCAAGAGAAAATCCAGCCATGGTTGAAGCAATCTGCATAATTTGTTCCTGATACACAATGACGCCATACGTATTTTTCAAAATCGGTTGCAGTGAATCGTCGGGATAATGGATTCTTTCCTTCCCTTTCTTACGAGCGATAAATGTATCGATATTTTGCATTGGTCCAGGACGATACAAGGCGTTGACAGCGGCAATGTCTTCAATGTTTTCTGGTCCTAATCTCCGCAGGACATTCCGAATCCCTGCAGATTCGAATTGAAAGACCCCTGTTGTTTCGCCACGTTGGAAAAGCTGTAAAGTTTTAGGATCATCTAATGGAATTTCTTTGAGCTCGATATCTTTGTTTTCGACACGTTTGATTGCTTTCACTGTGTAATCGATGATAGACAGATTTCTTAATCCAAGAAAATCCATTTTTAACAACCCAATAGCTTCGACATCATTCATTGTATACTGAGTCAAATATGCTTCATCTGATCCTTTTTGTAAAGGAACTAACTCTAGTAGATTCTTATCACTTAAAACGACACCAGCTGCATGAGTAGAAACGTGTCTTGGCAAACCTTCAAGTATTTTTGCAGTATGGAACAACAATTGATTTTTTTCACTCGCTTGTACTAATTCAACCAGCTTGTTAGAAGTTCGATAAGCCTCATTCAACGTCATTTTCAATTGATTAGGAATCGCTTTAGACCAACGATTTGCTTCGCTTTGTGAAAGGCCAAAGACACGTGCCACGTCTCTTAGCACCATTTTAGCTGCCATGGTTCCAAACGTGGCGATTTGTGCCATATGGTATTGACCATATTTCTCACGAACATAAATCAGCACTTCTTCTCTGCGATTATCAGGAATGTCTAGATCGATATCTGGCATCGTGTATCGTTCTGGATTCAAAAAACGTTCAAATAGCAAGTCGTACTCCAATGGATCTACATCTGTGATCTCCAACACATAGGCGACTAATGACCCCGCAGCTGAACCACGGCCAGCACCAGTAACGATGTTGTTTTTATGAGCAAAAGCCATAACATCCCAAACGATCAAGAAATAATCATCAAATCCCATCTGGTGGATCACTGACAGTTCATAATCTAAGCGCTCTTGATAGGCTGCAGTGATCTTTTCCACACGCTTGCCTAATTGCTTCTGACAAAGTTCCTGTAAATACTCTCCTGCACCTCGATTTTCTGGTACCGGATAATGTGGTAGTAATTTCTGATGGAACTGAAATTCAAAAGTTACTGTTTTAGCTAATTGCTGCGCATGGTTCAACGCTTCTTCCAATCCTGCGTTTATGAATCTTTGTCGTAATTCTGCTTCGGGAAGTAAAAAACCTGTTGCTGAATCACGAGTCGTTTGTCGTACTTCATCAAAAGAGAGTTGCGTTCCTTCACGCAGATGTTTCATTGTTTCCAAAGAAAAAAGTTCCTCTTGGTGCAAACTAGCAATCGGATGTACTGCACAAAGTTGAAATTGATTTGCTCGTAAATAAGCGAGCCATTCTGGAGCTTCTAGGGGCGTTTCTTCTGTGACACCTACATAAAGATGAGAAGATGCTATTTTTTCTTGCAAGCTTTGCCAATGGCTATCAAATGATGCTGACACACCGTAGTCATCAGCAATCGATTTTTTGGTTGGTAAAACGACAAGCAAATGATCGAGTTCATCGATCTCGTGAAGCTTGATTTTTTCTCGGATCATTTTCTTGCTTGAGAGCTTGATCAATTGTTGGTAGCCGATTCTATCTTTTGCGTAGAGTAGTAACTCATAATGACGTTCTTGAAACTGGTAGGTCAAGTTCAGTCCAATAATTGGTTGTATTTTTTCATTCATACAGATGCGGTAAAATTCCGCTGCCCCAGATAGCACATCCTTATCTGTGATTGCTAATGTCTGATAGCCTAGTTTCTTTGCTTCTCGAACGTATTCGTTTATGCGAATCGTACTTTGCAACAAAGAATACGAGGTGATCGTATAAAGTTGTGGAAGAAACATTTTTACATACCACCTTTTCCATTCACTTTCTTTTTAGGGGAATATTCGTAACATCAACTCGTTATCTTGTATGACTGGTTACGTGTATTCGTCTTTCTTCATGCTTTTTCATCCGACGAACGATTTATACTTTTTATACTATCCACTGACGTTGAATGCCTGTTTCTCCCTTTACATTCAAAAAAAATCTGGTAAACTGAACATAGAAAAGAGGTGTTTGATATGCGATATATCGTCACATTATTTTGGGCAGTCATTTTAGGTCAAGTGGTTGGCTATATCGGTGGTGCATTGTCTAGTAGCCCATATGATTTTACCATGACGACTATTATTTCATTGGTTGCAGGATTGATCGTCATTTTGATCAGCGCTGTTGCAACACCTAAAAAAGAAACTTCGTCCGCTTCACATTCATAAAAGCCGAACAGATTGGAGAAATACTCCAATCTGTTTTTTTCTTGATCATAGTTTTTGATGAAGTACTTTTCTAAAATTAAATAGTGATAAAAGAATATTCGTCAGAACAAAGAGACTAGTCACAATAAACACTGTACTGTAATTGTACGCATGAGCGACTGTCGAACCTAACATCGGTCCTAGTACTTGACCAAAGTTCGTAAACATTTGGTTATAGCTATATACTCGACTGACACCTTCTTCTGGTGTGATCTTGCTGATCAATGTATTGATCGATGGCATCAACGCACCTGTCGAAAAACCTAATATAAAACGTAAGATCCCTAATTGTAAGGGCGTAGTCACAAATGCCATTGGTAAGTAGCAACAAAACGAAAGTACCAAACCTGCTAACAGCACCTTCTGATTTCCTATCTTATCCCCTAATTTCCCCAGTCTTGGAGAAGAAAATACTGCTGAAACACCTGATACTGAAACAATCAATCCACTAACAAATAAGATATTTGATGTATCACCACTCAATTCCCGAATGTACAATGTCAAGATTGGACTGATCGTGGTAATCCCTAATTGTAAGATTAGAGTAGTAACAAATAAACCGACCAACACAGAGAAGTGATCCATTTTAGCAAAAACTTCTTTGGTACTGATCATATCTTTTTTCTCTACCGGTTGGAAATCTTCTTTTACCATGAAAATCGTTAAGATCGTGGTGATCAGTAATAACCCTCCAGTAATCAAAAAAACATTTTCCATTCCGAACCATTGCGCCAAAGCGCCTCCCATTGACGGACCAATCAGCGTCCCTGCCACTGCCCCAGTAGAAAGCGTGCCTAACGCCCAACCACTTTTCTCTTTAGGCGCTTGTGAAGCAATCATCGCTGTCGCATTAGGTATGTATCCAGATAAAATCCCATTAAAGAAACGCATGACTAAAAGCCAATAAGCATTTGGGACAAAAGCTAGTGATCCCATAGTGATCGTCATACCGGCTGCTGCCCGGATCATCATCATTTTTCGTCCTTTTCGATCGGCTAGATTTCCCCAAATAGGCGCAACGATCGCCGCAGCAAAGGCTGTTACTGAAATCGCTAATCCTGAAAATAATTCAATTTGATCCTTAGGTGTACCTAGTTGTTCGACGTAAACTGGAATGAACGGCATGACTAAACTGATACTTGAACCAGTAAAAAAGCAGCCTATCCAAGCTACGAATAAATTTTTTCTCCATTGAACCTTCATCTATCACCCTTCTTTCGTCTCTATTATCATACCTATTTTTGTACGTGTGTGCAACGTATGTGCCGGTATCGTTCGTTTTTGCAAAAGAGGAAGAATACCAAAAAAATAGAAGCAAAGAGTTAGCTTACTCTTTACCCCTATTTTTTGTCATTTAAATGATTGCTAAAATAACGAAGTTGAGGATGAATAAAATATCAACAACCCATAAAGCAAATGAAATCTCACTAGTTTTGCCTTTGACTACTTTCATGATCGTATAGAAGATAAATCCAGCAGCGATTCCGTATGAGATGCTGTAAGCTAATCCCATGAAGATCGAAGCAAAAAAGGCAGGTAATGCTTCTTCCATATCTAACCAATTGATATCAGCAAACGAAGCCATCATCATCACACCAACTAAGATCAATGCTGGTGCAGTCGCTTGTGCTGGTACAATAGCAATCAGTGGAGAGAATAAACTACTCAAAGCAAATAATGCAGCTACGACGACTGAAGTCAAACCTGTACGTCCACCAGCACCGATTCCAGCTGCCGATTCAACATAAGTCGTAGTATTCGATGTTCCAAAAATCGCACCGATCGATGTGGCGATTGCATCAGCAAACAACGCTTTATCCATTTTTGTTCTAAATCCTCGACCGTCTTCTAAAGCTTCTTCATCTTCTTTAGAGAAGATTCCTGTACGTCTACCGGTACCGATGAATGTTCCGATCGTATCAAATGTATCGGATAAACTAAATGCGATGATCGTCATCAGTACTTGTGGAATCTTAGAGCTATCACTAAATAATGATTGCATCCCTTCCGCACCGAATGCCGCACCAAAGGTTGTTCCCAGTTCATTGATCGAATTCCCCAAAGAATTTTGTTCCCAGTCGATCGCTCCTAGATCAACGACCCCCATCAAAATCCCGATGATCGTCGTTACAACGATCCCGATCAAGATCGCGCCACGGATATTTTTAACCACTAAAATCGCTGTCAATACTAGCCCGATGACTGCTAATAAGATTGGCGCATTATTGAAGTTTGCAAGTTCTGGAACGATGCCACCATTGATGGTCACGTTGGTTACTTGACCGTTGTCAACCACAGAGCTAGAAATCGCTGATTGATCTGCAGAAAAAGACAAAAATCCAGCATTTTTGATCCCAACGTATGCAACAAAAATCCCGATACCACCGCCAATTGCATGTTGTAAACTCTCAGGAATGGCATGGATGATCATTTTCCGAATATTTGTTACTGTAATAAATACATTGATCAACCCACAAATAAAGACCATGGCTAATGCTTCTTGCCAAGAATAACCTAATCCAAAAACAACTGTAAACGTGAAGAAAGCATTCAAACCCATTCCAGGGGCTTGTGCATACGGCACATTAGCAAATAATCCCATAACTAAAGTACCGATGATCGAAGCAATGATCGTCGCTAAAAAGACTGCCTGAAATGGCATGCCAGCAGCTGACAAGATCGTCGGATTAACAAATAATATATAACTCATGGCAAAAAATGTCGTGACACCCGCCATTATTTCTGTTGGTACATTTGTATTATTTTTCTTTAGTTGGAAAAACTTTTCCATAAAAATTTCCACTCCCTGATTTTTTCTAACGGACTATATAATATGTAAAAATAAATCCAAATATAATTTTCCGTCGAACATTTATAAATTATATAGACATTTCATTCGTTTTTCAACATAAATCTTTATGAAATACCATTTTAATCTTTTAATGTTCGTGTTTAGGTTGATTTCGTTTCTTATTTTCTATTTTTGCTTCAAAGCAATTATTTTTCAGAAAGATCTGCACCTTGTTTATTCATTGAAATATGCTAGACTAAAACAAATCGTTGTTTGAAAGGAATGACAGCATTGAACAAAAAATTGATTGCGATCGACTTGGATGGAACAACGTTGAATCCTGAGTCGATCATTACTTCTAAAACCCAAGAAACATTGAGAAAAGCCATTGATGCTGGCCATCATGTCAGTATTGCAACCGGACGTCCTTATCGAATGAGTTATCAATATTATCAACAGTTAGAATTGACAACACCGATGGTCAACTTTAACGGTGCGCTTGTGCATATCCCAAACCAACAATGGGCTGGGGAGCAAGAAACATTGATCAATAAAGAGATTGTTTTTGAGATCTTAGCGCAAAAAAATCAATTGAATCTAGATTTTATTGCTGCGGAGAATCGCGACACTTTCTTTATCGATACTTTTGATTTTTTTGACGCAAAATTCTTTGCTTCACCAAATCCTAAACCAGAAAACCTACTGTCTCCACGAAATCTAACAACTAACCCTACGTCCTTATTGGTACGTACAGAAAAACAATATGCTGAACAAGTTTCTGCCGAACTAACACGTCAATTTGGGAAGCATGTCGATGTAAGGACTTGGGGTGGCCCAATGGCGATACTGGAGATTGTTTCAAAAGGGATCGAAAAAGCGAAAGGAATCCATCAAGTAGCGAATTATCTATCGATCGAACAAAAAGATGTGATTGCTTTTGGTGATGAACACAATGACTTAGAACTTCTTGAATATGCGGGCTGGGGTGTGGCAATGGCTAATGGGACTGAGCAACTAAAAGGCGTAGCCAACGATGTCACTGAGCAAACAAATGAAGAAGACGGTTTGGCGAATTACCTTGAAAAATTACTTTCATTATAAAAAATCCATCTGGGGCATTCGTCCTCTCGCACCACTTAAAACCAAATAAACAGAGGGAGCAGAAGTAAGCTCTTCGAAAATAAGGCGCCATCCACAAAATCTTTGTGGATGACGCCTTATTTCTTGAGGCTAAATACTTCTGCTCTGACCTCTGTTATCTGTTTGCCATGAACATATCGTAATAAGCATTCATGATCTCTTTGGCTATGACCGAATTCATATGGTCTTTTTCATCTAGCAGGTTTGGTAAGACAACACTTACCGCAATCTCAGGATTTTCTGTTGGTCCGTAGGCCACAATATTACTATTGACTGTTACGATATCGGGATGACCTTCAGCGACTGTTTCGGCTGTCCCTGTTTTAGCAGAAAGATCCATTTTTGCATCTGCTAATGATCGAGCAGTCGTGTAGTTATTTGTTCCATGGACTACTTGATGGAATCCTTCACGTAAAAGGGCCATCTCTTCAGGAGACACGTCTACTGTATTTTCGACAACTGGTTCCATCTCTTTTTTCACTTCACCTAAGTTACCATTCTCGTCGTTTCCGTAAATGCCTTTGACAATGCGTGGTTGGATTCTTTTTCCACCGTTCGCCACCGTTGCAGCATATTGCGCTAACTGGATTGGGGTATACGTATCGAACTGGCCAAATGCCAAGTCAGTAAAGTTTCCTGGTGTGAACCAGTCTTGTCCGTTGTCTGCATTGAATTTCTTCATGTATTCAACAGAGTGTGAGATCCCCGCAGACTCATTTGGTAAATCGATCCCTGTGACTGTTCCAAGTCCAAATTGTTTAAAGCCGTCACGCAATTGTTCATACGCTTGTGCCTCTTCACTTAGACTAGGTAAGCCCATATTTGGTACGTACTCTAACCCTAGCATCTTCAACGCTACTTTGATCATATAGGTATTTGATGAAAGCTCTAACGCTTGGACCACATCCAACGGTACAGATCCAGTACGATTGAAGACGGAACTTTTTTCTGAAGAGCCCTGTAATCGAATCGGTTCATCTACTAATACTTGATTACCGCTGATCACGCCACTTTGCCAACCGGCGGCTAACGTACCTGCCTTTACAACAGATCCTGGAACAAAGGCATTCGTGATCGTACCAAGGGCATTTTCAGTCAACTCTTTTGAGCCTTGCTCATGGCTGAAACCCGTCATCGCTAATACTTCACCCGTTTGAGGATTCATCGCGACTACATACGCACCTGGTGAGTATTGGGCTTTTCCATTATCGACTAATTTTTGATAATTGTTTCTAAGAATCTCTTCGACCTTCGCTTGGAACTCTGCATTGATCGATAACATCAAATTCGATCCTTTTTCTCCTGCATACAATTCTTTTTGTTGGATGACATTTCCATTGTTATCTAAAGTGATTTCATATTGTGTCTTTGTTCCTTGCAAGACATCTTCATATTGTTTTTCTAAATAGCTTTGGCCTACTCGGTCATTACGTGAGTAGCCTTTTGCCAAGAATTCTTCCACTTGATCGGCAGGTAAGCCTTGTTTTTCTGATGTTACGCTTCCTAGAATACTCTTGATGGAATCCGCCGCATTATACTGGCGTACCCAGTCAGTTCCTGTTGAAACACCTGGCAGGTCTGATGCATGTTCTGCCACGATCGCCAATTCTTGATCCGTAACACCAGAATTTTTAATGAAAACTGTATTCAATTCATAAGCATTATTCATTCGTTTAAAAATCGTTGCTGCTTTCAATTGTTCCTCATTGAAATTGATTTCCTCATCTGTCACTTTATCTACAGTTGCTTGGTATTGTTCACTCGTGCTCAAGCTTTTTTCTTTTGCCGATAGGCGTTCAGTCGCAGCTTTCAAATGTTCGGGGTCTGCTAACCAAAAATCCTTCTTATCACGTGTAGTCAAGTTTTCATCCACTGGCATATCGATCAACTGTGTCAAGGTATTTGCTGTTTTCAGCAAATCCTCCGCTGTCATATTTCTGCCTCTCGTGAATGTGATTGCTTGGTTGGCTTGATTTGTCACCAAAGCTTTCCCAGTGGCATCATAGATCATGCCTCGGGGTGAACTTACTTGTACCGTTAGAGACGAAGATGATTTGACTTTTGCTTCTAGTTCCTCACTGTTTACGATCTGCAAATAACCTAATCGAGCAATCAATGACACGAACAACGTAAATATAATGAAAAAAAGGAAATTTAAACGAAAGGGAACATGCGAACGTCGAAACGTTTTATTTTTTGGTTCTTGTGTTCCTTTTTTTATTCGATCTAACCAAGAATTATTTGTATTTTTTTTCATAAAACTTTTCATCATTCCTTCTTTTTCGCCTACTTATAGGCTCCATTGTACCTAAAAAAAACAAAATTAAAAAGTAAAATCCTGATCCGCAAGAAATTCTTTAATTCTCGACCCAAAAAAGACTAGTTTGTTTCACAAACAAGCAATGTGTCACACAAATGGATTCTAAAAAACTTTAAAAAATATGGTTATTTTTGAAAATAAAGTTTTCTTTTACTGTGAAACAATGGAAACAAATATGACATTGTGGAAAACTATCATCTGTTATTTCATTTTTGTTTGACATAATTTTTGATCACTTCTTTGGTTTGAGTGACTTTCTCCGTTAATTTTTCATTCTTTGCCATATAAAGATAAAAAATGATATCAATCGTTGCAAATTGAGCCAATAATGAGTTAGTTGCTGCACTTCGGTTCGTGATTTCTTTTGGTCTTGATGTCTGGACAACGACATCGGCCAATTTACTTAATCGGTTATTTCCAAATTGAGTCAATGCGATAACATCGATACCCATTTCTTTGGCTAACTGTCCGATCATCACCACTTCTTTGCTGTTTCCTGAGTTAGAGACAAGCCATAGGACTTTTTTGGTCTCATTACTCACTAATTGTGGCAATAAGACGTGGATGTCTTTTTCAAAAATGATTGGTTTTCCTACACGTGACCATTTTTGGAGGATATCCTCAACCACTAAAGAAGATGCGCCCACACCATATAGATAAACTGTTTGTGCTTCTTCCAGACGCTCAACGACACGTTGGATCATCTCTTCTTCTAAAATATCCACGGTTTCTTTGATCGCCACTTGCGCATTATTCCCTAATTTATGTTTGATCGAATAAAATGATTCATTTGGTTCAATATCACTGAATCCTTCCACGATACCTGCTTGTAGTTCGGTGGAAATAGTGATTTTAAAATCCGTTAAACTTTGAAATCCAAGTTTTTTGGAGAAACGAACAACTGTGGGAGCGCTCAGGCCCGCCGCTTCTGCTAGCTCATTGGCTGTCATCGTTGGTATTTTTTCTACATGTGTTACGATATAATCTGCTAGTTTTCTTTCGGCAGAAGAATAGTCATTCATCATACTTTCAATGCGACTCACTACGCTCATCTCATACACATCCCTTTTTCTAAATGTCTATGTCATTATATCATACTCAAAGGCAAACAATTCTCATACTAAACAAGAAAATAGAGAATATCCTTTGTTCTCTGCCTGCTCAACCGATTACTGTTATTCCTAAAAATCAATCGCTAAAAAAAGAAGCCAAGGTATAAGTGGCAACATGTCACACCCTTATCTTGGTTTCTTTTGACTTATCATTTATGGAATTTCACAGAACCAGCTATAAAAAACAAAATAAAAAAGAAAGAAGCAACATATAAAAAGAAACTAATATCCATCATTCAGTTCAAACAAATTGCCTTCTGGGTCTCTAAAGTAGGCACTGGTAAATCCTCCCCAAGCCTCTATTTTCTGAGGTTCACCTAAAAAAGTGACACCGTTGGCGGTTAACTTCGCATAGTCCTTTTGGATATCCTTCGTAGGTAATGTGATCACCACTGTATCAGATATTCCATTTTTAGCAGACTGTATATACCCTTTGACCAAAGACATTTCTTTTGCTAACGTCATATCAAAACAGTTAGGTTCTCCTTTTGCCATAGCAAATGACGTATACGGACCTTTTCGATCTCCCCATGTAGGAACCAATCCTAATTTTTTTGTGTAAAAATCATAACATTCCCCATAATCTTTTTGAATCAACAACCCGATTTTTGCCTGATTAAAGTTCATCTATCGACCACTCCTTTTTTAAGTTAGTTTTATTGTAGCAACTTAGGTTAGTAACGTATTGGATAGAAGCGACATTTTTCGCTGCTCACTCAACTTAACAAACTCAATGGGTGTGAGGCCAATATTTTTTTTGAACTCATTGATAAAATGGGACTGGTCATAATAATTTCCAACAAGCTCCCTTCGATCGGCAGGTTGTTTTAATAAAATGGTCAAACTATGATGAAATTTTATGGTCGATAGAGCCAATTGTGGGGTGAGACCGTAATGCTTTTTGAATAGCCGTTGGACATGCCTTGGACTAAGTCTCATATATTCGTATAATGCTTGTGGGGAAGCTAATTTTTTTATATATAGTTTTTCAAATAACTGAATGTATTCCGTCGAAGAGATACATTTGGCTAATCCGGATAAATAGCTGATCAGCGATTCTTTCATTTCTTCAATCGTGAGCGTAAAAAGAAGGGTTGTATCAAACCCAACATCTACTTCTTCAATGAACAACACTTGATCCATCGCTGCTGTTGCCTCTCGACCAGTTAAGGCAGAAAAAGCGCCTGGCTTCAAACGAAAACCAATATAGTGTTCGGGAAACCTTGTGATAAAGTTGAAGTCCGTTTTACTTGAACCGGTATAAAAAATAGATTGATCCAAGACATTGACAATTAAATCAATGCAACCATCGGCGATGATCACATCCTTGACCGTACCGCTAAAGTCAAATGAAATAGACTCCCACATACACACCAAGACATCTGCTAAGTCTGGGAGAACCGTTTCTTTATAATGTATTTTTTCTTCATATGCTTGATGAAACAGATGATGAGGTTGGATCGGTTGATACATTCTCTACGTTCCCCCTTATTTATCTAATACTTTTATTTTAGCATGATCAAGCGTTTTGACGTATGTAATGAGTGCCTCATAAAAAAACAGGAAGGAACAATTCTTTGTTGTCCTTCCTGTTTTTATTAAATTAGGCGTTGGTTCTCTTACGAACTCGTCTTAACGGCTGTAATTATGAACCTCTTCTGCCATCGCATCGACAAAGATATTCAAGTCCTCTACGGCAGTTTCTTTACTACCGTATCGGCGGATATTGACTGTTGCATCTGCCACTTCTTTATCTCCAACCACGATTTGGTATGGGATTTTTTGCGTTTGTGAAGCACGGATCTTATAGCCCATTTTTTCATTGCGATCGTCGACTTCTACACGCAAGCCTTTCATTTGTAGACGTTCTTTGATTTCATACGCGTAATCTGAATGAGCATCAACTGAAACTGGGATGATCGTTGCTTGGATCGGTGCCAACCAAGTTGGAAATGCGCCTTTGTATACTTCTGTCAAATATGCCACGAAGCGTTCCATTGTTGAAACGATGCCTCGGTGGATAACGACTGGACGATGATTATTTTCACCATCTTCTCCTACATAAGTCAAATCAAAACGTTCTGGTAGTAAGAAGTCTAATTGGATCGTTGATAATGTTTCTTCTGTTCCCAATGCTGTTTTAACTTGGACATCTAATTTTGGTCCATAGAAGGCTGCTTCTCCTTCCGCTTCGAAATAGTCAAGTTCCATTTCATCCATCGCAGCTTTTAACATGATCTGTGCTTTCTCCCACATGGCATCATCGTCAAAATATTTGTCTGTGTTGTTTGGATCACGGTAACTTAAACGGAAGCGATAGTCTGTAATATTGAAATCAGCGTAAACTGCGACCATCAACTCCAACGTACGTTTGAATTCATCTTTGATCTGATCAGGACGAACGAATGTGTGTCCGTCATTCAATGTCATTTCACGTACACGTTGTAATCCAGACAACGCACCTGATTTTTCATAACGGTGCATCATACCAAGTTCTGCGATACGGATCGGTAACTCACGGTATGAATGGATCGTATTTTTGTAGACCATCATGTGATGTGGGCAGTTCATTGGGCGTAGCACGAGCATCTCGCCATCTCCCATATCCATTGGCGGGAACATATCTTCTTGGTAATGATCCCAGTGTCCTGAAGTTTTGTATAACTCCACGTCACCCATGATCGGTGTATACACATGTTGATAGCCTAAACTGATTTCTTTGTCTACGATGTAACGTTCGATCGTACGACGGATCGTTGCACCTTTTGGTAACCAGAAAGGTAAACCAGAACCAACTTCAGGTGCTACCATGAATAATTCTAATTCTTTTCCTAATTTGCGATGGTCTCTTTCTTTAGCTTCTTCGCGCATTTGGATAAACTCTTTTAACGCCTTTTTATCAAAAAATGCTGTTCCATAAACACGTTGCATCATTTGGTTATTTGAATTTCCACGCCAGTAAGCTCCTGCTACAGATAATAATTTGAAGACTTGGATCCGACCAGTTGAAGGGACATGTGGGCCACGGCATAAGTCGATGAACTCTCCTTGTTGGTAAGCCGTGATTACTTCGTCTTCTGGTAATTCACTGATCAATTCCACTTTGTAAGGATCACTTGCAAAGATTTCTAATGCTTCTTGTTTTGATAACACACGACGTTCGATCGGCAAGTTTTCTTTGACGATTGCCATCATTTCCGCTTCGATCGCTGGTAGATCTTCGGCACTGACTTGGCTTTCACCATTGTCTGTATCGTAGTAAAACCCTGAATCGATTGCTGGTCCTACACCAAAGTGGATATTTGGATATAGACGGCGCATAGCTTGTGCCATCAAGTGAGCACTTGAGTGACGAACCAAACCAAGTGCGTCTTCATGATCAGGTGTCACGATCTCGATCGAGCCATCCTCTTCGATCCCGCGGTTCAAGTCGATCAGTTCGCCATTCACTTTTCCAGCCAAGGCTTTCTTTGCTAAACTTTTAGAAATACTTTCTGCAATTTCTGCAGTAGTGATCCCTGGCGCAAACTCTTTGACTGCACCATCAGGAAATGTCATTTTTATCATAGGGGTTCCTCCTTTAAATTTCTGTTTTTAGCTTCGCCACCAATAAAAAAAATCCTAGTATCTATACAGATACTAGGACGAAAAATTCGTGGTTCCACCTAATTTTGAATACGACATACGTACTCCTCAAGCGTGATAACGGTACGACCGCCTCTGTTTCAACAAAGGTTTCGAAAGTGGTCATCCTTTGGTTTTCTCCTGGAAAAGTTTCAGCCTAGCTTTTCCTCTCTTATCGAAGACTCTCAAATTCAGTTGTCTTTCTCATCAATCATCTATGTGTTTATTTAACCACTATTATTTCAAAAAATCAAGCCTCGAATCCACTTATTTTTTCCATTCACCATTGACACCATATGTGCCTTTTTTCATTTCGTTGATAATCACATGAATGTGTTCTTTTGGTGCTTGCGTATTTTTATGGACAGCCTCGGTGATATCTTTCATCATGTTCTCTAATTGTTCTGGGCTACGTCCTTCGACTAATTCTACGTGTACGAATGGCATATTCTCAACTTCCTTTCATGGTTTGCTCTTTTATTGATCAAGTGTTGCTTCTCTCTTTGCATCATACCGCAAAAAGATTTTGCTGAAAAGTCTCTTTTATCATTTTGCCTTTAATTTTGTGTGATCATGGAATGTTGTTTTTGTTTCGCTGACTTTTTTGCCCGTAACGCACTTAAAATGGAAACTGTATCAACCACTTCTTGAAGCATTGCGCCAAACAACGCTGGAATGACTCCTGTACTGGCAACGATCATCAAAAAGACACAAACAAAAATACCGATCAAAACAGATTGTTTCGCTACTTTCATCGTTTCCCGAGAAATCATCACTGCTTCTGCCACTCGTTCTAAATCATCCTTTAAAATGACGACATCTGCACTTTCACTTGCAGCAGTTGAGCCATGGGCGCCCATCGCGATGCCTACATCTGCGACAGTCAAGGCAGGAGCATCATTGACACCATCTCCTACCATCGTGACAGGCCGCTTTTCTTTGGGGATACTAGTTAAAATCGTTAATTTATCTTGTGGTAAACAACGTGCATGAACTTCGGTCAAGCCAACTTCCTCGGCAATTGCTTTTGCAACCGTACGACCATCCCCAGTCACCATCAGTAAGTCGGTGATGCCTTGAGCTTTCAAGTTTGCGATTGTTTTACTTGCTTCTGGACGGATCGTGTCTGAGAAGTAGATCGTTCCGGCATATTTTCCATCAATTGACACATAGATCGCAGTCGTATCTGTTTTAGCTTCCGGAACATCAATAAAGCGTGCATTCCCTACTTTAACCTGCATGCCATCAACCGTAGCTGTAATCCCTTGCCCTGAGATTTCTTTTAAATCAGTGACTGGTAACAATTGGGGAACTGCTTGAACTAAGGAACGGGCCAAGATATGGGCTGAGCCTTGTTCCGCACTCGCCGCCACACGTAATAATTCCACTTCTGAAAACCCATCAACTGGAGCGACACCCGTTACTTCAAGTATCCCTTTGGTGATCGTTCCTGTCTTATCAAACGCAATCGTTTTGGTCTCTGCTAATTTTTCCACAGCGGTACCAGTCTTGACAACAATCCCACTTTTACTTGAGCGACTCATTCCCGCTACTAGAGCGACAGGTGCAGCCAAAATCAATGGACATGGCGATGCTACAACTAAGACTTGCGCAAAGCGTACAGGATCACCACTGGCCCACCAAGAGATTCCGCCGATCAAGTAAGCGATCAAAGTAAAGGGAACAGCATAACGATCTGCTAGACGGACAAAACGTGCGGGTTTTTCTTTCGATTCCTCTACTAGTTTGATAATTAATTGATACTGGCTATCTTCTGCCCGTTTTTCAACCACCATTTTGACAGATGAGTCCCCATTGACCGAACCGGACATCAATTCATCACCGACTTTCTTGCTCATCGGTTTTGCTTCTCCAGTCAATGACGCTTCGTCAAAAGTAGATTCCCCCATGATCACTCGTCCGTCAGCTGGAACGATTTCCCCTGGTTTGATCACCAGATGATCGCCGATCTCAAGTGTGTCTACCGCAACATCCAGTTGTTGATCTCCTTGCAATTTATGGGCAGTTCTTGGCGTATTATCTAATAGGGATTGCAATTCCTGACCTGCTTTTTTTTGTGCATAGTCTTCCAAACTTTCGCCACCTGTCAACATGATCAAAATCATCAAACTCGCCCAATATTCATTGACGAGCAATGTCGCAACAATAGCTGTAATTGCTAAAATATCGACCCCATATTTCCCTGAACGTAGCGTTTTGATCATTTCGACAAACATCAAGAAGGCGAGTGTACCACCGGTGATAGCAATGATCATAAACGCAAGGCGAGGACGGTCGAACATAAACTCACTGATGAGGGCCACCGCTCCAATCAGTAGTGTCATCGCAAATTTTTTAAAATGTGTCATTTCGTTCAGCTCCTTTCTCCACATTTAGAATACCTGTTCTCTAAAGCCATTTGAACTAAAAACCCCTAAATGAAAACAACTATCACTCTCATGTAGTTTGACGTTTATTTTTAGTTAACTCACTTGTGTACCTTTTTTAGTCAAACTGTGCTATACTTTTAATTCGTTATTTACGGCGGAAGGAGTAAACGATGCAATGAATGAAAGACAATTAGAACAACAGCATGTGGAAGAAACCACACAAATGATCCAACTTGAACAACGCCTATTGAATCGCAAATTAAGCGACTTGACTGAAAAAATGAATGACTCCACAAAAGAAACAGCTAATCACAAAATACGTAGCGGCTCCAACGAGTCTTTTTATGAGTCAGTGGTCGAATACCGCCAACATGAACAAGAATTGCTTTTAAAATACCACACATTAGAATCTCAGCAAAAACGTCTGCAAACATTAGAAGTAATGAAAGACAGTCCTTACTTTGCTCGTATCGATTTCAAAGAAGAGACGGAAAAAGAAACTCTCTATCTTGGCATCGCCTCATTGAGAGATACAGAAGAAGAAACCATCGTGATCGACTGGCGTGCACCGATCGCTAACCTGTATTACGAAGGAGAAATCGGTCCTGCTTTTTATGAAACAGATGTCGAAAAAATCGACGTCGAACTTCTCTTGAAACGACAGTTCAAAATCGTTGAAGGAAAAATCGTCTCTATGGTCGATACATCTGAAGTCATCAATGATGATTTTCTATTAGAAATCTTGGATGACGCATCAAGTGCTCACATGAAAAACATCGTTTCAACGATCCAAAAAGCACAAAATGCCATTATCCGTGACACCAACAGTAAAGTGATGCTGATCGAAGGAATTGCTGGAAGCGGTAAGACTTCAGCATTACTTCAACGTATCGCATTCATCCTTTATCACAATCGGAAATGGCTGGATGCTGAGAACGTCTTATTGTTCTCACCAAACCATCTGTTTTCTGATTACATCTCCACTGTTTTACCATCTCTTGGTGAAAGTGGTGTTCCGACACAAACCTTCAAAAATTATTTACAGCAATTGGTTCCTGAATTTGAGTTGACTGAAGAAGAACAACAAGAAGTCGGTTTCCTTTCTGGTGCTGATGACCCGATAAAAACGTTGAAATCCGGATTGACTTTCGTGGATCACCTGGAGACTTACATCCAGACGATCACTGATTTTGGGCCATTGTTCCGTGAGATGAAAATCAATGGTCGAACGATCCTATCCAAAGAAGCGATCCGAAGATGGTACCAAGAAACCAATGAACTACTTCCATTGCATCAACGTCTATCTTTATTACAGACAAAGTTATTGAAAAAATTGGGCGGCCTGCAAAAGGATGAAACCCGTCAGAAATGGGTCAAAGAACTGGCAGAAGAACAACTTCAAGAACTATATGCAACCGATCCAAATTTAGAATACACCGAACAAAAAGAAAAATCATTGCGTAAAAAACTCACGAATCAAATCGTGAAAAAAAGATTCCGTAAAGTTCACCGAGGAATTTTACATTATCAATTCGTCAACTTACCGAAACAGTTTCTTCACTTTTTACAAACGATTCCTAAAACGATGTTAACCGCACATGGAATCAGCGAAACTTCTTGGAACGAACATCTTCAAGAAGTCAAAATGAACTTACGGAAAAGAGAATTGCCGCAGGAAGACGCCGTCTTGTACTTCCTATTGATGCGTCGAATCCATCCCGTATCAGTCACACAAAAGGCAAGGTATATTTTCATTGATGAAATGCAAGATTTTGCTCCTTCGCAGGTCGCATTGCTGCAATCAATCTATCCAACTGCAAATCTAACATTTTGTGGGGATCTGAACCAAAATGTTTTTGGGAACGAGACGATCACTGGTTCGCTAGAGTCGCTTTTCCCAGAGAAAGAAGTGACCCAATTCCAATTGACGACGAGCTATCGCTCCACGAAGCAAATCACTGATTTTGCCAATCATTTCTTAGCTCACGACAATCTTGTAGAAACAACGGCTCGTGAAGGTCGCCTACCGTTGATCGTCCAAAGTGATTCATCTGTAAGTAAAATCAATTGGTTGGAACAAACGATCATTGACACGAAAGAGCAAGCAAAATATTGGCGTACTGCGATCATTGGTAAAACGATCGCTGAATGTGAAGCACTCTATGAACAATTGCCTAGTTCGCTAAAAGATCAAGTCCAATTGATTGCGGACGAGTCTGATTTTATGAAACGTTCAATTATTCTTCTTCCTGCTTATCTAGCAAAAGGATTAGAATTTGACCGAGTCTTTTTATGGAATGTCGATGATGCACATTTTAATTCAGGTCATGACAAACAAATCTTATATACGATGTGTACGCGTGCTATGCATGAATTGATCCTCTTCACATCAGCGAAAGACGCTTCTTTTCTACAAACAATGGCTACTGAAAATCATGAGTCTCTCGCTTTAGATTGATTCGTTATTAAAAATAAAAAGCATCAGGGGAATCAGTCCTCTCCCACCACTTTAAACTGAATATAAGGCGAGAACAGAAGTAACCTCTTCAAAAAATAAGGCGCCAGCCACAAAAATTGAAAAAACAATTTTCGTGGCTGGCGCCTTATTTCTCGAGGCTAAACACTTCTGTCTCTGCCTCTTTTTATTCATCTATCGGTCACAACATCAAATCTGTGTTTGGGTATTTCAAACGAACAAGTGAGACGATCATTCGCAATTCTTCGATATTTTCGGGATATTCTGGGTCAAATACTTTACTATGGCGACCAATCCCTCCATTATCGATCAGACGATAAATACGATTCCAATCCATAAATTGTTCGACTGTTTGGAAATTACTGATCGGGTAACCCCCACTATCCAATATTTCTGATACACGAAAAGCCAAATAAGCTGTATCAATGACTTTTTCTTTTTTCGTATCTACTTTTTGACTTGTCTCAATCAATATCTTTTCTGGTTGATGCTTCAGACTCCAGTCCAATAATAAAAAGAAAGCTTCCATCCGATAATCTTCTTCAAACAACTGAAATGCTGAGTCAGAACGTCGAAAAAGCAATGGAATCAAATATTTTTTTTTATAGATCAGCATGGGCGCGCGATCAACCATACATTCTAGGTAACGATTCAAATAGCCTGTGCCTATATAGTTTCCTAAACGATAGCCTTCTACCCCATAAGGTGCATATTTTTGTGCAAGCTTTGAGCAATCGGTGATATTGACTGCCAACTCTTCTACTTTTTGGTAACCGCTTAGAATACGTTCGAAAGGCTCTAGATTAATTTTTGCTTCCATTATTCTTTCCCCGCCTACATCAAATTACTATTCGTTTACTCACGATACTTTAATAATAACACAGGTTGAAATAGAAATGATAATAAATCACAAAAAAACTGTAACAAATAACACAGGATTTTTAATTTAGCTACTCTGTACTTGTTCTCTTTCTTTCACATCGTATGACTATACTTCATTTTTAGAATCGCCAAAAAATCCCTTTACCAGAAAAAGTTGGATAAATAAAAGATCAAAAGCAAAACATGACAATGGCTTTCCGAACAGGATAACAGCTGTTTGTTTTTTAGGAAAATAAAAAAGTATCTGGCCATTCATCCTCTCGTAACACTTAAAACGGAACAAACGGCGGGAACAGAAGTATCTCTTCAGAAATAAGGCGTCAGCCACAAAAATTTGAAAAACAATTTTCGTGGCTGGCGCCTTATTTCTCGAGGCTAAACACTTCTGCCATGGCCTCTTCTATCCGCTTTATTCAATTAATCTTCTAAGGCAACATTATGGAAGACATGTTGGACATCTTCTAGATCTTCTAATACATCGATCATTTTTTCGAATTGTTCCAAGTCTTCGCCAGTCAACGTCACTTCATTTTGAGGGATCATTTGGATCTCCGCAATTGAAAAGTCAGTGATGCCTTTTTCTTTTAGTGCTTCTTGAATACTGTGGAAATCTGGCACTTCTCCGTAAACGATGATTTGGCCATCTTCTTCCATGACATCACGTACATCGATGTCCTTTTCCATCAAGTATTCTAAGATCTCATCTGCATCTTCACCGGCAAAACCAAAAATCGCGGTATTGTCGAACATATAAGATACTGCCCCAGAAACGCCCATATTTCCGCCGTTTTTACCGAATGCTGCACGCACATCAGCGGCTGTTCGGTTGACGTTGTTGGTCAATGTGTCTACGATCACCATTGAGCCATTTGGTCCAAATCCTTCATAGCGCAATTCAGAGTATGTTTCATCCCCTGAACCTTTTGCTTTTTCGATTGCTCGGTCGATGATATGTTTTGGTACATTGTAAGTTTTAGCGCGTTCAATGACGAAACGTAGTTTTTGGTTAGCGTGTGGGTCAGGGTCACCTGATTTTGCTGCTGCATAGATTTCAATTCCGAACTTCGCATAAACTCGGCTGTTATTTGCATCTTTAGCTGTTTTTTTAGCTACGATATTGGCCCATTTACGTCCCATAGTTTCACTTCGCTTTCTGATTTGATATAAGATAGATTCTTTTTGATTCGTGCGGGAACACACAAAACGTCCTGTTTCATTATACTTGTGAATCAGGTTTATGTGAAGCTTTTTTTCTCTTCGATCGTTTCGATAAAGACTGGTTTTCGCCCAAATACTTGTTCCGCTACCTCGCCACCTAAGCGATAGATTTGATCACTGCGAACGAGTAGTTTTGCCACTTGCGCTTCTTTTTTGCCGATTTTCGCAAAAAGGGCTAAGGTTTTTTTATTTTTGAGACATGCTCTACCTGCTGTTGTAAAGCCCAACACATGGATGTATTCTTGCATCTGTTGCTCTCTCATCTCTTCTTTTTGGATATTCAATAACACGTAGCATGACAAGCGCTGGATCCTCGTCCACGTATAGCGTTTTGTTTTGACTTGTTCGACAAACTCGTAAAATGTATTAGCTGTCTTTGCCGCTTCTAACATCCTGATCTCTAAACCTTCCGTCATCTGGTAGATTTTTTGCAACGAGTCAACGGTGGAAGAAAGAAGACGGTATTTTAGCAAGGGCCAATAGGATGTCCAAGTTTGCAAACTTGCTATTTTTAAAAACGTCTCTGTCTCTGATGGAACTGTTGCAGAAATCGATCGACTTTCAGTTAGTGCTTTACGAATCGCTGTGGCACTGGCTATTGTTTCTTCTGATAAGTCTTCATCATGATAGCCAGCCCCTTTACGGTTGATCGGAACTAATTCCATTGGATGTTCATACGTAGCATTTTCTTTTGCATAGCTCAACCCTAGAATATGATTGGGTGAAGAAAAGTCAAGTGAGATTTCTGGGTAGACATGTTTGAATACCTGTGTCATCTTTTGCGGATAACTCATTGTCTGATCAGGTAATTCTTGAAAAGCTTTGGTGATTTGATCCTGATGGTGCAAAACAAATTGACCGAATGCTTGATAATCGAAGGTCGCTTCATCTTCTGTTCCAAAACATAAATAGTCACAGTTTAATTTTTGCAACAGTTGAACTGCTCCTTTGGCAAAATAATCAGCAGATTGTACTGCCCACTCGATTGGTAATTCAACTACGAGATCCACTCCGTTTTGCAAGGCTACTTCTGCACGTTGCCACTTATCTAAAATCGCCGGTTCACCTCGCTGCAAAAAATTGCCACTCATCACCGCAATCACTACATCGGCACCGGTTCGTTCCCGTGCTTGTTGGACATGGTAAAGATGACCATTGTGAAAGGGATTATATTCAACAATGATGCCACATACTTTCATTCGCTTTTCTCCTTTCGCCTAGTAAAAAAGAAGAGACTAAGCTTTTTGATCCAGCCGTCTCTCCTTTTTATTGTTTGCTACAGTTCGTCGATTTCGCCTTCTTCTTTCTGGGCGACAAAAAACCAACGTCTGGATTCTTCGTTAGGTGTTTCGTCTGTAAAATCAGCGAATACTTCTACTTTAGCAAATCCGCTATTCTCTAACATCCGCAAGTAGTTTTCTAGTGGATACGTACGTTCTTGATGTAATTCATCCTCACGTGTGAACGTACCGTCTTTTTCTTGTGATTCGACAAAGAATGTCAAATAATGTTCAATGCTATGTTTTTCTTTCCCCGTATAACTGTCCCAAAGAAAGGCAAAATCGTCTCCTTGGTAATGATAACTATACTCCGGAAATACTTGATCGATTTGATAAACGGAATGGACATCAAACAAGAAACGGCCGTTCTCTTCCAATGCCTGATAGACTTCATCGAATACTTGTTGTACTTCTTGATCGTTTTGCATATAGCACAAAGAATCTGAGAAACAAGTGATGGCTTGGTATTGCCCACTCTCTGATAGATCTAACATATTCCCTTCAACAAATTGTACCGTTGCTTCTTCTTCATAGGCACGTTGACTGGCGATCATCAGCATTTCTTCTGATAGATCCAAACCAGTTACATTGTAGCCGTCTTTGGCAAAAGCCACAGCTAATGCTCCTGTACCACAAGCTAGTTCAAGGATGTTTTTAGTTGTTTCAGGCAAATGGCGTTTAGAAAATGCGAGCCATTGTTCATAAAGCCCGTCATCCATGACTTCATCGTAAATAAAGGCAAATGTTTCGTAGGCCATGCTAATCCAACCATTCAGTCAAATCGACAAGTGGCGCATCCGACCATAACTTCTCTAAATTATAAAAACCACGTTCTGGGGCATGGAATACATGGATGATCAAATCACCTAGATCGATCAGAATCCATTTGCCGCCTTCTTTTCCTTCTACGCGTTTTACTTCGTATTTGCTTTCTTCTTCTTTTTCAATGATTTCTTCCACGATGGCATTGATCTGACGTTCACTGTTTGCTGAACAGATCATAAAGTAGTCAGCTAATAGCGACACTTTACGGACGTCTAAAGCTAAAATATCTTCTGCACGTTTTGAATCTGCTGCTTGGACAGCGATTTTTAATTGTTCTTTACTATCGATGATGATTTCCTCCTAATGGGTCAGCTATTTTGCCACCCAATGATTATATGTTTCAATTGTTTTTGGATAAATTTTGCTTTCTTGCGCAATCAAATGTGCTAATGTATGTTTGGTTTCGAATGCAACTGCTTCATCTAAATCGATCATGGCAATCTCACGGGCTTCTTTGACACCTGGAAAAGAACGTCCTGGTTCGATATAGTCAGCCACATAGATGACTTTATCGAGTAAGGACATCTCAGCAGCTCCTGTCGTATGGAGACGGATTGCTTGTAAGATCTCCTCATCAGTGATGCCTAATTCTCGTTCAACAAATGATGCACCGACTAATCCGTGCCAAATTGCATTTCCATAAGCTAATAACTCTGGGTCAAGTTGCTCACGTTCGATGAATAAGATAAACTCATCGTCTGGTCGTTCTTTCGCATAATCATGTGTCAATGCGGCGATACTCGCTTTTTCTGGCGAGCAACCATACCTTTCAGCAAGTGCAACAGCTGTTTGTTCTACACCCAAGACATGTTTGAAGCGTTGTTCACTCATTCTCATTTGGACTTTTTGCATCAAAATTTCTCGAGTATAGGCCGTATAATCTGTACTATAATTCATGTTGATACAATCCTTCTTTCTGAATATAATCCAAGACTTTATCTGGGATCAAATAACGGACGGAACAACCTTGTTGAATTTTTTGACGAATCTTTGTCGAACTTAGATCAATCTCAGGGACATCGACCCAGATCACAGGATACGGGGTTTCCACTTGATACCCACGTCGATGAATACCGACAAAGTGGACCATTGTCAATAACTCGTCGATTTTGTACCACTTTGGTAAATATTCGACCATATCACCGCCGATGATAAAATAGTAGTCCGTATCAGGATTATTTTGAGTCAAAGCCTTCATCGTGTCATACGTATAGCTTTTGCCGCCTCGTTCGATTTCAATCGTTTCAATCGTTAGAAAAGGATTGTCTTCGATCGCAAGTTCCAGCATGTTTAAGCGATGTTCTGCCGGTATAGTTGGCTTTTCATCCACATGAGGTGGTTGATAGGAAGGCATTAAACAGACATGGTCTAGTCCTAAATTCTGTCCTGCTTGTTCTGCCATCACTAGATGGGCTAGATGCACAGGATTGAAAGTTCCGCCCAAGATCCCCACCTGTTTTCTTTTCTCATAAAGATGGGGCATTTCTTTTGGAAATACTTGAGGTCGAACAAAGGATTTCGCTTGCGATTTCATCTTCGTCACTCCTTAGATTGCATGTACTTCTTTAGATATCCGTTGGTATTTCTCTTTAGATGATGCTTTGTATAAAACAAGCACGCGTCCGATGATCTGAACCACTTCACATGCGATGGCTTGTTCTAATACTTGTGCCACATCTTCCGCGATTTCATCTGTATTTTGCAACAATGATACTTTGATCAATTCTCTTTTTTCAAGTGCTTCTTCGATTTGGACGATCATCGCTTCATTGATCCCACCTTTACCGATTTGGAAAATCGGTTGTAGATGGTGTGCCTGACTACGTAAAAATCGTTTTTGCTTTCCTCTTAAACTCATGTTTTTCCTTCTTTCTTAAATCAGTGCTTTTCTTCTTAACACATGTACCCCTTTTGGCGCCCAGCCTGCGATGACTGCTGGTTCCGTTACCGTGATCCAGCCTAGTCCTGCAAAGACGATATCTGTCTTTTCTTTTACAGAAAACTCAAAGCGAACAAGTTCAGGGAATTCACTGACTTCATTCGGACGTGGTGGTTGCAATAAGCCGCCTACATGTTTTTCATAAAAAGCATCGGCTTTTTCTAATTTTGTCCGATGTAAATTGACATCATTTGATACATAAGCAATAAATGAACCCCTTTTGCCACTGATAAAGTCGAATCGAGCTAATCCTCCAAGGAAAAGCGTTTGACCTTCATTCAGCTGATACACCTTAGGCTTGATTTCCTTCGTCGGTGCGATGATACGTAAGTCTTTTTTGCCTAAATAGTGGGCCATTTGATGGCGATGGATAATTCCTGGTGTATCGATCAAAAATTGCCCATCATCCAATGGGATCTCGATTTTGTCTAACGTTGTTCCTGGGAACTGCGAAGTCGTGATCACTTCTTGGACGCCTGCCGTATTTTTGATGATTTGATTGATCAATGTCGATTTTCCGACATTCGTCACACCAACGATATATACATCTCGACCCTCACGATATTTTTCGATTTTCTCTAGAAGTGTTGTCATTTCAGGTGCTTTTTTTGCGCTTGTCAACAACACCTCAACAGGTCTTAGCCCTGCTTCATGGGCACGCTCATTCATCCATTGGATCATTTTTGATTTTTTCAATGATTTAGGTAAAATATCGACTTTATTTCCTACCAAAAGAACAGGATTATTGCCGACAAAACGATGTAAACCAGGAATCAGTGAGCCGTTGAAATCAAAGATATCAACCACATTGACGATCAATGCGTCTTTTTGTCCTAATTCATTTAGTAATCGCAAGAAATCATCATCTGTCAATGATACATCTTGGATCTCATTATAATGTCTCAAACGGAAACAACGTTGACAATAAACATCCCCTGTTGCTAACCCTTTTTCGAGTGCTGCTTTTGGTGTATAGCCTAATTCATCAGGATGTTCTGTTTGGATCATCACGCCACAACCGATACATTGCAATTCTTCGTTCATTCAATGCCACCTCGCCAATCCATATCTGGATGTTTCTTTACTAAATAACTCATGATCTTACGTTCCCAGAACCGATTGAATTTCGTCTTCCAACTATCAGTTTCAATGATTGGTTTAACTAAGACACTACGGATACCAGCACTATTCGCGCCACGAATATCGGTCATGATCTGATCTCCGATCATGATGATCTCTTCATCTGCCAGATCCAACATTTTTTTTGCTTTATTGATTCCCACTGGCAAAGGCTTCAACGCTCTTGCAACATAAAGTAGCTCAAATTTTTTAACTGCACGAGCTACGCGTTCTGAGTTGTTGTTAGAAACAACGACTACTGGTATGCCCGCATTTCTCATTTCTAAAATCCAAGTGAACAATTCTTCCGTTCCATCTGGATTATTCCAAGCAATCAGTGTATTATCAAGGTCCGTCAAGACGGCTTTGATCCCTAGTTTTTTCAGTTGTGCAGGGGTAATTTTATAGACGGCTTCTACCATCCATGTAGGTTTATAATTTGAAAACATGTTGTCTCCTCATCTGCAAAAAATGAAGGAGCACGATATGTACTCCTCAACCCCATATTATACTGTAAAATCTAAAAAAAAACTACCTCTATACATTAAACCTTTTAATGGAGGGAATAACAGAAGGAACCAACTCCAAAAATAAGCAACCAGCTCATAAAATAGATTCTTCTATTTCTGGAGTTGGTTGCTTATTACTGAAAGAGTTACTTTTGGAACATCATTCATACAATTTTAGAAAAACCTAAAGAACTGAAATCACTATCCATAGGTAATGTTGGAAAAAGAGCGCCATTCCTTATATCTTAATTTTTACTACAGTACTTTGGCCAAAAAATCGATGGTCCGAGGCTGGCTCGTCCGCTCCAGCACTTCACTAGGTGTCCCCTCTTCCACGATCTGTCCTTGATCCATAAAGATGATTCGATCACCCACTTCTTTCGCAAAGCCGATTTCATGAGTGACAATGACCATCGTCATCCCTTCTTGTGCCAATTGCAACATAACCGAGAGTACTTCACCCACCATTTCTGGATCAAGTGCCGAAGTGGGCTCATCGAACAACATGACGTCTGGTTGCATTGCCAACGCTCGGGCAATCGCTATCCGTTGCTGCTGTCCACCTGATAAAGAGTAAGGATAGGCGGTGGCTTTATCTGACAAGCCAACTTTTGCCAATAATTCCAAAGCGATCGCCTCGGCTTCTTTCTTAGGCATTTTTTTCACTTTGATTGGTGATAAGGTGATATTTTCTAATACTGTCATATTGGGAAATAGATTGAACTGTTGAAAAACCATGCCCATTTTTTCTCTTGTTTTAAAAATATCGTGTTGCTTGTGTGTGATATCCGTTCCCTCAAACTCCACCGTACCAGCTGTAGGGGATTCGAGTAGATTCAAACAACGGAGAAACGTACTTTTTCCTGAACCTGAAGGACCGATGATCACCACGACCTCCCCGGCGGAAATGGTCGTAGTAATTCCTTTCAATACTTCTGTTTCTGCAAATGATTTACTTAGCTGTTTGATCGTTACTATTGATTTTTCCATTCGACATTCTCTCCTAACGTTGATACCCTTTTCCGAGTTTTTTCTCCCAACTACTCAACAACCGCGATGTTACAAAGGTCATAACGAAGTATAACCCTGCGGCAATAAAATAAGGTTCCAATGGGATATAGGAGTTTGAGATAACGATTTGAGCCGATCCCATCAATTCATTGATACCGATCACTGTCAATAAAGAAGAATCTTTGATCAACGTGACAAACTCATTTCCTAATGGTGGCAAAATATTTCTCAACGCTTGTGGGAAAATGACATAACGCATCGCCTGTATAGGACGTAAGCCTAGTGAATACGAAGCTTCTGTTTGTCCCATATCAACAGCCGCAATTCCTCCACGGATGATTTCAGCAACATACGCCCCAGAGTTCAGTGATAATACGATGATTCCTGGTATCAAACGCCCTAAGTCGATCGTTAAAATCCCCACGGACCAATCCACCGCTGGAAAGAAACGTTGCAATAAGATGAATCCGATCATGATCTGCAATAACATCGGTGTGCCTCTTAATAATTCGATATAACTATTAGCTAACCAATTCAAAGGCTTGATCTTTGAGCGCTTCAATAATGCCATGGCTAAGCCGATCATTGTACCAAAGATGACAGTCAAGATCGAAATGACGATCGTAACGACCGCGCCGGATAAAAAATAAGGTAAGTACTTATCTAAAAACGAAAAATTCACACTGCGTCCCTCTATTCTGTCGCTGTTTGTTCAGCTAGTTCATGATTTTTTTTGATGAATTCATCGATTTTTTCCTCATCACTTAGTTTTTTGATAATTTTATTCAACTCTTCTTGTAATTCTGTACTCCCTTTTGGTAAGGCAATAGCAAAAGCTTCATCGTCTGATTGTTCTAAAGGAATATCTGCAATCATCAAGTTGGGATTTTGAGCGATATATGCTTCGGCAATCGTTTGTTCAACGACCATGCCATCCAGCGAACCTTGATTGATCTCGATCACCATATTTGGTACTTTATCGATCGTGACTACTTTAGCTTCTTTGATTTGTTCGTTGATCACTGCTTCTTGGATCGAGCCTTTTTGCGCCCCTAAGCTTTTACCTGCCAAGCGATCAATGCTTGTTAACGTGTCTTCATCTTTTTTATTGATCACGAGAACTTGTGGCGGATTGTAGTAATTATCGGTGAAATCAAATTGTTCTTTCCGTTCTGCGGTCGCTGAAATTGCTGAAATCGCTACATCGACTTTTCCTTCTTTTAAAGAGGCTAGCACTGTATTGAAACTCATATCTGAAAGCTCCAGTTTCACACCAAGTTCATCTGCAATGGCATTTGCTAAATCAATGTCTGATCCGACGATTTGATCTTTCCCATCGACGATCGTATGAAATTCAAACGGCGCATAATCAGCAGATGTTGCTACTTTCAATACACCACTTTCCTTGATTTCTGCCAATTGATCGTTTGATTCTGCTGCATCCCCATTACCACACGCTCCTAATGCGAATGTTGTAACTAAAAATAAAATAATTCCTGAAATCTTTTTCATTGTCTCGCCCCTTATTTATTTTGTTCTGTCATTATAGCATGAAAATTTCAAAAATAAACCATTTTTTGTATATTTATTTATTTCATTTCACTTTTATGCTTTAATAATGAATAATAATCACGAATTAAGAATATTTATTTTAATATTTCAAGGGAAGAAATGAAAAAAAGCTGAGAACCAAGTCTCAGCTTTTTTTATTTGATTTTCAGTCTATTTTACTTTGTTTTTCAAGGCCAAACACCTCTGTACCAAGCTCATTAGTTCCGCTGATTTACGCTAAATCACACAATTAATATCGTTTGCCATCTTGATTTTTTTCAATTCTTGTAAACTATTGTTTTCTTTCTTGATTTTCAATTTTGATTATATTTTGCATTAGATAAGCAACTCCGTTAACTGTATCTGCAAATGAAATAGAATTCGCAAAAGAATTAACTGAGCGATATTTGTCCCATAGTTTTTCCAAATAATCGCTCCCTTTTATCTTTTCGATTTCCCTTTCATAATAAAAAGATAACGGTTTGTTGTCTCCACGTTTTGTAAATGTATTTCGGACACTTATATATAGCTCTTTCATATCAATATTTTCTAGTTTTGGGATGGCAAATAGGTCGTAGTAATCTTTCAGTCTCGAATTGTCTGTCCCAAAGCTAAATGTAGCACTCAGCTTTTCTGCAATAATCTGTTCAGTTGGATAAGCTGGAATCTCCACTTTTTTATCTTCAAACATCAATTGATGATGATGTATATCTACTTCAGGATAAATAGAATCTCCTGTTGTTACATCCAATTTAAATGGGACACGTATTTTTTCTAAATGAGCAATCACTTTAATTTGAAACCCAGGATAAAAATCAATTTCCCTTGTCTCTTTAATCTCTTGAACAGAGAAAACAATTCCCTCTTTCGTAGGTTTACTAGTTAATTCATTAAAGATGTTCTTCAATTTTTCTTTAGTTAATTTACTATTTCTAAATGTCGTATCAATATCAATTGTTGTTCTTCTATCAATTCCATATTTTGAACCTAATAGAAAACCACCTTTCAAAATAAAGTCATTTTTATACTTCGATTCAGAGATTTGTTCAACTAAGCGATCCATCATAAAATGCCTTTGAACTAACTGTGCATTTAATCCTATACTTTTTGCAAGATTTCTTGTTTTTGCTGTAAATTGTGTAGGGGTCATATTTTCTCTCCATCAATACAAACTCTGCATATGATATTTCATTTCTTTTTCTACATGTAGTTTTGTCATATAATCTCTTAATTTACTTGGGTCTCTCATAGGATCTCTCATGTACTCTTTTAAAGCTTCTAATTTCATTTCGTATTCAATTTCATATCTCGGATTCCAAATATCACAAAGAGTTCGTTCCTTATCGTATATAATAATAGGATTTCCTTGAAAGGAAGTGCCCTCCACTTTCCCTAACTCGTATACTTCCTTCTTCACAAAATGAAATTGTAACTGTTGCTCTTTCGTAATTGAACGATTCACATTATAACCATGTGGAAAAGTCAAATGAATGAAGTTCGGCATGTTTGTAGAAAGTTGATATATATCTAATGTCGTTTCATGAGAAAATATTCCTCTGGAAAATCGTTGCTGAAGACAAAATAAATCATCGATTCCATGACCAGTCTCTACATAATAACCACGATCAACTTTCATCAAAATTCCTTGATTCACCAATCTTTGTACAGTAGTTGCTGAAATTCCTAATTTTCTAGCTTCCTTCATAGATAAATTTCCATCGCGAATACGCAACAACTCTTTCAGCTTATCTTGCATTTAATCCCCTCACTTACGTTACAAATACACTACATTAAACTTATCATAATAGTGTAATTGTAACAAGGCATTCTTTATGTGGGAAACAAATGGTCGATTACTGTGTAATGGATGTTTCGCGAATATCTGGATAATATAACTTCCTGAAAGCTATACCAAGACGATAAGATACGTTAGCAAGTTTATGCACACACCAAGAACGCCTTACACTATAACTATTCAGATGGTCTACTTAAATAGTTAAGTACCAATATCCAGCACTAAAAAGAAATACCTATGGTTTCAACAACTTTTAAAATTTCAAATCAAAAATCCTGATTCGGTACAGAAAAATATTTTTAATCAATTAAAAGAACAGGGAAAAGATGGTGCCCCCCTTCTTTCTGTTCAAATTATTCTGAAATTCCTCTACTTCAATAATCATTATGCAAGAAGCATCGTTTTTTAAGGCTATTCCTTTACTCAACTATTCCTCATTCCCTGACACAAAACTATATTCAATCTTATGTGAGTCAGATAAACGATTTCCACTTTCACCTACCCAAGAAAATTCTTTTCGATAATCCTTTCCGACTAATGTTGTCGTTTTCTTCTTCTGATTTACTTCGACTGTTACATGTTTGATTTCTTTAACAAACGTTTGAAAAAGTTCAGTCGTTTTTAATTCTTGTTCTTCGGTTGTAAAATCAGGTGTCAGCAAACTTTTGATTTCTTGTTCTTCACTGCTTGAGAGTTTCAGATTAGACGGGACTTGATCTAGGTTTTGTGCCAGTTGGATTTCTTTCATGATTTCTAAATTGCCCTCTTTAAGAGTATAACTACCTCTGTTTTGTATCGTCCCAGCATTCGTTAGTTGAACGATCTCGGCGTTTTCTAATTGATGATCATCCGATTTAGAAAAGCCAGGCAAAAATAGCGTTACCGAAAGTAACACTCCATAAAAAAAGAACATTCGACAATTTGTCCAACACTACATCAACTCCTTTTAAACAAAGATATCATATACATTAAAAATAACAAAAATATGTTTTAGAATACTATTTTTACATGTATTCTGTATCGACAATAATCAATACTTTCCATTATTTATTGACACACAAGCAACCATCATTCTACTAGAGATTAAGCTATTTGTTCATACACAAAAAAACTATAGAGGAATCCCTCTACAGTTTTTCATTTACATAAGCGAAGCGTGCATATGACGCGTTACCTTTAATATTTACGAAAACGTTGGTAGCGTTGTTCGATCAATTCTTCAGTTGGTTTCTGACAGAGTTCAGTCAGTTTTTCGATCAATGCTTTTTGCATCATACGCGCAACTTTTTCTTTGCCTAAATGCTCTCCATTGAATGTTTCGGGAATCACTCGATCGATGACGTCTAACTCTAATAATTCACCAGCAGCGACTTTCATCAATTCAGCGGCTTCGGCTGCTCGGCTACCGTCTTTCCAAAGAATCGAAGCAAAGCCTTCTGGTGATAAAACAGCATAGATCGTTTGTTCTAACATCCAGACTTCATCGGCTAAGGCTAAGGCTAAAGCCCCGCCACTACCGCCTTCACCAATAATGATACTGATGATCGGTACCTTCAAATCCGACATTTCTAATAAATTACGGGCAATCGCTTCCCCTTCGCCACGTTCTTCTGCACCGATTCCACAATAGGCACCAGCAGTGTTGATCAACGTAATGACCGGACGGTTGAATTTTTCTGCTTGCTTCATTAAACGCAGTGCTTTACGATAACCTTCCGGATGAGGAGAACCAAAATTCCGGCGAATATTTTCTTGTAAGTCACGACCTTTTTGGATGCCAATGACGGTCACAGGTTTTCCGGCTAGTTTTGCCACACCTCCGACAATCGCTTCATCATCACCAAATAAGCGATCACCATGAAACTCTTGGAAGCCTTCAAAAATCGTTTCAAAAAAATCAAGACTTGTCCAACGATCTTTTGCTCGCGCCAGTTGGACGATATCATGAGCAGTTTTATTCATGGTTGATCCATCCTTTCTGCGTATGCAATTCTAGTAATTGATGGATCGTATCCTTGAGTTCTTTTCGTGGAACGATTTGATCCACAAAGCCATGTTCCAGTAAAAATTCTGCTTTTTGGAAATCTTCTGGTAGTTCTTGTTTGATCGTTTGTTCAATCACTCGGCGGCCAGCAAAGCCGATCAAACTTTGTGGTTCAGCTAAGATGATATCCCCTTCCATCGCAAAGCTGGCGGTAACACCACCTGTCGTCGGATCTGTTAAGACAGTCAAATAAAATAGCTGTTTATTGCTATGACGTTTGACCGCTGCGGAGATTTTGGCCATTTGCATGAGAGAGAAAATCCCTTCTTGCATCCGGGCGCCCCCTGAAGCAGTGAACAATACGACGGGTAATTTTTTACTCGCCGCACGTTCAAACAAGCGTGTGATCTTTTCCCCTACGATCGTGCCCATACTTCCCATGATAAAATTAGGGTCCATGACACCGATAGCAAAAGGAATACCTTTAATAGTCGCTTGACCAGTTAGAACTGCTTCATGTAAGCCAGTCTTTTCTTGCATCTTGCCAATCTTTTCTTGATAATCAGGAAAATCAAGGGGATCTTTCGTGACGAGATCCGTATCCCATTCCTCTAAACTTTTCTCATCAATGATCAACGCTAATCGCTGCCATGCGCCGATCCTAAAGTTATAACTACAGTGTGGACATACTTTTTCTTCCCCAATATCTTTTGTGTAGATGATATGTTTACAATTCGGGCATTTCGCCCACATATTGTCAGGGACCGATGGTGCATTCGTTGGCTTGATTTCTCGATTAGGATTGATTCGAATGTATTTTTTCTTTTTGAATAAAGCCATCTTATTCGTCTCCTATCTCCGTCTCGGGAATCCAGTTTGGTAAAAACTCTTCTTGTAAGAATGCGGTACTGTAATCACCAGCAATCACTGCAGGGTGACTGATCAGATCCATTTGGAATTCAGCATTCGTGATCACGCCATCTGTTACGATCTCGCTCAATGCCCGTTGCATTTTCATCAACGCATCGAAACGTGTATCGCCATGTACGATGACCTTAGCAATCATTGAATCATAATAAGGCGGAATCGTGTAACCAGAATAAACCGCGCTGTCGACCCTTAATCCCATACCACCAGCTGGCAGCAACAAATTCTTGATTTTACCTGGTGAAGGCGCGAAATGAAATGCTGGATTTTCTGCATTGATCCGGCATTCGATCGCATGCCCTTGGAAAATGATATCTTCTTGTTGGATCTCTAGTGGTCGTCCGGCCGCAACCTCAATTTGTTTTTTGACAAGATCGATATTTGTGACCATTTCTGTTACTGGATGTTCAACTTGGATGCGGGTGTTCATTTCCATAAAATAAAAATCACCGGATTCATCCATTAAAAATTCGATCGTTCCTGCATTTTCATAGTTCACTGCCTTTGCTGCTCTAACAGCTGCTGCACCTAAGTGATTTCGTTTTTCTTCAGAGATCACAACAGATGGTGATTCTTCTAAGACTTTTTGATTATTTCGTTGTAAGGAACAATCACGTTCACCTAGATGCAGAACATGACCAAATTGATCACCTAATATTTGCACTTCAATATGTCTTGCGGGATAAATGATTTTTTCCAAATACATATCATCGTTACCAAAAGCAGCTGCTGCCTCTTGTTGGGCGGATGAAAAATGTTGTGGTAATTCTTCTTTTGACAAGACTTTGCGGATTCCTTTACCGCCACCACCAGCGGCGGCTTTGAGCATCACTGGATAGCCAATTTTTTCTGCCACTTCCAGTGCTTCTTCAACAGTCGATAGCACACCATCACTACCTGGGATCACAGGAACATCTGCTTGTTGCATCAACTGACGTGCGTTGATTTTATTTCCCATATCATCGATCGTTTTGCTTTTAGGTCCAATAAAGACGATATTACATTCTTCACACATCGAAGCAAATCGACTGTTCTCTGATAAGAATCCAAATCCAGGATGGATTGCTTCTGCTTTTGTAACGATGGCTGCACTTAGAACTGCTTGTACATTCAAATAGGAATCTGTTGCTCTTGCAGGACCGATGCAGACGGCTTCATCTGCTAATTGTGTGTGTAATGCCTCCGCATCCGCTTCAGAATAGACCGCAACGGTTTGGATTCCAAGCTCACGGCAGGCACGAATGATCCGTACGGCTATTTCGCCGCGATTTGCTATCAAGACTTTTGAAAACATAACTCACCTATCCAATCATAAAGGTTAATTCAGCTTCAGCAACTTTTTTGCCGTCCACTTTTGCAATTCCTTTGCCTATTCCTGCAGAAGACTTGATTTTAGTGATTTCCACTTCTAATATCAACGTATCTCCAGGAGTCACTTTTTTACGAAACTTCGCTTTATCTAATCCGCCAAAGTAAGCAGTTTTTCCTTTGAACTGTTCCAATGATAATAGAGCTACTGCTCCTGCTTGGGCCATCGCTTCTACGATCAAAACCCCAGGCATCACAGGTTCTTCTGGAAAATGTCCTTGGAAAAAAGGTTCATTGATCGTCACATTTTTTTTAGCAACGATCCGTTCGCCTTCGACGATTTCTTCCACTCGATCAATCAGCAACAGCGGATAGCGATGAGGGATGATTTCTTTGATTTCTTGTATATTCATAGGTCTGGTTCTCCTTGGCTTAATTTGGTTGGATGATAAAGAGTGGTTGTCCGTATTCTACGACTTCTTCATTGTCGATCAAGATCGCAACGATCTCACCATCGACATCACTGGTTACTTCGTTCATCAATTTCATTGCTTCGATGATACAGATCACTTCACCCTTAGAAACTTTGTCTCCTACTTTTTTGAATGCTGGCTTGTCAGGAGATGGTTGTAGATAGACGATTCCAACGATTGGTGATTTCACTTCAGTCCCATCAATTGTCGGCGCAACTGCTTCCGGTTGAACAGCATGGCTTTCTTCTTTTGGTAAAGCCGGTACAACTTGTTGAGGTTGTGGTTCAGAAGCACTCGTTGTTGGTACTGTTTGCCCCATTCCCCGACTCATTTCATTTTTATTCATATATAATTCAAATTGTCCGTCTTTCAAGTCAAATTCTGTTAAAGTTGACTGATCAAATTGACTGACTAATTCTTTGATTTCATTGATCTTCAACATTATTCCTCCCAGCGTTTCATACATAGTACAGCATTATGTCCACCAAATCCTAATGAATTACTCATGGCATAAGACAGTTCAGCTGGTTTACTTTCGTTGATCACAACGTTCAGATCGATTTCAGGATCTTGTTTTTCAACATTGATGTTTGGTGGAATAAACTGGTGCTCTAACGCCATCAAAGTGGCAAGCGCCTCAATCCCACCTGCAGCACCTAATAAGTGTCCAGTCATTGATTTCGTACTGCTGACATAGGTTTCTTTGAAAGAGTCTCCTAAAGCGATTTGGATCGCTTTAGCTTCTGCTTGATCGTTTGCTGGTGTACTTGTTCCGTGTGCATTGATATAGCCCACTTCTTTAGCATCGATCCCCGCTTCTTCCATCGCCAATTTCATTGCTTTTGAGGCACCAGAACCATCTGGTGTCGGAGCTGTCATATGGTAAGCATCACAATTTGAGCCGTAACCCACAACTTCACCATAGATTTTTGCGCCACGAGCTTGTGCATGTTCCAGTGATTCAAGAACTAATACTCCTGCCCCTTCACCCATGACAAAGCCATTACGGTCTTCATCAAATGGCATAGAACCACGTTCAGGATCTGTCGATGTTGACAAAGCAGTCAATGCCGCAAATCCGGCGATCCCCATTTCACAGATTGTTGCTTCTGTTCCACCTGCAAGAATGATATCGGAATAACCATGTTTGATGTTGCGGAACGCTTCACCAATGGCATTCGTTCCACTGGCACAAGCAGTCACGATCGACGTACAAATTCCTTTCGCCCCTACACGTAGCGCAATATTACCAGCTGCCATATTGGCGATCGACATTGGAACAAACATTGGTGATACACGATTTGCTCCTTTGTCGTGCATGCGGATGACTTGGCTTTCGATCGTTGGTAACCCACCGATCCCAGAGCCAACGATAACGCCAAAACGATCTTGGTTGATCGTTTCTTTTTCAATTCCACTCATTGTCAATGCTTCCATTGCAGCATAAATGCCGTAGATTGAAAACATATCCATACGTTTGCTATCTTTTTTTACAAAATATTTATCAAAAGGAAAGTCTTTTACTTCACCTGCTAAAGTGATTCCTGTGTCTGTTGCATCAAATTTTGTGATCGGTGCAATGCCATTTGTCCCAGCTTTTAAACTAGCTAAAAAACTATCTGCATCATTACCGATCGGTGAAGTGACTCCATAACCTGTAATTACTACTCGATTCATAAATTTTCCTCCCTATCCGTGCATGACCAATCCGCCGTCAACATTGATGACTTGACCTGTGATATACGAACTTTTCGCTAAGAACAATGCGGCTTCCGCAATATCTTCCACTTGGCCGAAACGTTGCATTGGAATTTGTTTTTCTGCTTGTTCTCTTACTTTTTCGGATAATACATCTGTCATATCTGTAGTGACAAACCCCGGAGCAATCACATTACATGTGATTCCTCGTGTGGCAACTTCTCTTGCCACAGATTTAGTGAAACCGACAACCCCTGCTTTACTTGCTGCATAATTGGCTTGACCCAAGTTACCGATCAATCCTGAAACACTTGAAAGATTGATGATCGCGCCTTCTCTTTTTTTCATCATTTTCTTTAGCACGTGCTGTGTCATATTGAAAGTTCCTGTTAGATTGATATCCAAACATTTTTTGAAATCATCTGCATCCATACGTAGGACAAGTTTATCATTCGTAACTCCCGCATTATTGACCAAAATATCGACAGAACCCAACTGCTGTTCTGCTTCTTTGATCATCTCTCCTGCTTTGTCATAATCGGAGATATCACCTGTGATCCCTACACATTCAACCCCATGCGCTTTGATCGCATTGATTTTTTCGGCTGGGATCTCTCCACGACCATTTAAAAAGATGTTTGCGCCTGCTTTGGCAAAGGCTAAAGCGATCGCTTCACCGATTCCTCGTGTACTGCCTGTAATAAATACATTTTTTCCAGTTACGTCCATAACTTGCCTCCTATGACAATCGATTGATTGTTTCTTCAAATGTTTGTTGATTCTCCACACGTGCAACGGCGATCGACTTGTCGATTTTTTTCATAAAGCCACTTAATACTTTACCGGGCCCGACTTCGACCACTTGATCGATCCCTAAATCTTTAAGTTTTTCGATACTTTCGTAAAAACGAACGGGTTTCATCACTTGTTGTTCAAGTAAACCTGGAATTCTTTCTTTCGTCATGATCTCTGTCGTGGTGTTGCTGATCACAGGTATTTCAGGTTCTGAAAAAACGATCTTGCTTAGTTCCTCCGCTAATTGTCTAGCAGCAGGTTCTAAGATTGCTGTATGGAAAGGGCCACTTACATTGAGTGGAATCATTCGTTTGATCCCTTGTTCTTGTAATAGTGCCACCGCTTGATCCACTGCTTTTTCTTCCCCTCCGATGACGATTTGCTGAGGTGTATTGTAATTTGCGGGGGAAACGATCCCCGTTTCTTCCGCCTGCTTACAACAGCTCTCGATGACATCCACCGGTGCGTTCATCACAGCTACCATTTTTCCACTACCGGTAGGTGCAGCGTCTGTCATAAACGTGCCTCTTTTTTCGACCAATGCTACCGCTTCTCTAAAGGAAAGCGCGCCACTGGCTACTAAAGCAGAATACTCACCTAAACTAAGCCCTAAAACGGCTTGAGGAGTGATCCCACGTTCTTTTAGCAAACGATAGCACGCAATGCTGACAGTTAAAATAGCTGGCTGCGTATAGATTGTTTGATCCAAACGTTCATTTGTTGAAAAACAAAGCTCCGCCATATCATAGCCCAAGATCTGACTAGCTTCATCAAAAGTCTGTTTCACAATGGGTTCATGGTAGAGGTCTTGACCCATTCCTTGGTATTGTGCACCTTGTCCGCTAAATAAAAATGCTGTTTTCATCATAGTCTCCAATTTATATTCAGGATAGATAGCTTTTTGTTTCATTTAAAAAAAGGCTAAGACATTCCTTTTTCGGAAAATGTCCCAGCCCCCAACCTAATCTTGATGATTATGCAGTTTGTTTTTCAACATAAGTGACTAAATCTTGAACTGTTTTGATGCCGTCTTCTGTTTCGATTTTCACATCAAATTCATCTTCGATTTCGTTGATGATTTGGAATAAATCCAAGCTATCTGCTTCAAGGTCTTCTTGGATGTTTGTCGTTAATTTGATTTCTTCTGCGTCTTTCCCTAATTCTTCCGCAATGATTTCTTGAATTTTTTCGAATACCATATGATAATTCCTCCGATATTGTTTCTTTATTTTATATTTTTTATTTTTATCAGTTTATAGTTCCATGAGGATACTTCCCCATGTCAATCCTCCACCATAACCTGTAAATACCACTTTTTGTTGTTGACCTAAGGTAATTTTTCCGCTTTCTATCGCTTCATCTAAAAGAATCGGGATGCTTGCTGCGGAAGTATTGCCATATTTATCCATGTTCGTTAGAAATTGCTCCTGGGGAATTTTTACTTTGCGAGCAATCTTTTCGATAATTCGTAAGTTTGCCTGATGCAAAAGCAGATAATCAACAGGTGTGTCTTGAATGAGTTCCTTGATGTTCATCGCAACGTCTCTTACAGCAAAGTCAAAAATATCCCGTCCAACCATTTTTAAATAGTAAGAACCTTCTGAATCTTTCGTGTATAAAGGCGATCGATTTGGTAGATAGCCAGAAGTAAGGGATTGCGCACGCGAACCATCTGCCGCTAGCGATTCTCTCACTAATTTTTGATTTGAGCCAGCTTCTAACAAAACCCCACCAGCACCATCACCAAACAAGACAGCGGTTGAACGATCCGTCCAATCGATCAGTTTAGATAATGTTTCGCCACCAATTACTAAACCTTTCATTGAGCCACAGCGAATCAGTTTCTCTGCAACACTCAAAGCATAAACAAACCCTGAACATGCGGCGCTGATATCAAATGCGATTGCTTTGGTTGCGCCGAGCCTTCCTTGAACTAAAGTTGCTACAGAAGGCGATGTATAATCAGGCGACATCGTAGCAACGATAATAAAATCGAGTTCCTTTGGATCGAGTGTTTTTTTCTTTAGTAATTTTTCGGCAACGAGGTAACACAAATCGGAAGTCTCCTGCTCGGTCACACAATGTCTCTCTTTGATTCCTGTACGGGATGAAATCCATTCATCCGAAGTGTCCATCATTTTTGAGAGATCATCGTTTGTGATGATTTTTTCCGGTAAGAAACTTGCCGTTGCTGTGATCGTTCCAAATTGTTCCATTAAACTTCCTCACTTGTAATCTCGCAAGAAATCATGCAAGTTTTTCAATGCAGACAGCAAAGCTTGTTGTTCGTCGGTAGCCATACCATCCATAATGTTTTTGACCATTTCACGATGGAAATGCTGATGCACGCGGTAAAGTAACTTACCTTTTTTGGTCAACCCCAGCTTCACCACTCGTCGGTCGTCTTCACTACGGATACGCTCAACGTAGCCTTTCCTAACTAACTTGTTGATAGCAGTGGTCAAGGTCCCAACAGTAATCGACAGTTCTTTGGCTACTTCTGAAGTTGTCTTTTTCTTGTACATACCGATTGCCTCGATCGTATGCATCTCTGTAATCGACAGATCTTTGAATTGTGACTTTTTTAATTCGGATTCTTCGATCGTCAAAATATCATTGAAGACACTAACGAGATAATCATTTACTGTATTAAAATCAGGTTCCATGTTCCACCATCCACTAAAATTAGTTTGATTATCAAATCTTTTGATGTTCAAACTATATCTTAACTTTTTTCAAAATGCAACCTTTTAACTAGATTTTTTTGCATTATTAATTTTTTTTAATTTTAAACTTATGACAAAATGCTTTAATATCAACCTTTTAACCTCTAAAAATTAAAATAAAAGAACAAAAAAATATTTTGATTATCAAAGTATCTCTCTAATTTATTTATAAAATATAATCCCTTTTATTGTTCATTTTTTTAAATCTGTTATAATCTTTTTAGTTCAAATTCAATTAGGGGAGCGCTTATGCACTTAAAAGAGAAAGTAAAAAACCTACCTTTATTACCTGGTGTTTACTTGATGAAAAATAGCGATGGAAAAATCATTTATGTGGGTAAAGCTAAAAATTTAAAAAATCGCGTAAGTACGTACTTTCATCAAAATAAACAACACTCGAAAAAAGTCTTGCGCTTGGTTCGTTCGATTGCTGATTTTGAGATCGTTGTCGTTGATACTGAACTAGATGCCTTATTATTAGAGTGTCAATTGATCCAACACTATCGCCCTATCTACAATCGTCGGATGAATTATTTTGACAACTATAACTATTTACATATTCAATCCGATGGTCTTTTTCTCACGAATATTCCTACCGCAAGAACTTACGGACCTTTTCGCCTTTATAAAAAAATGCCTAGTATCCTTCGAATCATCGAAGAAAACTATCAAATGCCTTGGCTTTCTGAAATCAGTCATTTGGCGTTACAAGTCCAACTTCCTGAAATGAAGGCACTGAGCTTTGAACAAAAAAAGAAAGAGATCCAAGGTCTATTGCAAGGAAGAAACAAAAAATTGTTAGGCTATTTAAAAAAACGACAATTGCATTTTATTGAACAGCTTAATTTTGAGAAGGCAGCTATTCTACAACGGGATATCGAATTGATCACGTACTTTACTGGTCGGATACAAGAACAAAAAAAATTTTTACGAACACCGAGAATCACATTGAGCATGCCGTTAGCTAGCGATGAGACCAAGATCAAGCATTTCTTGGTTTCGTACGGTCAAGTGGCTGACACAACGATCACAGCCCCTGGACAAGCACCTCATTTCTATTATGAAAAAGACAATAGGTTGTCACTCAAGCGACAACTGTCTCAAGAAGAAATCGATCCTGTTCAAATCTTGATCAGCTACCAACGTAAACTGACAAAAGACGAACAGGAAACAAAAAAAGAGTCTGGAATCCAACCGATTGGTTGAATCCCAGGCTCTTTTAGCTAGCTCGAAATCTTATTGAATCAAATCATAGATCTCCATCGCAACGATATCGATATTGTCGAATTCGTATTGTTGATGTGTGTCTGTTTCAGTTAGTTCAAATGTTTCTGTCGCTTTATCATAAGTTACGGTGCATTTTTCTACGCCCTCTTTTTCAAAGCGACGAACTTGCAGCTCATTGTCTGCTGATTCGACCATAGCCTCCAGTCGTTTAATGATTGCGACTAATTGTGAATGTGCCATCGGAGGTCCTCCTTTTCTTAGTTCTGTTATATTGTATCAAAAGCATCGTCGACTTGCATTGATTTTCTCCAAAAAAACTAGTTTTTTAGGATTTTTTTTTCGGCTGTCTACCATCTTCCCACCAAAGCTTGATCAATGCTTGCGTTCCATCGTTCTCGAAACCCTTTTCTGCTAACTGTTCATATAGCTTTCGGGCTTCTTTGGTCGCTGGTAAGTCCAATCCTACTTTTTCTGCTTCGGCTAAAGCAATCTTCAAATCTTTGATAAAATGTTTGACAAAAAATCCTGGTGTATAATTCTCTTGTAAAATACGAGGTGCATAATTACTCAATGACCAATTTGCCGCACTACCGCCTGAAAGCGTCGCAATCACTTTTTCTAAGTCTAAGTCAGCTTTCTGTGCATAAACGAGCATCTCTGTCATGCCAGTCATTGTTCCGGCAATCATGATCTGGTTTGCCATTTTTGTGTGTTGTCCTTTTCCAGCTGAACCATGCAACGTAAATGTTGTTCCAAACTCACGAAATAGTGGTAATACTTGCTCGTAGACATTCTCTTTTCCACCCACCATGATCGTTAAGGTGCCATTTTTTGCACCTAGATCGCCTCCTGAGACAGGGGCATCCACGGCTTCTGCTCCAAGCTCTTGTGCGCTTGTTGCAATTTTTTCAGCAAGTGTTGGCGTACTTGTCGTCAAATCTATGACTGTTTTCCCCTTTACGCCTGCTTGGAAAATGCCTTTCTCACCATAATAGATTTCTTCCACATCTTGAGGATAGCCAACCATTGTAAAGATGACTTGGCTCATCTCAGCTACTTCTTGTGGACTATCTGCCCATACTGCTCCTTCTTCCATAAGTGGCGCAGCTTTTGTTTTCGTACGATTATAAACAGTCAGTTCATGGCCAGCTTTTTGTAAATGACGAACAATCGCGCTTCCCATAACTCCTGTGCCGATAAAACCAATTTTCATCTTTTGCCCTCCTAAACGATAAAATCCTTGTTTCTATGCTAGTATACGCTAGAAACAAGGATTTTTTTAGGATTATTCACTGTTTTTTTATTTTTTGAAAGAATTTAATTTAATTTTAATCCGCTCAATGGATGCTTCTTCTTCTTTTTTACGCATCTCTTCTTTGTAATACACAAGCATATCTTCATAAAATTCGATCATTGATTGACCAAAATGAGTAGCAGAGATCTCGTAAAGTTTCTTTTCAAACACTTCTGGATTTTTTTCAACTTTGCTTTCAATATAATCAATAAGTGCAGGTGCAAAGTCTTCATCTCGTTCAAATGTTCGGCCAAGGGAAGCATGATCAAATAAACGATTCAAATAATCATTTCCTTCAACTACACATGGTGTACCAGCTGCCATTGCTTCTGTATACGTCAATCCTTGTGTTTCCGATGTCGAAGCACACACAAAATAATCAGCCGCCCGATAATAGAATGCGACGTCATTGTTATCGACTTCTCCAGTAAATTGAACCACATCAGCTAAATCCAGCGACGTGATCAGTTCTTTTAGTTGCTCAACATAAGGCCCATTTCCGACTATGATTAGTCGTGCATCTGGATAGTGTTTGATGACTTCTGGAAACCCTTGGATCAACGCTTGGATATTTTTTTCATAAGAGATTCGACTTAAAGATAAAATCATCAAGCCGTTTTCCTTTACTCCTAATGAGGTACGTAATTCATTGATTTGTTCTTGTGTGATTTCTGGACGTTTAAATTTTTCGATATCGATCCCTGTTGGTATCACTCGTAATGGGGCTGTCACCCCATAGCTTCGCAATGTCTCGATCACACGCTCACTTGGGCAAACCACACCTGTCGTATGGTTCACAAATAGACGAGATAAGTATTTGACATGGGATTGTCGAATCACTTTCCCTTTTGCAATATAATGCAGGTAATCTTCATACATCGTGTGATACGTATGAATCGATGGGATTTTTAATTTTTTTGCGACCATCTTGCCAAGAACCCCCGCTCCAAACTCAGTGTGAGTATGGATAAGATCTAACTCTAATTCTTTTGCCACTAAATAGGCGTACCACATTCCTCGTACCACTACTCGACGTTCTTTGAATGATACAAAAGGAACACTTGGCATACGAATCACATCTTTTTCTAACTTGTCTGCATTGGGATCTGTTGTCGTAAATATATATACGTCATGTCCCATTTTTTCGAGTTCTTCTTTTAATGTCTTGATCGATGTAGCTACACCACTTACCTGTGGAAAATAGGTATCGGTAAAAAAGCCGATTTTCATCTTTTTTCGCCTCCAAACTACCTTTATTTTGATTCTTGCATTTGTTCATCTGAAGAATCGGATGCCTTTAGCACTTGTTGATAAACGGATTGAAGTTGTTGACCAATTCTTTTGATACTTCGTTCTTCAGCCGTTTGATAGCCAGATTCAACTAAACTAGGTACTTCATGTTGAATGATTTTTTGAATGAGTTTTGAAAACTCTTCATTGTTTCGCCCTATATAACAATTTTTTTGGTCTTCAAGCCAGCCATCATAGACTGGAATATCACGTACTAACACATTTTGTTTACTTGCTAAAGCTTCCAGTACCACAATACCTTCCGTTTCTTCATAAGAAGGGAAAAAGAACAGATCTGCTCCTGAGTAAGCTCCTTCGATGATTTCTCCTCGAATATAGCCTGGAAAAATGACATTATCGGGATGATCTTCTTTCACGATTTTTCGGATATTACTTGGGATCGAGTACATCGGCACATGACCAAACCAGATGAATGTATATTCTGGTAATTGTTTGGCTATTTCAACAAAATCAATGATTCCTTTTCTTTCAAAGAACAGTCCTACACAAATAATCACTTTTTGATCAGGTGAAAGATTGAAGTACTCCCTGAATTTTTGTTCTTTGACAGGGTCTGGTTGGTATTTTTCCAAATCGATCCCATTGGAAATCGATTGAATAGGTAAATCGATGCCATAACTTTGTAACAATTTTTTTGAATATGGAGTTGGTGTAATCAAGTAATCTGCCTTTTCATACAACCCGACTAAATATTTTTTTACAAATGGTGCTAATTGATTCGAACCGATAAAGGAATTACGAAAATCCTCCTCCGTTGAATGCGCATGATAAATAATTTTTTTACCGTTTCTACGCGCTTTGTTGACCATGTTGTGACTATTGATACCATATGTATTGATGTGCAAAATATCATAGTCTTCTTTACTATCTAAAGTATAGGAGATCCCTACATCTTTAAGCGCACGCTTTTGGTGATCAAGTGCACGACCAATGCCGGACTTAGAAAGTATCTTCTCACTTTCAAAATATAATAATACCTTCATCTACGTTCCCCCTCACTCTTATATTATAACACAGCGTGAAAGCTGTCACTCAACCTTAAGTCCGATTTTTTCCCAACAAACTTGTAAGTTGGAACGGAATTTTATTTATTATTGCAAGAAGACAAAAAAACAGGCACAGCAAAATACTGTGCCTGTTCTGAAAATCAAGCTAGATATTCATTGACAAGTTCTACGACTTCTTCCATTGTATCGCACTCATTTAGGGCACGATCCGCTAGTTCAGCCATTTTGCTTGTATCTAAACGTTTCATCAAGCTACGTGTTTTTAAGATCGATGTTGCACTCATTGAGAACTCATCTAATCCCATACCTACTAGTAAAGGAACAGCCATTTGATCGCCGGCCATTTCTCCACACATACCAGCCCATTTACCTTCAGCATGTGCTGCATCAATGACGTTTTTGATCAAACGTAGAATTGATGGGTTGTATGGTTGGTACAAGTATGAAACACGTTCGTTCATACGGTCAGCTGCCATTGTGTATTGGATCAAGTCGTTTGTTCCTACTGAGAAGAAGTCTACTTCTTTAGCAAATTTATCCGCAATAACGGCTGCAGCTGGAATCTCGATCATGATCCCTACTTGGATCGAATCAGAGACTTCAATGCCTTCATTTACTAATTTTTGTTTTTCTTCTTCAAAGATTGCTTTTGCACCACGGAATTCTTTTAGTGTAGCAACCATTGGGAACATGATACGCAAGTTTCCATGTACAGAGGCACGTAATAACGCACGCATTTGCGTACGGAACATATCGTCCCCTTGTTCTGACAAGCTGATACGTAATGCACGGTATCCTAAGAAAGGATTCATTTCATGCGGCAATTGCAAGTATGGTAATTCTTTATCTCCACCGATATCCATTGTACGAACAACGACAGGTTTTCCTTCCATTCCTTCCAATACTGCTTTGTAAGCAACGTATTGGTCTTCTTCAGTAGGAAAGTCTGGTGAATCCATATAAAGGAATTCAGTACGATAAAGTCCAACTGCTTCACCACCATTGTTGTGTACACCAACTAAATCTTTAGGTGTACCAATGTTGGCTGCTAATTCAAAGTGTTTGCCATCGGCAGTCACTGTCTCAGCATGTTTCAGTTTTTCCCATTCTGCTTTTTGTGCAGCATAATCTGCACCGATTTTTTCAAATTCGGCTTTTTGTTCTGCTGTTGGCTCAATGACTACATCGCCTTCGATCCCATTAACAGCTAACATTACGCCTTCTTTTACCTTCGCAGTGATTTCTTTTGTTCCAACGATTGCTGGAATTTCAAGAGAACGAGCCATGATTGCAGAATGCGATGTACGTCCACCGATATCTGTTACAAAAGCTTTTACGAAGTTACGATCTAATTGAGCAGTGTCACTTGGCGTCAAATCATGCGCCACGACAACAACTTCTTCATTGATCATGGAAGGGTTTGGTAAAGTCACACCTAGAAGATGTGCTAAAATACGTTTTGCAACGTCACGAATATCTGCTGCACGTTCTTGCATGTAAGCATTATCTTCCATTGCTTCGAACATACCGATATACATATCCGTTACTTCTTTAAGAGCTGATTCAGCATTTACACTGTTATCTTTGATGTTTTGTTTGATTTGACCTATCATTTCAGGATCTGAAAGAACCATTAAATGTGCGTCAAATACTTGCGCTTCTGCTTCACCTAAGCTTTGCGCTGCTTTTTCACGAATTTGTTGTAATTCTTCAGTTGATTTTGCTAAAGCATCATCTAAGCGAGCTTCTTCAGCTGAAGTATCCTCAACTGTCGTCTTACTGAATGATAAATCCGGTTGAACTAGCAGGTAAGCTTTTGCAACGGCTACTCCGTCACTAGCGGCGATCCCTTTTAGCATTTCAACCATTATTCAGATAAGCCTTCTTTCTTCATTGTTTCAACGATAGCTGCCATAGCGTCAGCTTCGTCAGCACCTTCAGCAGTGATAGTAACGTCAGAACCTTGACCTACACCTAAAGACATAACGCCCATGATAGATTTTAAGTTTACTGATTTACCTTTATACTCTAAGTTTACATCAGAGTTAAATTTGCTTGCTGTTTGTACTAATAGTGTAGCTGGACGTGCGTGGATCCCAGTTTCTGCTACTACGTGAAATTCTTTCTTTTCCATATTAATCGGTCTCCTTTAAGTGAGTGTTGTTTTTATGTGAGGGTTTTCTTTTTTAGCAATCCATGATAGAACTAATCAGATGAACCCTTTCATCTGTAAAGATTACCATTTTTTTTCCTTAGATACAACAGTTTTCATTTAAATTGAGAGAAAATCCAGTAAACTATTCTGTAGAACTGTTTCATGTGTAGTTACGATTATTCCTGTTTTAATAAATTCCATGTTTTTTTATATCTAATAAACCGTCTCGCCCCTCAGTGATTGTCGAGTGGTTGAACCATTCATGAGATTTTAGCTATATTCCCCTACAGATTCGACGACAACTTGAGACTCGTACCCAAATGTTTTGTCACATTGCCTGAAAAAAAGAATCAATTGCTTGCGTCTATTCAAAAAATTAGTATAATAAAATTAAATGGTCAGTAATGGTCAACAAGGTATGACTTTTATAAGGTTTGTTAATCGAGTGTTATTCTTTTACCCAAAGATAGGCGCGATGTAAAATAGACTTAATGACCAATGTTTGAAAGGACGTGAATGTTTTATGCTTTGTCAAAACTGTGGAAAAAATGAAGCAACGATTCACTTATATGCGACTGTCAATGGCCAACGTACACAACTTGACTACTGTCAGAGCTGTTACCAAAAAATCAAAAATCAGCAAAATGGAGGTCTAACAAGTATGGCCCAAAATGATCCATTTGGCTTTGGGAGTCTGGACGATCTGTTTCGTTCGATGTCTCGTCAAATGCAACAACAAGGAAATTATGAACAAACTCCCCCTACTCAATTTGGTGGGAACAACAACTTCAATGGTGGACAACCACCACAAGGCCCCGCTTCAGATGGTCTTTTAGGCGAATACGGTATCAATATCACAGAAGAAGCGCGCCAAGGTGAAATCGATCCAGTCATCGGTCGAGATGATGAAATCAAGCGCGTGATTGAAATCTTGAATCGCCGTACAAAGAACAACCCTGTATTGATCGGGGAACCAGGTGTCGGTAAAACGGCTGTGGTTGAAGGACTCGCTCAAAAAATCGTTGATGGCGATGTTCCACAAAAATTACTAGATAAAGAAGTAATTCGTTTAGATGTTGTTTCACTTGTCCAAGGCACAGGAATCAGAGGACAATTTGAAGAACGGATGCAAAAACTGATTGAAGAAATCAGACAAGCAGAAAATGTCATTTTATTTATAGATGAAGTTCATGAAATCGTTGGGGCTGGTTCAGCTGGTGATGGTAACATGGATGCCGGAAATATATTAAAACCCGCGTTAGCTCGTGGCGAATTACAAATGGTTGGGGCAACAACATTGAATGAATACCGAATCATTGAAAAAGATGCTGCGTTAGAGCGCCGGATGCAACCTGTTCGTGTCGATGAACCTTCTGTAGATGAAACAATCAGTATTTTACAAGGATTGCAAAAGCGCTATGAAGACTACCATCACGTCAAATATACAGATGCTGCGATCGAAGCTGCGGCTAGATTGTCCAATCGTTATATCCAAGATCGCTTTTTACCGGATAAAGCCATTGATTTACTGGATGAAACAGGATCTAAGAAAAACTTGACGATCCAAATCGTTGATCCAAAAATGATCGAAAAGAAATTAGAAGAAGCGGAAGAACAAAAGTTGTTGGCTTCTAAAGAAGAAGATTTCGAAAAAGCAGCTTATTATCGCGATCAAATCAATAAATTGAAAAAAATGCAAGAACGTCAACTTTCAGAAGAAGAAATCCCAGTGATCTCTGAGAAAGACATGGAAAAAATCGTTGAACAACGGACAGGCATCCCTGTTGGTGAATTAAAAGAAAAAGAACAAACCCAATTGAAAAACTTAGCAGACGACTTGAAAAAACATGTGATTGGGCAAGATAATGCGGTTGATCGGGTAGCCAAAGCCATTCGTCGTAATCGAGTTGGTTTAAGTAAGAAAAACCGTCCAATTGGTTCTTTCTTATTTGTTGGTCCTACTGGTGTTGGTAAGACAGAATTAGCGAAGCAACTAGCCTACGAATTATTTGGATCTGAAGAGTCAATGATTCGTTTCGATATGTCAGAATACATGGAAAAACACAGTGTCGCAAAATTGATTGGTTCTCCTCCAGGCTATGTCGGCTATGAAGAAGCTGGTCAATTGACTGAAAAAGTACGTAGAAATCCGTATAGTTTGGTTTTGCTTGATGAAGTAGAAAAAGCACATCCAGATGTCTTACACATGTTCCTACAAATCTTAGATGATGGACGTTTAACCGATGCGCAAGGTCGTACAGTCAGCTTCAAAGATACAATCATCATCATGACAAGTAATGCAGGAACTGGAAAAGTAGAAGCCAATGTTGGCTTTGGTGCTGCTCGTGAAGGTGTGACTCGTTCTGTCTTGAATCAATTGAATAACTATTTCACACCAGAATTCTTGAATCGTTTTGATGGAATCATCGAGTTCAGTGCTTTATCAAAAGAAAACTTGATGACGATCGTTACTCTCATGCTTGATGATGTCAACCAATTGTTGGCGGCTCAACAATTACATGTGGACGTTCCTACGAATGTCAAAGAAAAGCTGGTTGATCTTGGTTACGATCCAGCAATGGGTGCCCGACCATTACGTCGGACGATCCAAGAACAAATTGAAGACGGCATTGCCGAATTCTATCTTGATCATCCAACGATCTCAGATCTTAAAGCAAAATTAGATAAAGACGACAAAATCGTCATTACGTCTAAACCTGAACGTTTAGTCAAAGAAGCAAACAACGAATCGACAGAGTAATTCCATATTGGAATGGTAGTAAAAATCGAGCGGAGAGTTTGCCACTCTCCGCTTTTGTTTTTATTTTTGGAAAAGAAAGTAACGATTTTTTCTCTTCCATTCAAATTTAAGAAGACAAAATGCTGTTCATTTTACTAAAAAAAAATTATAATTAATGTAAGTTATTTCTTAAATACATAAGAGAGGTGAGCGCCATGAAACTAGTTAATGTAACAAACAGCCATTCACGATTAGTTTTGAATCAGTTGGAAAATACAGATGCACATATGGTCAAGGTGTATACCGCAGGAAATACAACCGTTATTTATACAGAAGCTCCTGAGCACAACGAAATCGTTCTGATGAATGAAAATCGCAATATCCAACCAAAGGAAATTGAAGAAATCCAACACTACTTCTTAAAAAAAATCCATGACGCTGAGTACCATCCTGAAGACATCCAAGTGATCGAGTTACCGGGATTAGTAGAAATCTCTATTCCAAAAAGAAATTTAGATGCACCAATTGCTATGTAGATATAAAAACTAAATCATGAATCAAAAGGGTTTTGTCGATGGCACTTGGCATTCCCTTTTTTTCTTTTTCCTATTTCCAACTTCCCTCCCCTTTACAGGTCGATCCGCTTGGATGATCGAGCGGATTTCTTTGACGATCCGTTCATTTTTTTCCCAGTTCTCAATATCCAACATTTGACATACTCGACGCATTTTTGCTTTTTTTCTTTCAATACGCTGTTTTTTTTCGATTTCTGTTTCCATTTGTTCCCTACTTTCTTTGCTTATTTTATATATATATACGCAAAAATATTCTAATCTATTTTTTTATTTGATTATAATTGATTTTTTCAAAATAACCAAAAAAACGTTAAAATCCAAAACAAACACACGACAATTCACTGAAAACATGAATCGCCGTGTGTTTGTTTTTTTTATATGCTAAATGAATATTTTTAAGCTTTATGTTAAAAATAAAGCAACTGACGAGTAACGAGAATCACTGATTACATCAAACTTTTTAATTTTACGTTTGGATACTTGTCAGCAAACCAACGCTCTGCAAACTGGTTCTCAAATAAGAATAGCGGTTGATCAAAGCGATCTCTCGCTAAGATATTACGACTCGAACTCATTTTCTCATCCAGATCTTCTGGCTCGATCCAACGAGCAATCTTGTTACCCATTGGCGACATGATCACTTCTGCATTGTACTCATTCAACATCCGATATTGGAAAACTTCAAATTGCAATTGTCCAACAGCCCCGATGATGTATTCTTCAGTCACATAGGTTTTATATAATTGGATGGCACCTTCTTGTACCAATTGATTGATTCCTTTGTGGAATGATTTTTGTTTCATCACATTTTTAGCCGTTACTTTCATGAAAAGCTCAGGCGTAAATGAAGGTAATTCTTCATAAGCTACTTTTAGTTTTCCTTCATATAATGTGTCGCCGATTTGATAATTTCCGGTATCATATACACCAATGATATCTCCTGCTACAGCATTTTCAACGTTTTCTCTGGCATCTGCCATAAACTGCGTGACATTACTCAATTTCAATTTTTTGTTCGTCCGTTCCAATGAAACGTCCATTCCACGTTCAAAAGTCCCTGAGCAAATCCGTACAAATGCAATACGATCTCGGTGAGCTGGATTCATATTGGCTTGGATCTTAAAGACGAAACCAGAAAACTCTTGTTCATAAGGGCTGACTACTTGATCTTCACGGGTTTTGTGTCCGTAAGGAGATGGCGCCAAATCAACGAATGTTTCTAAAAACGTCTGAACACCGAAATTAGTCAAAGCTGAACCAAAAAATACTGGCGTCTGCTCTCCTCGTGCAATTTTTTCTTCATTAAAGGAATCCCCGGCTTCTTTTAACAGCTCTACTTCTTCTAATACTTGCTCGTACAATGAATTATTTCTTAGGGGATGATTTTCTAGCAAGTGGCCCTCTTCATCTAATTGAGCTAAGCGTTCATCTTGATAATTCTCAGGACGATAGAATTCTACTCGGTTATGATGGATATCGTATAATCCTTCCAATCCTTTACCCATACCAATTGGCCAATTCATTGGGCAAGATTCGATATCTAATAACTCTTCTAATTCTTCTAATAGATCAAGCGGTTCTCGACCATCTCGGTCCAACTTATTGATGAAAGTGAAAATAGGGATACCTCTTCTTTTAACTACTTGGAAAAGTTTTTTGGTTTGTGCCTCGATCCCTTTTGCACTATCTATGACCATGACTGCACTATCGACAGCCATCAACGTACGATACGTATCTTCTGAGAAATCTTCATGCCCAGGTGTGTCTAGAATATTGACTCTTTTACCGTGATAATCAAATTGCATCACGGAACTAGTAACAGAAATCCCACGTTGTTTTTCGATTTCCATCCAGTCAGATTTTGCAAAATTACCTGTTTTCTTCCCTTTGACCGTTCCTGCTTGGCGAATCGCACCACCGAATAAAAGCAGTTGTTCGGTGATCGTTGTTTTCCCCGCATCCGGATGGGAAATGATCGCAAATGTGCGTCGATTGTCCACTTGCTGTTTTAATTCTGGATTGTTCATAAATTTACTCCATTCTTCATTTGTCTATTGCTTCATAAAAGAGAACCCCTTCGACTATTCGATAGTTCCTCTATCCTTTTCTTCAACTCAAATAGTATAGCATGGATCTTCAATTTGAAAAAGTAAGCGAAACAGTTTTACTTTTTCTTTTCATTCGATATCTCCAAAAAAAGAACAGATACATCACTTCATACAGCAAGTGATATATCCGCTCTTTGTTTCGTTAAAAGATCATCGAAGGTGCTTTATCTTCGCGGTTCGTCATCTTCAAAATCTTTTTTGAAATAGCGACGTTCTTCTTCAGGTTCAGCTTCTATTTCTTCTGGATCATGGAAGATCACACGAATTTTAAGTACTCTTGAACCTTCCATTTCTTCAGAAATCAAGGTAATATTTTCAACATCAAATGAAAGTTTTTCTCCTTCATCGGGAATCATACCTAAAGCTGTGATCAAATAGCCGGCCATCGTATCCACATCACTCATGTGAAGATTACTTTCAAACGCCTCATTAAATTCATCGATCAACATGCGACCTTGGATGATATACTCATAGTCACCGACTTGTTCGTAGAGATTTTCTACTTCGTCTGACTCATCATCGATTTCTCCAACGATTTCTTCAAGTAAGTCTTCTAATGTCGCTAAACCTACGACTCCCCCATATTCGTCTAACAGGATCGCCATTTGATTTTGTGTTTTTTTCATTTCATATAATAGATCATCAATAAAAATCGTTTCTGGAACAAAAAGTGGTTCCTGAATGATTTTTTTGATTTCTAAGTGTTCAAACCCAAATTTATGGGCAGCTTTTAATAAATTTTTCGTATGAAGAATTCCAACAACTTTATCTTTGTCTTCATTATAAACAGGAATTCTTGAGTAATTCTCCGATAGTACTTCGTTGACATTTTCTTCAATGGAGTCATTAATGTCGATCATAAAAGCATCTGTTCGAGGAACCATTACTTCCCTTGCAACTTTTGTGTCTAAGGAAAAGACACCTTGAAGCATTTCCAACTCTTCGTTGTTCAATACCCCTTCGTTTTCAAGCATATACCGCATTTCGTCGCGGGTCATCTTTGAATCTTCATCATCAAAAGTCATTGGTGTTATCCGTGCCAACAAGCTGGTAGATGCAGACAATAGCCACACGAAAGGTTTCGCTACGACACCAATCATTCGGATCATACCTGAGGTAAAATTCGCTACCTCTTCTGATTTATTCAAAGCGATCCTTTTCGGGTATAATTCTCCAAAAACAATCGAAACATAGGTCAAAATAGCCAGTACGATAATATTTGCAATACTTCTTGCTGCGGCACCGCCACCTAATAGTGGGGCTAATCTTACGGATAAAGTATTAGCTAAAGATGCACCAGATAAAATATTGACCAAAGTGATTCCTACTTGGATAGTTGATAGGAAGTTATTTGGGTTCTGCAATATTTTTAAAAGCTTTTTAGATTTAACATCTCCTTCTTCCGCTTTTTGTTCGATCCGATTTTTATTGATCGATACAACTGCAATTTCGGAAGCTGCTAAAAAAGCATTGATCAATGTCAAAATGATCAATAATAAAATTTGCGCTAACAGCGACTGACTCTCAGGGTCAGCATTCATAATCGCATTCTCTCCTTATTCATTTATATTTTTATTTTTTTAAAGAAAAAAACGTGGCTAAAGGTAGCCACGTTAAAATGGTATCATAAAGCGATTTTCTTTGCAATAAAAATAGCCATTCGATCATTAAGATTCAAGAGTCGTCGCTATTTTTTTCTTGTTCTCGTTTTGTTTATCTTCTTTTACGATCTTGACAACATAAGAAATGATTGTTTTACAGATCGCATAAAAAGGTACACCCAGAAAAATCCCAAGTAATCCGGCAATGTTTCCTGCAACAAGTAGAACGATAATGATCGTTAGTGGATGGATCTTCAATGATTTACCAATGACATTCGGATAAATGATATTTCCGTCTAGTTGCTGAACGATCAAAACGACCACACAACACAGCAATGCTTTGAATGGATCATTGAATACTGTCACTAAAAAGGCAGGAGCTAAACCTAAATATGGGCCTAAATAAGGAATGAGGTTGGTCAAACCAGCAATTACTCCGAAAAGGAAGGCGTAATCTACGCCTAATGCAAAATAACCTAGAAAGGTGAATGTACCAACGAATAAGCATTCAATTGCTTGGCCACTAATATAATTAGCTAACGTTTTATTCAACTGTCCTAACAATTCAACGATTTGCTCTCTTCGTTTTTCTGGGAAGAAACGTTTGATGTTTGGTACAAGTTTTTCGCCATCTTTCAACATGTAAAACAAGATGAACGGCGCGGTAATAATAACGATGGTCGCTGAAGCAATCGTTCCAACGATCGAACCTAAGCTATTAGACAAGCCACTCAGAAATTGTTGGATGATCGTGCCATATGAAATATCCAATTGCTCAAAATATTTATTGATATCGACATCTTTGAATACGGACCATTGCGCAACTTCTGCTAACCAAGTCTCTACTTGGCGAATAAAGTTCGGCGTATTCGAGGCCAAAGAAGAAATTTGTTGGACTAAACTTGGGATGACACTTAACAAGATCCAGACCAGAGCGGCTACTAACAATAACAGTACGATTGCTACTGCCCAGATCCGTTTTATTTTTGTTTTCATCAATAATCCAACGATTGGATTCAAAATATAATACAAAAAACCAGCAATCAAAACTGGTGCAAATAATGTGGAGAAGAATGTCCCGATTGGTTGGAAGACAAAGCTGATTTTCGAGGAGACTAAGATCAATGTTGCTAAAATCAACAATTCGAATGACCAGAACATCAACTTTGATTGTTTTAACTTATCGAACAAATAATTCACTTCTTTCCTTTTTTATGATAGTATATAACATTCTTTTGAAAAAATCTGTTATTTTTGATTTTATTTTATGCACTTTCCATTCCGATCACTTTACAGTATACTACTGAAAAGAAAGGTGGCTGTTTGATGAAAGTAGTTCATACAAAAGATACGATGAGTCCGATCTATCTCGATGCTGTACGTATCAGAAACCAAGTCTTCGTTGTCGAGCAAGGTGTTCCCTTTGAGAGAGAAATCGATCAGGATGAGGCACATTGTATCCATTTCGTCCTTTATACAGATGCACAGGAGGCGCAAGGTACTGTTCGTTTACTGCCACTCGAAAATGGCCAGATAAAAGTCCAACGTATGGCGATCCTTGCTGAATACCGTCAACAAGGTTTGGGGCAAGTCTTGCTAAGAGAAGCAGAGGCTTTTGCTAAAAACCAAGGCTTTGATACGATAAAATTAGGCGCTCAACTGACCGCTATTCCTTTTTACGAGAAGCTTGATTATCAAGCCTACGGTGAAGTCTTCGAAGATGCGGGCATCCAACATCTCAACATGAAAAAAAACTTGTGAAGCATCCAAGTAAAAACAGTAAGCAAGATGAAGATTCCTTCACTTACTTACTGTTTTCGTTTACTTTTGCGACAATTGCTTGTAACGGTCATACCAAATATCAATATAGCCTTCTGAGAATGGGCCATCTCCATTATTGATCCAGTCAACCAAAATCTTCACGTTCTCTTTTAAAATGAAGTCAATATCACTTGGATAATTCATCATTTGACTATGCATTTCATATTCATCGACATCTAACAAGCGCTTCTCGCCATCAGGAAAAACCTTGATATCTAAGTCATAATCAATATATTTTAATGCTTCATCATCTAATAAAAAAGGTGAAGCCAGATTACAATAATAGGAAACCCCCTTTTCTCTGATCATTGCTATTACATTGAACCAGTATTTTTTGTGAAAGTATACAATCGCTGGTTCTCGCGTCACCCAACGTCGTCCATCAGACTCTGTTACAAGAGTATGATCATTGACACCGATCATTGAATGTTCGCTTGTTTTCAATACCATGGTATCGCGCCACGTTCGATGCAATTTGCCGTCGTGTTTATAACTTTGGATCGTTACAAACTCTCCTTCTTTTGGAACTCCCATCGCAATCCTTCCTTAGCAACATTTTGTGCTTTGTGTTGGGGTGTTCATTACACCGACATCGTAATTATTATAGCAATAAAAATCATCTTTGCCTAGAAAGGATTACTATTGTTTCGATTTTTATCCAACTGCTGGATGAGCTTCATTTGCACTTTTGGGAAAACTACTTGTTCAAATGCTTCTGGTATCAGCCACTGCGTCTGTTTGCCAGTCTCAGATAGGTCTTTTTCAGTCTTAGGCAACCGACCATAAAATAATAAAACATGCCATTTCAAATGACTGAAGATATGCGTCACTTCCCCTAAGTGACGTTTTTGCCATACGACTTTGTCCGCATGAGCAAAAGGCAATACTGAAGCACCATCTTCAGCGACTAAAACCTCATCGAATAAACTGATTTCGTTCTTAGGTTGCCAGTCTGTTTCTAGTTTTTCGTATACCTCTTTCGTTACTTCTACCATCGGAAATGTCCACATATCAGCCAGTAATTTTTGTTGATCTCGTTGTTCAAAATAAAAAGCACTTTCTGCGTTTTCAATCGCGGCACAAACATAATAAACATCTCGCGGCTTTGCTTTTTTTGTTTTGACAGGATAGGCGGTTTGAATCCCTTTTTCTTTTGCTAAACAAAAAGCTTGGATCGGGCATTCCTCACATTTAGGCGAGGTCGGCGTGCAGATTGCTGAGCCAAGATCCATCAATGCTTGATTGAACTCACCCGGATGCTCTTCGTCAATGATTTTCCGCATGGCTTGATCAAATACTTTGCGACTTGATGCTTTCGCAATATCTTCTTCAATACAGAACAGCCGACTAACCACACGCATGACATTTCCATCGATCGCTGGTTCAGGTACCCCAAAAGCAATACTTGCGATTGCCCCTGTCGTATAAGGACCGATCCCTTTTAATGTACTGATTTCTTCCGGTGTTTGTGGCATCTTTCCGTCAAAATCTTCCATGATTTGTTTTGCAGCAGCTTGAATATTTCTGGCCCTCGAGTAGTAACCTAAGCCTTCCCAAGCTTTCAACAGTTTTTCTTCAGGTGCTTGCGCCAACGCTTCGATGGTTGGGAACCACTCCATAAAGCGATAAAAATAATCAATGACTGTATCGACTCTGGTTTGTTGCAACATGATTTCTGATATCCAAATACGATAAGGGTCTTGATTATAACGCCAAGGGAGATTTCTCTTTTCAAGCTCATACCATTCAATAAAACGTTCTTGAAATTCTTTTGTTTTTTCTAAGGACCAGTTTTCCCATTCTCTACTCACTTGCTTCTTCTTCCTTTTCTAAAATAAAGCGCTGGATCATCTCAAAATCAAAGCCTTTTTGATAGAGACTCTGCTTTACTTTCATCTTTCTCTTCTGAGGTTCAAAGCGACTATTCTTACGCCAGATTTTCTCCCCTTGTTGTACTAAAAGCTCGTATTCAGCTTCTGGATCGGTTTCTTGGGGTAATGTTTGCATCGCTTCTTGGATCACATCATTGGTAAATCCTTTTGTCATCAACTTCTGTTGGATATTCCGTAATAGATCCTTTTGACTTTTGGCACGATTTTTTTCATAAGTCTTTTCTGCTGTTTGTCGCGCATTTTCTACTTGCTCGTCAAATGGATACTGGCTTAAAGACTGCTCGATCACTTCTGGTGATAGCCCTTTTTGTTGCATTTGTTGTGCCAATTTTTTTGGTCCTTTGTCACTCAAACGCATATTCGTACGGACGTAACTTTCACCAAATGTCAGATCGTCAATCAGGCCTAATTCTTTTAATTTTTCAACGATTTTATGACGGTCTTCTTGTCCTATTTCTTTGTCTTTTAAATAGATCCGAATTTCTTTTTCCGTTCTTAGTTGATAACTCAAATAATTCAATGCTTGCTGTAAGCCAAAATCATAACCTGTACTCTTTTTGATTTCAGCTAATTTATCTTCTGTCAATTCTTGTCCTTTTAATAAACGATAGCGTACTAAAATATCTTCTGATACTTGTAGTGTTTCGCCATCTGATAGATCAATCTGATAAAAAGGCCCCTTGCCTTTACTGATTCTTGCAATAGAAAGCAAACTATCCCTCCTCGAACATATATTCCTATCATAACATAGAAAATCCCCAACTTTCGCTATAATATGTTAGAATATAGCCACATAATGATAAAAAGGGAGATACCTATGCCAGAAGCAATTGTTAAAAACGGCCAAACGATCACATTAAAAATCAAACGTTTAGGGATCAACGGAGAAGGAATCGGCTACTTTAAACGCATGATCGTCTTTGTTCCGTATGCCCTTCCTAAAGAAGAAGTCCTAGTGAAGATCACCAAAGCGACCCCTCGCTATGCCGAAGGACAGCTCGTTAAAGTCAAAAAAACAAGTAGTGACCGTGTGACTGCTCCATGTCCAGTCTACTATGAATGTGGTGGTTGCCAATTGCAACATTTAGCGTACCATGCACAACTCGATTTCAAAAAAGATTTGCTTTTGCAAGCTTTAGAAAAATTCAAACCCGCCGGTTATCGTGAGTATCCACTTTTACCGACGATTGGAATGGATGATCCTTGGCGTTATCGGAACAAAGCACAATTTCAATTGAGGAAAAATAAACAGACAGACAAAATCGAAGCTGGACTCTATCAAGCCAATTCTCATGACTTAGTAGCGATCACTGATTGTTTAGTGCAAGAGCCAGCGACACAAAAAGTGATGAATACAGTCGTCGATTTATTGAATAAATATGATTTACCGATTTATGATGAACGTGCGGATAGCGGGATTTTCCGCACGATCATGGTCCGAGTGGGTATACAGACAGGTGAGCTACAAGTTGTTTTTATCACTAGGAGTCAAAAATTCCCACAAAAAAATGCCCTGATTCGCGAGATCAATCAACAACTCCCTGAAGTCGTTTCGATCATGCAAAACGTGCAGCCTTTAAAAACCTCTCTTGTGATGGGTGACGAAACAAAACACCTTTGGGGAAAAGAAGCCATTGAGGAACGGATCAATGAAGTAACTTTTGATCTTTCACCTCGTGCCTTTTTCCAGTTGAATCCTCAACAAACAGAAGTCTTATACGGCGAAGGAATCAAAGCTTTAGCCATCCAACCAGAAGAAACGATCGTAGATGCTTATTGTGGTGTTGGGACAATTGGTTTGAGTGTGGCAAACAAAGCAAAAGAAGTACGCGGAATGGATACCATCCCCCAAGCCATTGCAGATGCACAGAAAAACGCACAACGTTTAGGATATGAGAATACTCGTTATGAAGTGGGAACGGCGGAAGAGCTCTTACCAAAGTGGTTGAATGAAGGCTTTCGTCCAGATGGGATCATCGTTGATCCGCCACGTACTGGTTTGGATGAGCAGTTGATCCAAGCAATTTTAAAAAATCCATCGCAAAAATTAGTTTATATTTCTTGCAATGTTTCGACTTTAGCAAGAGACCTCGTCCAATTAGCGAAAGTATTTCACGTTGAGTATCTACAGTCTGTCGACATGTTCCCTCAAACAGCACGCTGTGAAGTCGTCGTGAAATTAACAAAAAAATAATTCAATAGCGCCAGCCAGAATCCTTAAAAAAAATAAGCATTTCTCTCTGCTTAATAGTCAAAACTATTTCAGAGGTCAATGCTTATTTTTTATCCGATTATTTCTGATCAAACCTTATTTCATTTGTTTTTTTCGTTTCAATAAAGTAAAAAGTGTTTGAACTTGCCCTTTGAAAGACATGACATCATCAAAAATATCTTCGCCATCATTCAGCATTTTTACTGTGATCCAACCTAATGACTCAGTGATCGTACTAGCGACTGTTGCGTTGATCGCTGCACCAGCCACTGTACCTACTGCCGGAATGATCTTAATGATATTCCCTACTGCACTTCTACCTAAACTAACAACGATCAACTCTTTTGAGACACTTTTACCTAATGATTCAGACCATGATTGTCCAAATAACTTGTGGAGACGTCCCATCATCGTTAGCTGAACTGGTACAAGTAAAAAAGCATCTGAAAAAGGGATCGGTGAACAACCGATGATCGCCGCTGTCAAAGAGGCCGCATGAATCGTTGCATGGCATTTTCTACGTAAGGGTTCGTCTACCCCTTTTAAGAATTCTTCAAATAGACGGTCGAACTGTGTTTTACTCTTTGCTAATGTTTGTTCCGCTTTGCTTTTTGACGAATCAAAATTTCGTAAAATAGCCGCGGATGTTTTTTGAGGAAGTCTTTTCATTGTTTCAGCAAAAAAGGAAGCAAATTCTTTTTGTTCCTCAGGCGTTTGCTCCAATGTTTCTTCTACTTTTGTTTCTTCGTTTTCGATTACAGTATCTTCAATCGATTCTTTGTTTTTCTTTTTTTTTCGTAAAAATTTTTTCATTTGATTTCCTCCGTAACCCTACCTTTTGGTGTCCTTATTTCTATCATACAATACAACCTGAAGTTCGCCAAAAAATGGGATCATTATCGAACCTCGCTCTTTTTATTTTAGATGGTTCGAACATACAAATAAACACCCATGAAGTGAAAATGATGCAGCGACCCCCAAAAGTTAGACCAAAAAATCTAACTTTTGGGGGTTGCTATTTGTATGGCAAAATATCATTTTGAATTAAAGATAAAAATCGTTAAAGAATATCTTAGTGGCGGGGGTGGGTA
>NZ_JADNNI010000018.1:0-81859 GCF_015556925.1 Enterococcus sp. 1001283B150225_161107_E12 | reverse complement strand
GGTTTAGGATTGTTTATCGTACAACAACTTTTTGAAAAATATGGCTGGGAGTATTCATTCAAGTCAACTGCTAATTCTAGGATGTGTTTTTCTGTCATTTTTAGTGGAAGAAGCCTAAATTGATCGATGGCATCGCTAAAGGATAAACGATCTGTCGCCACAAGATTTATTGGATATTTTTGTGATAGTAGCGAAGCTAATAGCCAAATTGCACAACTGCTATTTGCCAGGGACTTTGATTTTTTATTTTTACACACTCAACTGGAATGTACAAAACCACACTATACCATACCACTAAATAGTAAGAACAAAATGATCAAAAAACTCACAACGTACTAGAAACTCTTGTAGAAAATTTAGTCCCTGGTAAGTAGCAGTTGTGCAATCAGGTTGTGATAGATTGAAAGAAGTCAGGACTACGTTCGCGCAGTCCTGACTTCTTTTTGTATAGTTTCTTATCATTTTCTGAACACTCTTTTTCCCAATTTAATTATACATATTCTATTACTCAATTTTTAATTTGCTCAACATATCTGGCCAGCAAGAACGGTTTATATTTTTCATCTAGAATAAAGTCCAACAGTGTATAGTCTATTGAACTCCTAATAATGATTCAACGAGTCTAGTTGAGTTTGCTTTTGAACGAAAAAAGCCTTTAACAAAAAAATATTCCTTCGCATTTTAAACAAAATGTTAAAAAGGAAAAACAATTTTTCGCTACCCTATGAAAAAATGGTTTTTTTTTTAAAAGACATAAAATGTTATTATTGCTGAAGTAAGAGATTTCCTTATAGGATTATCCTTGCGTGTTTATTCTAGAAAACCATGATTTTTGAGCCACTTCATATAAAGGAGGAAGGAAATGAAGAGGAAAATTTGGATCGTCATTAGCTGTTTGTTGGGGATCCTAATGGTGGCTATAACATCTACTTCCAGTTATGCATCATCAGTTCAGTCTACAGAGACCGATGGAACAATTCGGTTTACGGGACGCTATGAACCAGAAGGAACACCAGATCCACCACCGACCGGCATTGCCAAGCCGCTTGCTGGCGACAGGATGCCTCAGACTAATACGGTGAATCAACACCATTGGGTATGGCTAGGCTGGTTGGTAATTGGTTTAGTTGCCACCGTCGATGCCAAAAAGAAATACCAAGAACACAAAAAATAGAAAACGAAAGAAGTAATTCTTAATGAAATTTATCCGATTAGTAATAGTTGCAGCTTTGTCTACCACTATTTTAGCAGGAGGCGCTCAAGCGTTTGCTGAAGAAGAATCAAAAGAAGTACGCAATACAACTACAGAAGGTCAAATCACCTTCACACCAGGGGATGACGACACAGTGGTTGCCCCAGGAGAAACTGGTCCAGACGTAGAGATCCCAGCAGTCGTTAATCCAGATGGCAATAACAAAGGACCTTTGACTATTACCTATGTACCAACGATGAACTTTGGTTCCCAAGTTATCTCTACTACTGATGAAACATATAACATGGTAGCTGAAAAGTTTCAATTGACTGGGACTGAAGGCGAAGAAAACATGGTTCCTTATGTGAGTTTGGCACAAGTACAAGATACTCGTGGAACAAATGAAGGATGGGACTTAAGCGTGAGCTTGTCTGAATTCCAAGCAACAAAAGCGACACAAAACGATGTATTAAAAGGAGCGCGCATCAGCTTACACGATCCGCAGATTACTTACAGCATTGATGATGCAGCACAAATGCCAGAAGCACATGAAAACGGCATGGAGTTGATTCCAAATACCACTGCGGTTTCAGTTATGACAGCTGCAGCGGAAAAAGGAGCAGGAACCTCTTCTGTTGTTTGGGGAGATCACGATACACTTGCACAACAAATTGAAGATGGCGCAGAAGTCATAGAAAATGCGGCAATCAAACTATTTGTTCCTGGTTTAACTGCGAAAGATGCGGTGACGTATCAATCTACACTGACGTGGGAATTAAACCTCACACCAGAAAACGAACTTTAAGAAGCATAAAAAACCTTTTTCCTTGTCACTCGTAGTATGGGCAGCGTTGCAGAAACTTGTAGCGCTGCTTTTTTTAAGAAAGGATCATGAATGATGAAGTACAAGAAACACCAGAAACACCAGAAACGAACGCATACCCTTATTTGGTTGTTGGCAGTGAGCTTCTTTTTTCTACCACTCTCTGCACACGCTCAGGAACAAGCATTCAATATCTATGCCATCCCACTTTTTCCGGCGAGTCAAGTCGATGAAGGAAAAGGGTACTATGATTTAAATTTAGCACCGAATCAAAAAGAAATCTTACGTCTTGAAGTCGGTAATACCAGTGCCGAACCCATAAGGGTTCAGGTGACGCCTCATACAGCTTACACCAATGTCTTAGGCAAAGTGGAATACGGGAAGGACGCGATCGAAGCGGATCCGTCATTGAAGTATTTGTTGGCGGATTTAATGGAACCTTCTGAGATGATTGAGTTAGCCGGTAATGAAACAAGAATCGTTGAGATACCTTTACAAATGCCATCAGAAGCCTTTGAAGGATTTTTGGCCGGTGGCTTACGCATTGCTGAATTCAAAGATGAAGTAGAAAAAAGTGACGAATCAGAAGGCGTAGCCATCAAAAATGAATTTGCTTATGTACTCGGTGTTGTTATCAGCAATTCTCGCGACTCTGTCCAGCCGGATTTGGAACTACTAGATGTCTTTGCGGACCAGTTGAACTATCGTAATGTGATCAGTGCTACTTTGCAAAATTTCACGCCGACCTTTGTCAATCGCTTGGCGGTGGAAGCCACGGTGAAACATGTAGGAGAGAACGACGTTCTTTATGAAACCAGCCAAGAAATGATGCAGATGGCACCCAATTCGAATTTCCATTTTCCGATTTCTTTAGAAGGGGATCGATTCCGCAGTGGAGAGTATGTCTTAGAATTAACAGCAACTTCAGGAGAAAATGAATGGTCTTGGACGCGTGAATTTACAATTGAGGCGGATGAAGCACGCAACTTGAACCGAGAAGATGTGACGGTTGATACAAGTATCAATTGGTGGATGGTCGGATCAATCATTTTAACTGTTCTTTTACTGGGGATCGTTGTTTACCTACTTATTAAAAAAAAAGAAATCAAGAGAAAATGAGCAAGAGAAGTGAGAAGGAGTGAATGGAATGCCCAATAGATTAAGAAGACCGATGCTTGTGTTAGGGACGACCATCTTGATCATGCAAGCCGTATTAATGCCTGTTGGCATGGTCTACACAGAGGCAACGATGGACACTGATGAACAAGAATTAGTGGAACTACCAGCAATGAAAAACTATCTTGAAGAAGTACATGCTAGTAACCCGCACTTTTTCTTTACTCGTTCTCGGTTGCAAGGAATGACAGAAGAACCTGTGCAGGTCACATTCTTTTCTGATCAAAAAGTGTCAGAGGCACGAGTATTTTTACCCGAAGAAGCAACACTCTTGAAAGATCAATTAGCAACGGGGATTTCAATTGAGGAAGGAGAGCAGTCTCTTGAATGGATTGTCCACTCAAAGCGTGCGCAAAATACCTTTGTCCTTCCTTTAGTATTTGAAAAATCGGGAAACTATGAACTGTCGGTGGGAGACACGACGGCCCATTTAGAAATTAGTGAGGAAGTTCCGGGTGAAGAAACAGAATCTTCAAATGAGGATCTATTAGCGAAAAAAGATGTAAAAGAAGAAATTGCAGGTTATGGAATTTTAAAAAATCAACTATCAGATATCCCATTTCCACCTCCGCTTGAAATAGGTCATGCTGATAAACCTATGGATCAATTTGACAGATGGGTGTCACTTGATTCTTCAGGGGATATAGAATCTGGCTGGGAAAATATACCTGCTACTACTATATATAGCGCTACTAGCGGCAGTTCTCGCACACTTATAAACGGTAATCCAGTCAGTCACGCTTCAGCTGTCGATTCTATGGGGCCTATAATAACACCAGGTGACATTATAATATTCGAAAATGTAGGAACTGGAGTTGACGACAAGCCATTTCATGCGAGATTTGAAGTGATCAGAACAAGAAATTCAACGGGAATCAATAATGTTATGCGTCTAAATTCTATTGGGTTTAATAACAGAACTGGCGAAGGGACTGCAGATTTTTCAGCAGTTACTTCATTTGTATATAACGATGGAACCAATGTAGATGGAGACGTCCTTCTGAGTTTAGATGGTTCAGCAACAACTAACCATGGGAGTTTTTATATTACGTTATTAAATGAAAATATAAAAGCTGTTCTAGGACAACCAAATAGTCAAAACGGTTGGGGGGAGACGGATGGGATAACTACAACCATTAAGCCAGGTGCATCCCTTAATATAATTGTTCCAGGTGCCCCACATGTTCAGGTTTTTTCACGTGCTGTCAGAAACTCAGTTGTCTTATTTGAACAACAAGGGCCAAGCTTGGATATTTCTTATGATGAACTGAGTGTAAAGGGGGCAATTAATGATGAACGATTTATAAGTGAATTTAATATAATACAGAGAATACCTAAAAATCGTAGAGAAGAGTTAGAAATATATTTAAATGCACCAGATATTTTAAATAAAGATGGGTTAAATATAAGATCTATTATCAATACAGATGGAGATAATTTGATAGAGGATGTAGATGTATATTTTAATGACGAGAGTAATGAATGGATAATTTATTTTTCTCAGGAAATAATTGATAAACAAGCAGGAAAAAACATAAATTTAGCATTAAATTTTACAATTGATAAGGATAACAATCCAGAAAATTATTTGGAAGAAGATTACTTAGAAATTGGCATTGAAGTAATGAATAGTCTCAGTTCAACTATTGCTGCTGACACAGCCTTTACTTGGGCAAGACCATGGGGAGATCCTGTGCCACAAGAGGTTGGGGCGGGGATTTCCACGACTGATTTAGATTCAAAGAAGTTTGTTGATAATCTTTCCAATAAGCTTGAAGGTGATGCTCCATTTGTTGTTGGTTTTTCGGAAGAACAATCATTTTATATCTTAGGCAATACATTTGCTGATGTAATCATCGAATCTGAAATAAGTGGAATTCAAAATATAATAGAAGTACCAGTGACGGTTGTTGAAAAGAACGGTAGTGTATTTGTTCACTACTTAGATAGAGATGGAAATCTATTGGCAGATCCTGATGAATTAGTAGGGAAAATTGGCGAAGTCTATGAAACACATGCCAAGGAAATCCAGAACTATCACGTCGTAATGGAGCCGGATAATGCAACTGGCATTTATGAAGAAAATCAGATTAAGGTAACCTACATTTATGATATTACTCCCATTTCCCCGTTAGATCCTTTGGATCCAGAAGTCGAAGTTGACCCAGAAAATCAGCCTGGGCTTCCAGAAGACCAAGGACTACTGAGTATTGACTTCATTTCATCCTTCAATTTTGGTTCACAAGGCATTTCAGTTCAGGATCAATGGTATTATGCACAACCACAACGATTATTGAATCCGGACGGAACCATAAACGAGGGCGAAGAACGACCAAATTATATCCAAATCAGTGACCGCCGTTCAGAAAACGACCGACATAGCTGGCAGCTGGCAGTGACACAAAATAGTCAATTTACGAACCTTGACGAACATGAATTGGCAGGTGCCCGTTTGCACTTAACGAACCAACAGTTTGCCACAGCACAAGACGGTGTAGAACCAGTCATTCGTCACCAAGAAGGAGTCGTTTTAATTCCTGAGCATAGAACGGAACTTATCACCGCCAAAAACGAACAAGGAACCGGTACATGGATTTATCGCTTTGGTGATGGGACAAGTGCGGGAGAAAGTGTGGCATTAGAAGTTCCCCAAACTGCTTTACCAAGGGCCACCACTTATCAAACAACGCTTACTTGGGAGCTTAGTGCGGTACCAGAAAACGAATAATTGAAAAAAGGGAAAGGACTTCGGTTCTTTTCCTTTTTCACAAAAAGGAGAGGCCGTATTCATGAATTCTTTGTTTAGGCAGTTGATTTATAAGACAAGGACTCGTCGCTGGTTTGAGCTATTGACCTTGTTGGAACAAAAAGAGCACGTGATGGTCAAAGAGTTTGTGGACCAGATGCGCTATACACGACGAACAATACTACAAGATATCAAATAACTTAAGACCTATTTTGGCTTTTCAATCTTTTGGATCGGTGACGAAAACGGCTACCACTTCTCATTACAAGATCCCTATATTTATGAACAGAAAAAACAAAGACTATTGGCAGAGGAACGACTTTTTTGTTCTTTGATCACCTGGCAAACGAAAACCCGTTAGATAATGGCCAATTAGCACAGTTCTTGGACGTTTCGCTTGCCAGCTTTACCCGTTTGAAGCACCAACTCCAAGGAATCTTACGAAAAGACTGTCGGCTCAAATTGGATGCAAAGACCAATCTATTGGTGGGAGAAGAGGCAGATATCCGTCAAGTATTGTACGAGTTTTATTTTACCTTGTCGGTGTATCCAGAAGGATTTTGGAAAAAAGTGAAAGAACTGTGTCAGAATCAAACGTCCGTTCCGGCTGGCAATTGGCAGCTAAACAACACTTGGATGAACCAGTGGTTTCACATTGCAAAGATACGAGTGACCAAAGGAAAGTTTTTGCCAGAAAATAATACAGAGCTTTGTCTACAAGAAACGTTAATTCAGTCATTCGATCGTCAAGTAACGGTGTCACTACCCGACCATCTGTAGTTGGTATGATGCTTCGTTCGACCAAATGATACATCTTAATGAGTGAACCTGACCTTAGAATGCTCGTATGAACACGTTTTTTTAACGTTATTAAAATTCCTCTCTATTAACTAAGGAATAACGTTCACTTCGATAAATGTTGTTTTTTAATATACTCCAATACCTCTAATTCTGCTAAAACCTTACCAACATCTTTTTTATATATACGATAGCTAATAACAGCACAACATGTTGTAAAAATATACCAAGCTAAATAGTAAATCGTGCCTATTATACTAGTGAATTGAACATCTACAAAAAGAAAGTTAGGCAATACTAACGCAAATCCAGAAATAAAAATCACAAGAACTAAATTAAAAAAATTTCTTCTATCGTCTAATTTTATTCTTTTTAATGCAATTAACCAATCTAGATCCACTTCATCTTTTTTTTTATTTTTTCATAATACTCTTTCATTTCCTTTTCATTCATAATAACCATCCTATAAATATTATTTAATCATCTAGTCGACATAACCCTAAATTATATCTAGTTATCATCATTGAATTTTATCAAGCAAAGGTTTAGCCATTTTATCTTCTAGTCCCACGACAGAACCATCTATATATGCACTAGAATCAATAGAAGTAGTATCTATTTTTTCTTGAAATAAATATGTTTTAAATGGACTTTCTTTTAAAACATAAGAAAAAATAAAATATTTATTGTTATCAAGATTGTTGATATAAATTTCATATTCGTAACGCTGACCTTTTGGATAATATTTCATATTAGTTTTTTTTATTTTCTCTTTAGGAATACCTTGTTGGATTGCATAAGAAAACATTCCATCTTCTAACTTTGTTTCGTATGCTTTCTTTCTAATAAAATAAAAAGTAATAGAAAAGAATATGATACATAAAAATACTACCAAAATTTTAAGTTTCTTTTTATCCATATAAATACCGCCTTTTTAAAGTTTACTAATTTTATCATAGTTATATTAACAATTAGTAAACCATATTAAATTTAACATTTAACATGATATAGAATTTTTTCTAGTCCCCTTTTTAATTGGGATACATGGAACATCCGTATGAAATAGTGCGGTATAAAAACGATACAAATAAGGGGGGGCGTTGTAAAATTTGGGTGCACTTAAAATTAACACTTCTTAGCTCAATACACGATATGTTATCGTTATTTATAAACTATATAGTGTATCTAAGGAGAGGAATATGATAGATATACAAGATAATGATCTGATTGATAACTGTTACTGAAGCCAGTCAAAGATGAGGATGCGATTCTGGGTATGTGAGATAAATGAAGAAAAAGTATCCTAAGATAATACCTGAAGGAGAAATTAGATTATTTAGAAATTCGCTATAAATTTTACTTTAAATATATGTGGAGATCAAATAAAGAAAAAAGGTTATATGCGTGTATAAAACACGCATATAACCTTTTTCTTTTATGTGTTTAAAAAACTTTCGCGTACTTATTTTTTGATCTATATAGATCAAAAAAATGACCTAAACACTTTTATATTTAGAAAAATGTATTAAATGGCTCATTCTGTTGAACTGTAAAGATCATGATGGTATTGTTGAATCAAGAAATAGAAAACGATTTCAATAAAAGGGGTGTTCAATGATGGAAATTAAAGAGATGATTGATCCCAAGTTAATTTTATTTGATGAACGAATTAATACTAAAGAAGAGTTATTTGATCAAGCAGCAAGATTATTTAATTCTGTCGGGATCGTAGAAAATATCAAAAAGTATAAAAAGGATTTATTTATTAGGGAAAACCAAACCTCCACAGGGATTGAAGACAGTTTAGGAATTCCACATGCCAAAAGTCAAGCGGTCACAAGACCAGCGATAGCTTTTATCAAATCTGGACCTATTTCAGATTACAAAGCTATGGATGGAACAACAGTCGAATATTCGTTTTTGATTGCGGCTCCAACTAAAGGTTCGGATGAACATTTAATGATTTTAAGCAGTTTAGCAAGACTCCTCATGCATGAGGAGTTTCGAAATAAATTAAAAGAGGCAGTAACCCCAAAAGATATTATAGATATTATAAAAACAAACTACTAGGAGAAGAGGGAATATTATGAAAATTGTAGGTATTTCTGCTTGCCCCACAGGAATTGCACATACGTATATGGCTGCGGAAAAATTGGAAAAGACGGCTAAGGAAATGGGGCATTTTGTTAAAATCGAAACACAAGGTGTAAAGATTGAAAATATATTGACCGCAGATGAAATCGAAGAGGCTGATGTTGTTATCTTAGCAGTGGATAAGAAAGTTGGTACTAATCGTTTTATAGGGAAGAAAGTAAAACAAGTGTCGACAGCTAGAGCAATTAGAGAACCAAAAAAAGTTATTCAAGAAGCATTGGATGGAGAAGATGTTAAAGTTATTTCGCAAAAATTCTCTAAGCCAAATAGTTCAGAAAAAAAATCTGGTATATATAATCATTTTATGAATGGTGTTAACTACATGTTACCTTTAGTGATTGCTGGAGGGATATTAATTGCCTTTAGTTTTGCATTTGGAATCAATGCAGCAGATCCTACCGACCCTACTTATAATCAGTTTGCAGAAGTATTAAGTATAGTTGGAGGTGGAACAGCATTTGCATTAATGGTTCCAGCATTATCCGCAGGTATTGCTACCTCCATTGCTGGTCGACCAGGTTTTGCCGCAGGTTTGGTAGCAGGTACAATGGCTGCAAGTGGTGGGTCTGGGTTTTTAGGGGGAATGATTGGAGGGTTACTGGCTGGATATGCAACTCATTTTTTAGCGAATAAGGTAACGATTATTAAATCCTTCGCGTCATTATATCAACTGATTGTGGTGCCCTTAGTATCAGTAGCATTGACTGGTTTTGCAATGTTTTATTTAATTGATAAACCCATTTCCCTGATTCTTGATGGCCTAACTAGTTGGTTAAATGGGTTAGGTTCTACTAGTGGCGTGTTATTTGGTTTGTTAATAGGAGTTATGATGGCAAGTGATATGGGCGGGCCAATAAATAAAGCTATTTCTACTTTTAGTATCGGGCTTATGTCAGCTGGTGTAAATGCCCCAATTGCAGCTTGTATGGCAGCTGGGATGACACCACCGCTTGGAATCGCACTAGCTTCTCTTTTGTTTAAACGTAAATTTACACAAGAAGAGCGTACTTCCGCTCAGTCTTGTTGGGTTCTTGGCTTATCCTATATTACTGAAGGAGCTATTCCTTTTGCAGTAGCTGATCCAATTCGTGTAATACCTAGCTTGATGGCAGGATCTGCAACAGCTGCAGCAATATCAATGGGAGCGGGTGTTACTTCTCTGGCTCCACATGGAGGTATATGGATTCTTCCAATACCTAATGTATTAAATAAACCGTTAATGTATGTTGTGGCCATAGGATGTGGGATGCTCGTCACAGCAATGATGTTAGGATTTTTAAAAAAACCGGTATCTGAAGAAAATGGGATATCAACAACAAGTGAGACAGATCTACTATAAAAATTGTGGGGGAAGTGTCCTTGCAATAGATTATTATTGTTGCAAGGACTCTTTAAAGATAAAAAATTAAATGGAAAGAGGGAAATAATATGTTATATACAATGAAAGATTTGCTTGCAGTAGCTAAGGAAAATAAATTTGCTATTCCAGCATTTAATATTTGCAGTTTTGATATGTTAAAAGCAATTATGGAAGAAGCTGAAGAGCAAAATGCGCCTGTGATTTTAGAAATTCACCCAAATGAAATTAGTTATCTAGGTGATAATTTTATTGCAACTATTCAAGAATATGCAATAAGAAGTAGTGTACCAGTAGTCATCCATCTTGACCATGGTGGGACACTTTATGATGTCATGCGTGCTATTCGTAACGGTTATACTTCTGTTATGATCGATGCCTCATTAGAAGATTATGAAGATAATAAAAAAATCACCCAGAAGGTTGTTGAGTTAGCACACGAAGTTGGAGTAAGTGTTGAAGCGGAAATTGGAACAATAGGAAATAACGGTTCCGCTGAAGGCGGTACTTCTCAAATCATTTATACAGATGTTGATCAAGCAGCAGATTTTGTGAATACTACCGGAATAGACACACTAGCGATTGCGATCGGTACAGCACACGGGTTATATCCGAAGGATGTTACGCCAAAATTAAATATTGAGTTATTAAAAGAATTGAACAAACGGATTGATATTCCATTTGTGTTACATGGTGGATCTGGAAATCCTGATGATGAAGTCCATGAATCTATAAATCATGGAGTTTGTAAAGTGAATTTAAGTTCAGACTTGAAATCAGTTTTCTTTAATTCATTAAGAAAAGTGCTAAAAGAATATCCGGATATGTATGAGCCAAATGAAGTCTATATCCGGCCCATCGAAGATGTAAAATCTGTTGTTCGTCATAAACTGACTCTGTTGAAAACGGTTGACAAAGCGAGCTTCTACCAGTGATAATGAAAAAAATGAATTGTGACAGTAATTCGTTACACTAACTATCATTGAGAGATTATTTTTAATAACGGTGATCGTTGGTCATATTGAAGAATAGTTGTATATTAATAGATTATTGTTTTTCTTTATTTATTGTCGCTTTTTTTTCAAAAGGAGTTTTGTCATGGCAACAGCAAAAGATGATCGAAAAAAGAAAATCATGGTATATCTGAACAAAAACAAATTTGCTTCTTTAGGGGAATTGGTTGAATTTGTACATTATAGTAGTGCTACTGTCAAAAGAGATTTAATTGAACTAGAGAACGAGGAACAAATCAGACGTACCAGAGGGGGAGCAATATTAATTGATGCTGAAAAAGTTGACGCTGTCTATCTTACAAAAGTGGAAAATTATGTAAACGATGAAGAAAAGCGATCGATTGCTGAAAAAACCATAACATATATAGAAGATTATATGACTATTTTCATTGATAGTTCTAGTACAGCACTCCACCTAATTCCTTATCTAAACAGATTTCATGGTCTACGGGTAGTAACAAATAGCGTTTTAACAGCAACACTTCTCTCCGAACACACAAATGTTGAAGTGACCGTTATTGGGGGAACGGTCACTAAAAAAAAATTTACAGTAAATTCAGTTACAGCAATAAACCAGTTAAACATCTATCAATTTGATCTTGCATTATTGTCTTGTAGGGGATTTGATGAAGACAAAGGAGCAAGCGAAATTTCTGAAGGAGAAGCAATTTTAAAACAATGCTTAAAGGAGTGTACAGATAAAATAATATTAATGGTATTACAATCAAAAAAAAATAAAGTTTATTTTTATAAGAGTTTGTTGCCAGATAATATATATAGAGTTATTGAGAATTTGTGAGTTGATTAGAATAAACTACGTTCATTGCGACAGTATAAAATGGATGTAGTTTATTTTATTTTTCATTGTGCATCCATATACGGATTTAAATATCATTGAAAACTTTTAAATTCACATGATAAAGTGATATTATTAAACTGTTATTGTTATATGTATGATATTTACGGCTGAATTATCGAAAATCTCATACGAAATAGAGAGAATTAGAGATAGCAAATTAAATTCAATATCAAAGGAAAAATAGTAGGAAAGGGTGATTTTCAATGGAAGAATCAGTTTTTTTTAACAGAGGCAATGCTGTAGCACATAATGTGGATTTAAAAGTTATTTATGAAGAAGTTCAGCTAGCTAAGGATAAAAATGGTGAAAAGAAACAATATGTAATCGTCAAGAAAACAGAAGGTTTTGAATATATTTTATATGACAAGAATAGTTTTGAAACAATAGAGAATAAATCAGATTATGAAATAATAGAGTATGTCTAATTATCTGAGATTTTAGTCGATTTATTTATTGATTCTAAGAATCCAATTGTTATTAGATCTACTAACTCGAATTGCTGTGGGGTATATTGATGCCTGAAATTCAAAATCTGTACGATATTGCATTCAAAAAGAACTTTTGGTTATATATAGGATAATACAGATAATTCAGTTGGTTTAAGTATGACCGAATTAAAATTATTTGAGGATTTCTAATTCCAGCTTATTTTTTCACTAAATTTAATGGAAGTGTCCCTTATATGACAGCAAGATCCTATTATCTTTATCTTGCTAAAAAATCCTTGAGTATTAGCTCGCTATAGGAACGAATTTTTTTATTCAAAAAAATGTAGTTTATAGGAGCATTTTTAAGGTAAGGTTCACCCATTGAGACGTATCATTGGTTGAATGCAGTATTCTACCTGCTACGGATAGAAATTTTTTAGGAAGGGAGAAAGCATGTGCAAGAAAAACAAGTAGGCTATACTTTCTGGGGTCGTCCATTATATGGCTTAGAACGAAGAACGGCTGTATCAATTGATTGTGCTTGTGGTGAATTGATTCAACTCAATATTCAAACGAAACAATATCATTGTAAAAATTGTGGTAATTGTTACCAATTTATTGATCAAGACTTCCAACTATTAAACGAAAAAAATAAATAGGTTTATTATAGTCAGACAGTTGTCTGGCTATTTTTTTGTTTAGAGAAGATCCTCGCTGCGAATGCAAACGTACGTTTACGATATGTGAAGTGGGGGAGAAAAACATGCTTGATTACTCAAAAGAGCTAGTCAATGGTTCTACCAAAAAGCTCTTCATATCGTTAAAATATGATTGTTCAGGTCATATTGATAACGAAAGGAAGGGATAAGAAATGGCTAATAAAGCCAATAGTTTAGCCTATACAAAATAGCTATGTAAATACCACATTGTATACACACTAAAGTATAGAAGAAAAATCATAGATAATTAATATCGAGCAAGTATTCAAGAGATTATTAAATGGTTACGTAAATATAAGAGGGAGGAAATATTAGAATGACATGTGGTGCCAGATGACGTTCATCTGTTATGGAGGATTCCACTGATAAAACGTGACTTTCCACGAGTTAAACAGTTTCTTTGGAAAGAAATCTTTTGGTCTAAAAGTGTTTGCCTTTTGATAACTGTTGTCGCACCTATCAATGTCATCAAGAAGTATATTCAAAGTCAGGGAAATAATCTCAAATAGAGAGTAGGTGAATCTTATGGACCGACTAAAAGCTTATGAAGAAACTAAGAATGATTCCTCTAAAAAAAATGAGTATTCCAACGCCTGTAAAATACAAGCAAGATTTTCCGTTCTTGAAAGAAGTGGATAGTCTCGCTTTAGCGAATGCACAACTCAATCTAGATAAGGTGTACAAGAATTTCTTTCGTGATAAATCCGTCGGATTTTCCCATTTCAAAAGCAAGAAAAATCCGGTTCAAAGTTACACAACCAACAATCATAATGGGACAATCGCTTTGGTTGAGAATCAATTCGTCAAACTTCCTAAGTTGAAATCGTTAGTTAAAATTACGCTTCATAGATAACCTAAAGGTTTGATCAAATCTGCTATAATATCACGTTATTCTAGTGGTAAATACTATATTTCTCTGTTGTGTAAAGAAGAAATTAGTGAACTGCCTAAAGCTAATTTTGATATTGATTTAGGTATTACAGATTTCGCAATTCTTTCTGACAGTCAAAAAATTGATAATAATAAATTTACTTCTAAGATGGAGAAAAAACTAAAACGTGAACAACGTAAGTTGTCAAGGTGTGCGTTGTTAGCTAAAAAGAAAGGCATAGAACTTTGTGAAGCTAAGAATTATCAAAAGCAAAAACGAAAAATAGCATGCTTGCATGAAAAAGTAATGAACCAACATACTGATTTTCTGAATAAGTTGAGTACAGAAATGATCAAAAATCACGATATCATTTGTATTGAAGACTTAAATACAAAAGGTATGTTGCGTAATCATAAACTAGCGAAAAGTATTTCGGATGTTTCTTGGTCTAGTTTTGTGACTAAATTACACTACAAAGCTGAATGGTACGGTCGGAAAATCATCAAAGTGGATAAGTGGTTTCCATCTAGTCAAATCTGTTCGTAATGCGGACATAAAGACGGCAAGAAATCTCTCGAAATGCGAGAATGGACTGCCCTATTTGTCATACTCATCATGAACGAGATATCAACGCTAGTATCAATATTCTGACCGAAGGTCTAAGGCTACATTCTGTGGGAATGGCTTAGATCAAATAAACAAGAACCGTAGGAACTACGGGGGTAGCTTGGTCAATAAGTGACACCGCTGTTAGTAACGAAATAAGCTATCAAGTATGCTCTTTTCCCAAGAACCTCCCACTTCAAGCGTTAAGAACCGTCATGTTTAGCTAAGTGGTGAGTAGTTCACTAAAAAAACATATGTAATTAGGAATAAAAAAAACTGGAACAGAACTTATTTTGCTCTGTCCTAGTTAAAATTTTTATTCCTAGAAAAATTTGTATAAATCTCATATTATTTCCCATAAATAATTGAAATAACAAAGTTTATGAAATAGAGATCTTACTTTAATTGGAACATTTTTTTTAATCCCTTAACAACAAATGTCACAATGATTGCAGTTGTTAAGATGATTAACCATGTTGAAGCTTGAATAGGAGTAGTACCTAGTAAATCGTTCATAAAAGGTACGTACACGGCAATTAATTGAAGACCAATAGATATAAGTATTGCAAAAATCAATATTTTATTTTTAAAAAATGATTTATCCAACCCAAAACCACTATTTTTACGAACATTAAATATATGCATTAGTTGTGCAACGGCCATAAAAGTAAATGTTGCTGTTTGTGCATACTCAAGAGTGTGATTAGTGTGTAATAGAATATTAAAAAATCCAAATGCAACTATTCCGATAACGATCCCACTTAATATAATACGTCCTAGGAATTTTTTATTCACCAAACTATCAAATCTGCTTCTTGGTTGTCGTTTCATTATGTCGTCTTCAGCTGGTTCAAAAGCTAAAGCCATTGCTGGACCAATATCAATGACTAGATTTAGAAATAAAACATGAAGGGGAAGAATTGGCATTGGTAATAAAAAAATAACACTTAAAAATATTGTTATAATTTCTACCATGTTACACGAGAAAAGGAATGAAACATATTTTTTTATATTATCAAAAATAATACGACCCTCTTTGATAGCATCGATAATTGTACCGAATCGATCATCTGTCAAAATCATATCTGAAGCTTCCTTAGCAACTTCAGTTCCACGAACTCCCATAGCAATTCCAATATCAGCACCATTTAAAGCTGGTGCATCATTAACTCCGTCGCCAGTCATAGAAACAATATTTCCTGCTTCTTTTAGAGCCTTTACTAATTGTAGTTTGTTTTCTGGAGATACACGAGCAAAAACTGCAGTATCTGCTATGTGCTCTTTGAGTTTCCCGTCTTTGTAAAATCGGTCGATTTCTATACCTGTCATAGTATTAGCATAACCGTTTAATCCTATTTCACGCGCTATCATCGATGCAGTTTGAGGATGATCGCCCGTAATCATTTTGACTTGAATACCTGCTTCTTGAGCTATCTTGATTGATTCTTTAACATCTTTCCGTGGTGGATCAACAATTCCAAAAAAGCCTTGTATCTTAAGGCCATTAAAAGAGTGTATCAACTCATCTTCTGTTAATCCACCTGTATAGTCTTTAATCTGTGCCACAGCCATTACTCTCTGCCCACTTGACGCCAATTCGTGATTGATATGAAAGAATTTTTCTTTTTCTTGTTTCTCAGGGTGAGCAAGCTCGATTAAGACATCTGGTGCTCCCTTTATGATAAGAGTCCTCTTTGCATCTTTTTCGTAAACACTAATCATAAATTTGTTGTCTGAATTGAAAGGTAATTCTCCAATTTTCACAGTGCCTTTTTCTAGTAAATTTTGTCGACTAATTCCTTCTTTTTGACCCAAAACCACAAATGCACCATCAGTTGGATCTCCTAGAATTTCGAAATGTCCATTATCTTCTTTTAAAGTCGATGTAGTACATAATGCTCCATTTAGAATAATTTCAGCTAAATCGGGATGATCATTCACACTAATAATTTTGCCATTTTCCATAAAACTGCCACTGGGTTCATAACCATTACCAGTAACTGTATACTTTTCACCGCTGCTTAAAGTAATTGCAGTCACAGTCATTTGGTTTTCAGTTAATGTACCTGTTTTATCACTAGCGATAATACTAGTAGCACCTAATGTCTCTACAGCAGAAAGGCTTTTAACCAATGCCTTATGCTCAGCCATGATTTTCATCCCACGTGACAAAGTGATTGTTGAAACTGCCGGCATAGCTTCAGGAATAGCTGCTACAGCTAAAATGATTGCAATATGTGCCATTTCAATAAATTGTTGATCTGTTAGTATTCCTGCAATCAAAACAGCAAAAGCCGCAACTAATGCTGCAATAATAATTGCCTTACCTAATTTATCTAACTCAACATCTAATGGTGTTTTACTGTTTTTATCACCAGTCAACATATTACTAATCTTACCAACTTCTGTCTGCATACCTGTTTCAGTAACGATAGCATATCCATTCCCACGGGTAACTGCTGTTCCAGCAAAAATGACATTATATCGATCACCGAGTGGAGTTTCTTCCGTATATATATCTTCTGCATTTTTGTCAGTTGACTCTGCTTCTCCTGTAAGCGCAGATTCTATACAAGCAAGATTCTTACTTTCAATCAAACGGGCATCTGCAACTACTGCATCCCCCTCTTCTAAAAATAAAATATCTCCTGGAACAACCGTAGAAGATTCTACTTCCATAAGGTGTCCATTACGAATAACCTTAGCAGTTGTAAAAATCATTTTTTGCAAAGAATCAATTGATTTTTGAGCGCGTAATTCAGTAATGAAACCAGTAGCTACAGCAATTAATACAGCAATTAATACAGCAATTCCTTCTGTAATTTCTCCCATTGTAAAAGAGAGTACTGCCGCAGCAAATAATAAATAAACAATCAAATTATTCAAATTATGCCACAATAACTTCCATGCCGATGGTGATTTTTGTTGCCGTATTGAATTTTCTCCATATTTCTCTAAATTCTCTTTTACTTTTTCGTCGGTAAGTCCTTGTTTTTGATTTGTTTTAAAGAACTTTGATGTTTCCTTTATTGTTCGTTGATAAAATTTTTCCATATCATTCCTCCTATAATTCCCAGGTAGCTATACTCATAGCTTAGAAACCATATAATCATTTTCAGTTATTTTAATCTGGTTGTTACATTGTATTCTTCGAGTAAGCAGTGAGGTTAAGAAACTTCAATTTTTTTCAATAATTAATTATCCGAATAGAATCCTTCCTGAAATTTCTGTAAACGCAAAGCACATTTATTTACTAACTTAAGGTTACTCTAACACAAAACTATGATGATTCTTAGAAGATAGAGAAATTTATCTGATATTTTGCTTAGCATTTACTTTCGGCATATTCAGAGAAGAAACATTGATGTAGTGATACTAAGGTCCTTGTTTCATATAAAATATAAAGGTTTCTATATTTAAACTTTGAAATGACAATAATGATTTTTATTAAATGTACTATTCAGGTAAAGTAGTAGATGTATAATACACAATGATCAGTGCTCCAATTATTCGATTCCATTTATCAAAATCCATGAATTATGAGCCACTCCATAAAGAGGAGGAGGGGAATGAAAAGAAAAATTTGGATTGTCACTGTCTGTTTATGGGGGGCCTGATCCTAGGAATGCGGCTATGCGTCATCGGTTCAATCTACAGAGACGGAGGGAACGATTCGGTTTACGGTACTCCATGAACCAGAAGAAATACCGAGTCCACCACCATCCAATCCATCTGATAGCCGAGAAATGCCTCAAACCAATACGGCATGCCAATGACACTGGCTTCGGATAGGAGCGCTATTCGTTACCCTAGCAGCCATCGTCGGTGTCAGAAGAAACACCCAGAATACAAAAAATAGAAAACAAAAGAAGAAATTATACATGAAATTTCTTCTTTTAAAAACTGTTACTGCATTATCTACTACCATTTTAGCTGGAGGCGTTCAAGCTTTTGCTGATGGGGGAATCGGAATAAACAAGCGAAGTCCATCAGATGACAACCGAGGATCAAATCACATTCACCCCAGGAGAAGATAAGAATGAAAAAGATTAGTTTAGTAGTAGGTTTAGCAACAATAGGTGTATTGGGATTAGGACAATCAGTGCATGCGGAAGAAACCACAGCTTCTGTATTAGTTAAATCTGGAGGGATTAAAATCTCTGACACTAAAAATATTAATTTCAATGATGTAACCGTAAAAAAAGGTGGAACAACAGCGACAGAAAAAGATAAATCAAGTATTACCATTGAAGACTTACATGGTTCAAGTAGTAAAGGGTGGACATTAACAGCTAAATTAAAGGATGAAAACTTTAAAGGAATGGGATTAAATGTTACAACAAAGATTGAATCAAATGCCACAGTAGCTAAACCTGGATCAGCTGCTTATTTAAATTCTCAGCCACAGATGATTGCAACAGTTGCAGATGCTGACATTAAGAAAACAGACTTTGATACAAATGTTAGTCTGAATGCTAAGTTAACAGTTCCAGAAAAACAATTAGCTACTACTTATACAACGACTATCGTATGGAATTTGGCTGAAGGGTCAGGAACCAAATAAAGTATAAATCATAAAGGGCCTCCATAACAGGAGGCTTTTTATTACAGAGGAGAAAATGATGAGAATATTAATAAAGAAATTTGCATTAGTCCTTATGTTTGTTTTCTCAACTTTCAGTTTTGAACAACTAGCATTAGCTGATAGCAATGATTTCTCTGTTGTACCTGTATTAACAGAAAATCAGAATCCTGATGTTCTAAGCTATTTTGAATTAACTGTCACACCAAATCAAAAACAAACGCTCAAAATAAGAATTAAGAATAACTCTAATGAAAGTGTGAAATACAACCTATATGTAAATACAGCAACTACCAATCAAAAAGGAATTATCGATTACTCTATCACTGATTTTGAAAAAGATGAGTCATTGAAACTATCTTTATAAGATTGTTTAACATTAAAGGAACAATATGTTGACGTTCCTGCAAATAGTGAAAAAGAAGTTTCTCTTAAACTATCTATTCCATAAATCCCATTTGAAGGCATAGCTCTAGGCGGGATTACTGTAGAACCCACTACAGAAGAGGGATCTGAAGGGGTAAACAATGTATTTACACGAACATTAGCAATTCAGCTTGCGGAAACAGCTAAAGACATTGTTCCAAAATTAGAAGGAGGAGAAGTAATAATCTCTCAAGAAAACTTGAGAAATAATGTTAATTTTGAATTAAGAAACATTACACCAACCATCATCTCAAACGTAAAATCAGAAATATCTATAAAAAACGAGGAGAAGAAAACTCCTATTCTTGAACAAACAAAAGATCAATTGAGTTTTGCTCCCAATTCTAAATTTAATCTTATGACAGAGTGGAATAAGCAATTTAATCCTGGAAAATATACTTATAATATTAATCTAACTGATGGAAAAGGAAATAAATGGTCATTTGCGAAAAACTTTAAAATTAAAGCAGAAGTAGCCGAGAAATTGAATAAGTCCTCTGTTTATAAAAAAGAAAAATTCATTGAAAAGTATTTTATGTATATCGTTACTATACTGACTATTCTATTTATTGTGCTTCTATGGTTGATTGTAAGTAGATTTTTTAAAAAAAGTAAATAGATTTATTCGACTCTTGAGAGTATTGTATTTTATGTAATGGTTATGGTGAAAGACTTCGATTGATTATTTTTTGTTCTGAATTGTTTTTGTTAAACTAAGTTCTGAATCAAGCAAAAATACTACGGAAATTTAGAAAGTTACGGTATCCATAAGCGACTCGTTAGATGTTTTTTTATTACAGTAGTAATTTTTACAGTTAAGTCATTGTATAATTGTCTCTACTCATATCTATTCTATAAATATATTATTGATAATTATGAGTTTTTTATTAGATAACTTATTGGAGGAATTATATGACTAGAAAAATTTACGGCTATGCTCGGGTTTCAACTAAACAACAAGATCTTTCGCGGCAATTAGATTTATTAGAAACTTATCACTGTGAAAAAATCTATACTGAAAAAATTAGTGGTGTCCGTGCAAGTCGTCCTGAACTAAATAAACTAAAAAAACGTGTAAAGTCCGGTGATCAAATAGTCATTGAGAGCTTCTCACGGTTTGGACGTAGCACAAAAGATTTAATTAACCTTGTTTATTTTTTTGAGAAAAAAGAAGTTAAAATAATCAGTATAAAAGAAAATTTTGATACTCAAACTCCCCAGGGGAAATTAATGATCACTGTTTTCCAAGCTTTTAGTCAATTTGAACGAGATATTATTGTTGAAAGGACCCTTGAAGGATTAAACTCTGCACGAGCAAGAGGTAAGGTTGGTGGACGGCCAAAAGTAAATCAAGAGGTTCTTCAAGAATCACTCTCATTACATCTTATAAAAGGATTATCTGTCTCAGAAGTTTGTAAAAAAACTGGGATTAAACAATCAACTTTTTATCGCTATTTAAAACAAGAGAGGAATCTTTCTTAATAGAGTTAATGCTCATGGCAAGTATCTATTTAGTGACCAAATAAATATATCACTTTATTTTTAAAAATATTTCTGGTATAGTATAATATAAGTGAAATCAATATATAATAGCTATTGGATTGATTTTATTTCTCAAAAATCTTCGTTTTTAGTAATTTTAATTTGTTATTTATATATAAATAACAAAACCTAATTTAATCACTTTTTCAAGACATCTGATGCGATCGGATGTCTTTTTTTGTCGTCTCCTAAAAAACGAAGATTTTTGAGATATCTAACAAAAGTTATAGGGGGAGGGATATGAAACACAAAAAACGATACATTCTAAGTATAGGGATCTTACTCATTCAAGTGTATGCACCACTAGGTGTTTATGGGACAGAAGTACGTTCGGTGGAAACTGAAGGAACAATTGGTTTCACTGGGGTATATGAAACACCTGGACTGCCAGAGCCCGCACCCGAAGTTGAGGTAAAAACAATTTTTCCCAAAGAAATCGCTCAATCACCATTAGAAGTGAGAAAGAGTAGGCACAAAAGATTACCGCAAACGAATGAGAATCATATGAATATTTTGAAAATGTTGGGGCTTCTGATCACCGTAGTCACACTTAGCTTTTGGTTTTGGAAAAAACAAAAAGAAAAAATAAACAAAGAAAGTAGGATTTAAATATATGAAATTCGTTAGATTAGCAACCATTGCAGCATTATCAACTACTATTTTCGCCGTAGGAGCGGCTTCTGTGTTTGCCGACGAGACTCGTCAAGTGACGACCAACGGAAATATCGAATTTACACCTAGTACAGACGAACCAGAAATCGTTGTTCCACCAGTAGAAGAACCGGATGTAGAGATTGAACCAGAAGTTCCTGGAACCACGGGTCCTTTGTCAATTGTAAAGGCTGCGACAATGAATTTTGGTTCACAAGTGATTTCAAATCAAGATCAAACGTACAATATTATTGCAGAAAGACAACAGAAGACCGGAACGACTGGTGATGAGAATAAAGTTCCTTATGTCAGTTTTGCACAAGTTTCTGATACTAGAGGAAGCAATGCAGGTTGGGATTTGAAAGTCAGTCTAAGTGACTTTCAAGCGGAAAATACGCAAAATGCTATCTTGCGAGGAGCCAAAGTTACTTTAAAGGATCCACAAATTCAATACACGGGGAATAATCAAGAGTTAGCTCCAGCTGCACATGCAAATAATTTGGAATTGGTGCCTAATAGTGGTGCTGTTTCAGTTATGACCGCTGAATCAAACAAAGGAGCGGGACGCTCATCTGTTGTTTGGGGAAATCAAGCAGACTTAGATGCCCAAGTTGAGGCAAATGCAAGTGCGCCTGTGACAAACAATGCCATTCAATTATCTGTACCTGGCGCGTCAGCCAAAGACGCGACCACTTATACCTCAACATTGACATGGGAATTAACGACTACACCAGGTAGCGATGTAGGAGCCTAATAGATTTATGTATCTAATGATGGATTAGGGCGTAAGTCGCACATGACTAAAGTAGCGTTACATAATGTGTAGCGCTGCTTTTTTGAATGAAACATCGAAGGAGTGTGTTTGATGATAAAAAGTACGACATATCAAATAAAGAGGAGGTTTCAATGGGGGGGGCTATTACTTATTATGTTATCGTTTTTGTACTCTCCAATTCTTGTTTCTGCAGAAGAAAATTTAAGTTTTTATGTCACACCAGAGTTTCCAGACAGTCAAGTAGAAGGAAGTGGCCGTTACTTCGACCTTAACAGTGAACCTGGAAGTACAGAGGAATTGACACTGAAAATTCAAAATGCCAATGATCAAGCAAAGACGATTGAAATCACGGCTCATACGGCATTTACTAATGTCCAAGGAGTGGTGGAATATGGTAAAGATGCCGAAAAGGCAGACCCAACATTACCCTATTCTTTAGCAGACTTAATTGAACCCCCGACGCCTATTGAATTGGCCGGAAACGAAACGAAGACTGTCAAAGTAACGCTAAATATGCCTAAAGAAGCATTTTCAGGATTTTTAGCGGGTGGCTTAAGAATCGCAGAGGTGAGCGAAGAGCCACAGGAAACAGAAACAAGTGGAGAAGGTGTGGCGATTAAAAATGAATTTGCCTATGTCGTAGGAGTGGTGGCAAGTAATGACCGCTCTGCCGTAAAGCCTGATTTAGATTTATTGGATGTCTTTGCCGATCAACTCAACTATCGCAATGTGATCAGTGCGAACTTACAGAACTTTACACCTACCTTTGTCAATCACTTAGAAGTAGAAGCAACGGTGCAAAAAGAGGGGGAGAACGATATTCTCTATCGAGCCAAGCAAGAACAGATGCAAATGGCACCTAATTCTAATTTCAACTTTCCAATCTCTTTAGAAGGTGATCGCTTTCGAAGTGGCGAGTATCTGTTGAAAATGATGGCACGTTCAGGAGAAGAGGAATGGCAATGGGAACGGCAATTTACTATTGAAGCAGATGAAGCCCGAGCATTGAATCAGCAAGATGTCACGATTGATACGAGTATCAATTGGTGGCTCGTTGCCGCGGTCATCCTGATTCTTTTCTTGTTGTTGATTATTGTTTGGTTACTTATTAAGAAGCAAAGAGCTAAAAATAAGGAGGACCAGCGAGATGAAAATTAAAAAGGTCTTGGTCATGGCAAGTGTTAGTCTTCTTTGTTTTCCTTCGCTCTTTTTCCCAGTGATTTCAACGAGTATTCCTGTGTCTGCCATTGAGAATTCTGTGGAACTATCGAGAGAATCAGAATTGATAAATCCACTGACCAGTACAACAGAAACAAAGGCGCCTATTTTTTCATTCGAAGAAAATCAAGAGCCACCTATAGCAAATAAACAGTTTCAATTAGTCGTACGTTCCAGTCAAAATGTTTCCGAGTTTGTGTTGAATCTCCCAGAGGGAGTCAGTATCGTAGAAGACAAGCAATCTGCTGATAGTAAGTTCAATAATATAGAAGGAAACCAGTGGCAAGTACGGACGAATTCTCCACAAATGACCTTTTCCATTCCACTAGTTGTAGAAAAAGCAGGAGCATATGAGATAGCTGTCGGAGAATCAAAAATAACGCTTAACATTCAAGCAGAGGAGAGCCAAGAAACAAGTGAACAAGGAGTCACTTCCTCGGAAGAAAAAGAAATAGCGAAGACCGAAGAATCAACAGTCGAAGAAGAAGCGAGTGTATCAAGTGATGAAAAATCATCACCCACAGATACTTCGCAAAATGATCCAGAACAAGTAACAGAAAGCGCTCGGTCAACAAAAGAAGCAAGTGTCCAAGATGTGGCGAATTGGGAAGAGTTCATCCGTGCATTTGTAGATCCGTCAATAACAACGATTAATGTTATTTCTGATTTACAAACACCAGATAATCCTCGACTCAATCTAACGGATATTACGACAGGTGGAACGAATAACCCTAATGGTGGAACAGCATTTGTTTATCTTAATGTAGCTAATATCTCTAGAAATCTAACGGTCGAAGGAAATGGCCATCAAATTGATTTTCGCGCAATCACTTTATGTTTTAACAATATTACGGCTAATTCTTCAACTCCTTGGAATATCGCGTTAAAAGATTTAGAGATATACCACGGAAACTATTATGGACCGTTGACTTTCAATGATTTGAACGTTACGAATCAAACTGCTAGTCAGATCACTTACCATAATATTACGAACTACGGAAATCAACTGATTCATTCACCTTACAGTAGTATTAAAATCTCAGGTAAATCAAGTAGTAAACAAGTATCAGAGTATACTTCCTCTTTTGGTACGTGGCGCATCAATGCACTAGATCAAACGAATATCTATGCTTCAAATTTAACGATAGTTGAAGATGCTGAGGTTGAATTAGAAACAATTAGCGCAGGTAATTTAGATTTAGGAGGAGTAGTACACCCCAATAACAACTTTAGAATGGAAAAAAATTCATCTTTAAATGCTGTATCAAAAGGAAATGCTGGCGAAGCTGATGGAACAAGTTTACTCGTTCGAAGAGGCAGTGTTGAAATAGATGAGGGTGCAAAGCTGAACTTAGTGCCACAAAATCTAAGATCAGCAATTTCTTTACGTACTGTGAACTCATCGCTCAGAATAAAAGAAAAAGGTGTTCTTACCATCGATTCTAAAGGAACAAAGGCGAATGCCAATGGGGCTCTATATAATATTATTTGGATGGCGGCAGGAAGCAATCTACTAGTAGAAAGTGGGAGTATATTGAATATTGTTGCCACTGAAATGGCTGCCTCACCATCAAATATTGTACATGTTAATGGGAATGCGACGGTATCCATCGGCAAAGATGCTACCTTGAATATAAAAAGTGACAGTACTTCAAACGCTCAAAATTTGATGTACTTCGCTTCTGCGGGTTCAACCTTTGAATTTTCTGATGCTCAAGAAGTCAATCTAGAACGAACTGGAACGATCGCCGGAACGTCGACCGCCAACGGATTGATTAATATCGCAGGAAGCACCGGGTTATTAGATATCGATGTCCAATCACTGAAACAATGGGCAAGAGGGAATTTTGAAGCGACACCCGATCATTCATGGACTCCGATCTTTAATTTGAATCTACGCTATACAGGAGTAGTTCCTCGTATTGAGACTGTTTCTTCGATTTCACAAGAAACGGCAGATAGTTTTAAGCAATATTTCACTACGCAAAATGTCCAACGGATTTTATTTGAAAAAATTCCAGATGTCGAAGTCACAATTGATCCGTTAACAGAAGATCCGAATGAATTGAATTCTCATACGATTACTGGAAAGGCGAATCCTAATAGTGTGATCCGCTTCTCAGGCGATCCAGCGATTCCTTCAGGCTCTATTACTTCACCTGATATTTCTGAAAGTGAAAAGTATCATACAACGGCAGATGAGAATGGAGATTATCGCTATGAATTACCGGAAGATCGACGGTTTACTGCTGGGAATACCGTGACAGCCTATGCTTTTTTAAATGGAAAAAATGATACTGCTAGTACAATTGTAGAGGAAAAAATTGTGGTGGCACCAGTGGACCCATTAGATCCTGAAACGGAAATTGCCCCAGAGAATAAGCCTGAAATACCAGAAGATCAAGGACGTTTGAGTCTAGATTTTGTGTCTCAATTTAACTTTGATACGCAAAAAATATCTGTTAGTGATCAAACGTATTATGCACAACCGCAACGATTATTAAATGAAGATGGAACAGTGAATGAAAGCGAGGAAAGACCAAACTTTGTGCAGATCAGTGATCGTCGTGCCGGCAATGAACGCAGTGGTTGGCAGTTATCAGTTACTCAAAATGAACAATTCCGTAATGAAAGCGGACATGAATTAATTGGCTCTGAAATACAGTTATTCAATCAAGAATTAGTGACTGCACAAGGTGGAATGGCGCCTACGTTACAAGAAGAAACTACTCAAAGAATCATACCAAATACAAAAAAAATCTTGTTACAAGCAGATGAAGAATCTGGGACGGGAACATGGATCTATCGTTTAGGGAATCAACAAACGGCAAATAAAAGTGTCGGTCTCTATGTACCGAGAGGAACGAATCCAGAAGCAACTAGTTATTCGACAACGCTGACATGGGAATTAAGTGCAGTTCCTGGTAATTAAAGGAAAGAGAATCGTTCTCTTTCCTTTCTTTGTATAGGAGTAAATTCAGGGAAACTCGTTTTAGTTTTTTTAGAAGGATCAAGTTTGAACTTACATAAATTATTAATATATATAATTTTTACTTAGTAGGATAATTCATATTTAATGAATGAAATTTTGAGTAAGATACGATTATGCTCTAAAAAGAACACTTTATGAAAAAAATAGTTTATCCTTTTATATTCATATTATAATTTTCTTAAAGGAAGGAAATAAAGAAAATAGTGTAAATAGGTTAAAAGAAAAACATATCATTTAAACTGCTGGAATTTCTACTCGATAAAGATAAGATGATGTAAAAAAGTTGATAGAAAGTGATTAAATAATAGAAAGGAATTTCTCAAACATGAATTATTTAAAAGATTATCGTTTATGGTTATGTCTTGTAGGAATCGTTGGGTTAGGATTTTTATCAAGTATTTTTAGTGGCAACCCAGGAGACTATTACTATTCTTTACAATTACCACCATTTGCACCGCCTAGCTGGATATTCGGACCGATGTGGACCCTCCTATATATTATGATGGGGGGCGCGTTGTATTTAATAATAAATCTGCCTTCTACAAAAATGAAAGGCAAATTATTAATCTTATTTACGATTCAGTTTGTTTGTAATTTTTTATGGACGATACTATTCTTTAATTTAAAGAATAGTTTTATTGCAGCTATTGATATCAGTTTACTTTTAATTTTCTTAACGATTTTACTCTATCAATTGTGGGTGAATAGGCGTAACGCCGTGCTATTGATGATTCCCTACTATCTATGGGTAATATTTGCTACTATATTAAATTATTCAATTTATTTTTTGAATTAATTCGCAATAATTCACGTGGAATATACCAACATTAGTCTCTAAATAATAAAATTTTTTGTTGAGTAGAGTATCTTTTGTTGAAATTACTAATACCACACAGACTGAATGATAACTTCAGTTTGTGTGGTATTTTATATAAATAGCCACTTAAATTTAATTTTCAAGTAATTAGTTTTTTCAGACCACGAATGGATACTGGAATAATGTCCCCATTTTCTAAAGTGACTTCCCGTATCTTTTTATTAATCATTTGAATATTCTGGGTATTTACTACAAATGATTTATGGCAACGAATAAAGTGATGGTTTCTATCTTCAATCTCTTTTATGTTGCCATAGAACTGTAATTGACTATAAGGGAGATGTACCTCTAATTTATGAGGTACACCAGGAGAAGTAGAAAAGTATTGGATATCTTTAACAGGTAAAAATTTGATTTCATCGTTGAATTCGATTTTAAACATCTCTTTTTCTAAAGGAGCTATTTGAAGATCTTTAAATAGCTTGCTTAAAATACGTTCGATATTATCTTTTAAATGTAAAATATCTTCCTTGATAATATAATCAGTAGGTTCAATATTATTTTTTAAAATAATCAACGAAAGATCAGTATAGGAAGTGACATAAATTATTTTACCAGATGGATCAAGATCACGAATTTTTTTACCGAGTTCAATCCCATTCAATTCACTGTCTTTTAATTCGATATCTAAAAAATAAATACCGAAAGGAGATGTATTTATTTGAACACTTGTGAGTAAATCTTGGGAATTTGAAGTGACGAAATGGATATAGCAGCCTAAGTTTTCGATCATGATTCGATTCTTTATGACAGTAGTTATCAACTCCAGTTGTTTCGGATCATCTTCACATAGATATATTGGAATCATTAAAAAGCTCCTTTTAATGTGTTTGTATATAAATTGTTTGAGAAAAACGCTGATTTTCAATTGAAGTTTCAATCAATAGATAAGGGTTCGTTTTTGCCAACTCATCCAGGATATGCAGACCTAGGCCTTCATTTTTAGGATTGCTCTTCGTAGAAAAACCCTTTTGTTTTAATTGGTTAAGTGGCAGTGTATTGATAGTTGTATTAACTATTCGAATAACTAACGAATTCTTCTTCTTTAAAATTAACAATTCGATTTTTTTCTTTTTTGTCACAGCAGCTCCTTCTGTTGCGTTATCTAAGACAATACCAAGTATACGAACTAAATTGACCGCATGCTTGGAATCAATTTTGACTTCTTCAGGTATGGTTATCTGTAGAGAGATACCTTTCTCTATTGCCATCATTAATTTTAATGACAATACACTTCTTATTTCCGGTACATTTATTTTATCCAATAAACTAAGATTTGCTGGGGAAAGATTCATTATCTCACGTGTAGGCAATATATTTTGATCGTAATATTTTTTTAGCCCTTCCAGATCCCCTTCAATAATATAACTATTCATCGAAAATAATAGATTCTGATAGTCATGTTTGAATTCCCTAAGTTCTTGATAATTTTTCTCAATATCTCTTATATAATCTTGTTGTAGCTGGATACGTTGCTCCAATAGTTGTTCTTCCATTTTTGCATTTGAAATTTTCCAATAATAAATAAAAATAATTAAACCAATACATAAATATAGAATAAAAAAAGTAGTATTTAACGCAAGTACTTCCGGATTTCCTCCCGAAAAACGAGTATATAAGATAATAATATAATAAGTTGAAAGAATAAATACACCGATTGTACCGATTATTTGGTAATCAATTGCATAAGACCAATTATCAAGGGCTTTTCTAAAACTATAAGCAAGGATAAAAGACAAAAGAGCTGAAAGTGCAATATGAAAGTACTGCGAGGCGTCTCCGGGTTCGATCACGGAAGAACCAAGTACTATAAAGTCTCCTATACTTGCTAGATGATCTCCTAGCAGAGAAGATAATAATCCCAAAGTTAAAGCATAAACTAATTGTCGATGTGATGAAGATAAAAAATGGAATATCATAGCTAACATAAAAATTGCTATTAGTGTAGAAAAAATACCAAATATTGGGTACAAGAAACTTAATAAGATAGCATTTAAGCAAGTAACAATTAGAAAAAGAGATTTATGTACTATTTGATGATTAATGAGTAATATACAAATGGTATAAATGAAATATTGTAAGGCTATAGGCCACAAAAACATAGAATACATCTCCTAATGTGTTTTCTAAAATTATAGCATAAAGCTTATAATATAGTTTTTTAGTAATTAATTTAACCTTTTTAATTGTATAGAAAATTACCGTTTTCTATACAGTTGGATGTTTTACAAGTTATATGGAGTTTAATAAGAGTTTTTCTTTTAGTCATGGTATGTTTTATTTTGATGGTTTATCAATATATATATAGAATGGTATAATATTTATGCTGTCTGCTACCCCGGCCTATTCTGGCAAGGGGAGGAGGTTGTATTATGAATTACCTTTTCGATATGTTTTTTGCAATCGTAGCAGAAGTAACCGCGCATTACATCTGTAAATGGCTTGATTGCAAAATTATTGCCAAAAAAGACAGTAAGCCTACCCGTTAATCTGAATAGAACGTAAAAGAAAACCACTAGCCCGCCAGCTAGTGGTTTTTGGTGTATCATGAATTACCTTTTCGTTAAAACAATTATACCATATCTACTAAAAAATACAATTATTAGATAATAGACGAATTATCATTACCACTTTGATGAAAAAAAACGAATAATCATTTATCAACAAGCTCTTGAAAGGCAGGATCGTACTTTGTTGATGCTTGAGGTATTACTATATCCATCTTATCAATTAAGTTTTTTTGAATTACTGCTTGAATTTTTTTCTTATCTAAAAATCTAAAAAAATGTATCTCCAGGATGTAACCCATTTTCTTTAAGAAACTCCTTTGAAATTGTTAATACTACTGAATCCCCCCATTTCTCTGAATTTTCTTTCTTCAATTGCTATAGTCTTCTCCCTCCCCTTTTCTTTTTGTATATACCGTATATACACTTGTTGATATTAAATCAATCGTACTGTCTCTTATGTCTAATTATATAGAAAGATGAGTCTTTCTTTATAGTTATAGATATAATATTTCTTTTGTAAAAAGGTACTTTATTTGTTGACATACATCGCTTTAATTGGTATAGTCCAATTATAAGTAACTTCCCTACCCTACTTATAAAGAAAGGTTGATTTTAATGAATTATAAAGACACGTATAAAAAAATCGATGAATTATTAAGTCATATGCCAGATTATATAAAAGATTTTGTACAGGCTCGTGATGACCAAGATCAATCCCCACAAACTACACTGGAATATTTAAAAAATTATAAATTATTTTTTAAATGGTTAATTAGTGAAGCTGTTCTAGCAGATACTTCTATTCATTCATTGAGAGAATTGACTCCTTATGAGTTAAATTTATATAAATCATATCTAAAACGACGTTCCAAAGAGAATATAAAAAAAGTATCTACGAAACACTATTTACAAGATAGTAATAATTTAGGATTGTCTATTGCAACGATCAACCGAAATATTACTGCTCTGAAGGTTTTATTCAAGTATCTATCCTCTAGCTCAAATAATCCTAATGGCGTGCCCTATCTAAATACTAACCCTATGGAACATGTTGCGACAATAGCAGACAGAACGACACTTGCAGCTCGAGCAAATGCAATCGAGAAAAAATTATTTTTAGACGAAGATACTCAAAACTATTTAGACTATATAGAGTTTGAATACAAAAATTCTTTGAGTTCTAAGGCTATCTCCTATTATTCGAGGGATGTTGAACGAGATCTTGCTATTAATGCATTGATTTTAGGTTCTGGATTACGGTTATCTGAAGTAGTAAATATAAATGTGGACGATCTATCTTTAGATAAGAATAAAGTTGTGGTGATTAGAAAAGGAAATAAAAGAGATGCTGTAAATATTGCAGCTTTTGCCATGGAGTATTTAGCAAACTATCTAGAGATTCGTAGCAGCCGCTATAAGGCTACTGATAGTGAGAAAGCAATGTTCTTGACTATTTATAAAGGTGAGTCCAAAAGAATGACAGGCATAGCAATTGAGCGTATGGTAGCGAAATATTCAAAGGGGTTCAAAGTACAAGTTAGTCCTCATAAGCTACGCCATACGTTAGCCACAAGGTTATATAAACAAACTAATTCACTAGTTCTTACAGCTCAGCAATTAGGGCATACTAATACTACTACCACGACTTTGTATACGCATATTGATAATGCTGCTACAATTGATGCGTTGAATGCTTTATAAGTAATCGAATTAATTATAAAAATAGTATTGAAGCGGATATTCAAATAAAAGTATTTATAATAGTAATTTATTATGTTACTACTATATTACTATTAAGTTATTTCATGTAAAAATTGCTTAGGAAGAATATATTATATTCTACTACCTTAATTGAATATAAGTGTAGTCCTAGTGTTACTTGTAGAAACGTTGGTGCGATAGTAATAAGAAAGTATATTATATACTACTATTATTATCCGTGTAAAAAGTTACTACCGGAACTAATAATTATAGTAGTAAATAATATAGATAACTTGATATCGTCTATTGATTCAATCTAAAGTTGTCTATAGGTTACAATAGTTGTTTGTGTTAGCTATAAAATTATATAATAAAATAAATTAAGCCCTTAGAGAGTAGGAATTCTCTAAGGGTGTTTTTGTATCTATAGACCGTTTTTATTTTCAATTATGATTTGTTCTAATTCTGGCATTTCATTTGTTACATACTTTCTTGCAAATTCTAAGTTATTAAGCCATTCATTTATCGAGGATCTTTCTATAATTAATGGCATACGATCATGTACTGGAGCTACTGAAGTATTTGGTCTGGTCGTCATTATAATTGATTCTGTTTCAAATCCTGTTTCAGTTTAATGGATACGATAAAAGCCACCAATAAATAAAGTACTGTTCTCCTTTATTTTAAAGAAAAATTTTTGCTTGTTGAGATCCCACTCATAAAAACCAGACATCGGGAAAATACAGCGAGAGTCTCTAAAAGCTTTCGAGAATATTTTCTTTTCTTCTACTGTTTCTGACCGTGCATTGATCATCAGCTGTCCTTTTTTAAATCCCTCAAATCCCCAACGTGTGATACCAGGAACAACTTCAGATTCTTTGTTGATTCCTAGCGTCACTACATGATTTGAAGGAAATACTTCATTGGTAGCAAGTCGTATATCTTTGTCAGCTACTTTTGATTCTACTTGATCGTAATATCTTTTAAGTTTATCATACTCTAAATCAAAAAAATATCGTCCGCACATAGTATTCACCTCCAATAAGATAATTACTTAGTTAAAACTATAGATTTAGTCTATTTCATATGAAAATTGAAAATGATATTAATATTTTATTTTTCTACTATTACAGTTTATCTGAATTATCCTTTCCTAGAAACAAATTAGGCTTCAACAACTTTGTTTTTTGTTTATTATGGTATATTTCTTATTAAGAAGGAAAAATTACTTGATTAAAAAAGCACGAACACACATGTACGAATATATGTGTATATATATATTCGTAAACATAGACATAAATATAAACACGAATATGAAATGAAGCATGAGCAAATGTGTATACTTCTTATAGTTATTATTAATTGGCAATGACGAGTAAAATTCGCATTGATTCCAATTTGTGTCAGTAAGTTACTACCTTAATTCGAAGAGCGGAATATTTTTATTGAAACGTATAAAAAGAAAGACATATACTGGGCATTTGAAACTGTATTATGTACTACTATTATTTTGAATAAAAAGATACTACCATAATTTATAAATTATGGTAGTATCTTTTTATTGTTTATAATTCATTCCCCAGTTGTTACGTATAATCGTATTAGTTTCTGCCTCGATTTCATCAACTGTTCGAATCACAGTACCATCTATATCAGTTTCAGGAATAGTAGGTTTTTTCTTTCTGAACATTTCTACTTCTCTCATAACATTATTAAAAAGGTCTTGTTTATCTTCTTGAGTTAGATGTTGTTTGATGTATTCATCAAGAGCTTTTCTCAATAACTCGTCTCTAGTTAAGTTAGTTTCATATTTTTCAACCATGACTCTAGAGGTTGCGTTTAAAATAGGAGATAGTTTTAAAGGCATTTGTGCAGAAAAAGAACGATCGAACTTTCTTACTGGAGCCCCTACCCCTTTTACCTTCTTTGATGCATCGGATTTTCTCTTAGATTGAATAGCTTTCTTTTCCGTACTTTTAGTAGGACTTATCTGAGATTTTTGAATAGATTCCTTGGTATGATTGCTTTCTACTACTGCTATATTTTTATCTGTATCTTTAGATTGAGTTTCAGATTGTATTTTTTTTATATTTTTTCTAGTTGAGGCACCTGCTCTAATTTTATCTAGCCCCTTATTATTTTTGAAAATACCTAGATCTTTTATATCAGCCATTTAAGTGACCTCCTACTCATACCAGGCTTCATGTTCAAGCAACTCGTCATATATATTGATAAACAGATGATGACAGCGTCTATCCCACTGTTTTAGTTTTCCTGCTTTAGTTAATTCCATCGTAATTCCAGATCCGTCATATCGCTTTAAGCGTGCATTCTTTAATACAACATTCTTCAACAAATGATCGCCATATATTTGTTGTGCTTGTGCATACATTTCTTGATCGACAGCGTCCCCACTCTCTAACATAAAAGGAATCACCCCTGCAACTTTTAGAGACGTATCAAACCCGTCAACAAAGAAATCCATATATTCTAAATACTGCATGGCATTTCTCATCGATTTAACCTGAGTCTGAAGAACAACAATCGCAAAATCGGCTATATACATCGCAGACTTACTATAAATAGAAATTGATGGTGGTACGTCCAGGTATACAACGTCAAATTCATCAAGTAACGGTCCTAATCTTTTTTGCATATAAACAAGCTTATCAGCGGAATCCGAGAATTGATCTTTGATCCAATCGTCGTAAAGTTCAAAACTCATATCTGCGGGTAAGATATATAAATTATCTACTACCTTATATACAGCATCTTTAGGGTCAACTCGAGTGTCATTATCTACTACCTTATTCCAGTCAACTTCCCCATCCGACTCAAGATTTAAATCAATAGGTTCTTTTCCAATTAGTACATCGGTTATTGTATTTTCATAATCAAGAGGTTCTCCGTCTCCCCCACCCTCTTCAGCAGAAAAGTTCATATGGGTTAAACTCATTACGTCAGAAGTATTTCCTTGCATATCTAGATCAACGATCAGAGTTCTTTGTTTTTTTGCTACAGCTGCTTCGAATCCTAACATTTGCGCACATGTACTCTTCCCTACTCCACCTTTGAAGTTTCCTATAACGAATTTCTTTGACAAGTTAAGTCACTCCTTACATTATCTACTACCTTTTTAATAATATTAACATACTACCATAAATAAAGCTATAAAAATTTAATTACCTACTACCTATGAAAATACTGATATAACAGTATTTTTAAAATATATAAATAGCTCCTATTTTAAATTCTATAATTATTAACTACCATACTTCGATGAGCATTAAAATATTTTTTGAGAGTACTGCTTTTACTTAAGCTATTATGTACATAAGTCATTTAGATCAAAACAAATGTAAACTTTTTTGGAACATATAGGCGGGTAGTAATTAAAGAAGGTATAAAGTGTAATATGGTAGTAAGTAATTTGTAGTTTAGGTAGTATTTAATATAAAATATAAGCAATAAAGGTAGTATGTAACAAATGTATAGGGTAGTACATATATAGTATTAAAGTAGTCAATAATAGATTATGAAGGTAGTAATTAATATAAATATTTTAGATAGTATATAATTAAATACTATTTAAAGTAGTATTTAATTATAATATGGTAGTAGATAATTTATAAACTGAAATTCAATTAATTAAACTTGGGTTTTTTAAAAAAATATATTATCTACTACTATAAATATCTGTTTAGATACTACCTTAAACATATTAATGATAAAGGTAGTATCTAAATATCAATAAAAGTAGTACATAATATTAAAATTTAGATTAAAAGGTAGTAGATAATATTTAATTTAAGTAGTATATAATTATAAGTATTTAAAATTAAGGTAGTATATAATCGTTGATAAAGGTAGTATATAATAATAGTTTAGTTCTACTTAAGGTAGTATGTAATATATTTTAGGAGATTTAGTACTTGAACTAAAAGTGGTTATCAGATATTCTTACTTATGAAACCTAAAGCAGAAAAAAAGGGACGGAAAAATAAGTGAGTTGGACCTCACCTATTCTTTTGAATCACATACAGCAACTATGTGTTCACGCTCGTCTCATGATTGTGTAAGTAGGTATATATTTAGTGTTCTAGATCCAATAGTTATGTTCTATTAACGGAAAATCATATCTCTTATTTAGAACCCACTTGTTTAGGTTGCGAAAAGGTTGATATGTAGGCATTCTTTCTTATAGCAGATGTTTTTCCATTAAACTTGCTATTTACAGATTTAAGATTTATGCGGTAAGATATATTAGAAAATTACATAAAAAAAGAGACGGAAATAAAAGATTCTACCAAAATCTATTATTTCTGAATCACATGACCATACTTCATGTGTTCACGCTCGTCTCAAGAATATGTAAGTAGCTACCAACTACTTATATTTAAAAGGATTCGGAAATCAATTCCGATTACCTTTATTTTAACAAAAAAAGGCGAGCAACTCAACATAAAAACGTTTATTTGATGTGCTTTTTAAGAGTATATTAATCAACATTGATGAGAGAACACATAGTATAGCTGTTTCGGCAGATATTCGATGTGTTCTCTTTTAATTTGTGGGAAGGACGTAAAGTTGATGTTGATTAATTTATATACAACGCTTTTGAAAAGTGGTATTAGAACATATAAATATCGAAATAGCACCATTAAGCCTATTCAGTATGAAAATACGAGTAGGAATGGTGCTATCTTTGCGTACCGTACGAAACAATTAATGAATGCTGGACGTGGGATGGTGATCACATCTGAAGAAGCGATTCTTGAAAACGAAAATAAACTGACACATTGGACTCCTAATGTGTATCGATATGGAACGTATGCTGACGAGAATCGATCCGTGGTTAAGGGACATTCTGAAAATAATTTAAGCCAAATCAATACTTTTGTTGTAGATATCGATACAAAAGTTAGTCACGAAGGGGAGATCGTTCTTGCTTGTTTAGATCAGATTGGTTATATGCCAACAATGATTTTAGAGTCTGATCATGGCTATCAAGTGTATTTCGTATTAAATAGCCCAGCTTACGTAACGAAAAAGAGCAACTTCAAGGTAGTCGAAGTTGCAAAACGTATTTCTACAACGATTCGTAAGCAATTAGCAAAGCAATTACCTGGAATCGATGTGGGCTGTAATCACTTTGGAATTGCACGTTTTCCAAACAAAAAAAATATAGTTTTTTACGAGGAAGCTTATCAATACGCATTTTCAGAATGGTTGAATTGGTCAATGAAAACAGCTTCTAGTCAAAAAACTGAAGCGGAACGAGAAGCTAAAATTGTTGTTTTCCCTGAGAAAAAAGAGTATCGACAAGTGGATGAACCCTGGTTCGATCTATTATTACGTAAAGCAGATATTATCGGTGGAGAGGGCCGTTTAGGTCGAAACAATGTGATTTTCACATTGGCTCTTGCTTATTTCTCTTCGGGATATGAGCTGGAAACATGTGAATATAACATGTTCGAGTTTAATGAGCGACTAAATGAACCTTTGGCTGAAAGGGAAGTAAGAAAAATCGTTATGAGCGCTTATTCTGGAATGTACCAGGCAGCGCAACGTGATTTTGTTTTAGAGCTGTGCCAGCAATGGATCTTTGCAGGACTGCAAGAGAAAGATTTGTTTATTCAACGTCGTGGTTGGTGGAAATTTAAAAAGCCAAGAGAACAAAGAAAATATAGTCATAAAAAAGAATGGAAAGAAGATCTATTGGCTTATCTAAGCGAAAAAAGTCATGCTAGTGAGCCTTATTTGAATATGTCTAAAAAAGAGTTGGCTTCAGAACTCACGATGCCCAAGCGAACACTTGATAAGATCTTAACCGAGTTAAGGCATGAGAATAAGGTTTTCTACAAGGTAACACGAGGAAGAAATGGCGGAATGATCATTGCTTCAGTCAAAATGTTGTTCATGAAGGTCATTCAATTAAGAAAAGAAAAAAGATTAGCTTATTCAACAAGGATCACAGAGGTATTTGAATTAAACGGGAGCTTGGTAGAAGAGACATTTAAACAATTATCAGCTACCTTGCCTGCCCTTAAAGAAGTGAATCTTTTTGAATTAGATACAGGATAAAAAATAAAAGATGCAAATTGCCTTTTACAATATATCTTTGATACTGTTTCTTTTTTGCTTGGAGGTTTATAGTTGTCCGCTACTTGCTTTGTTCTACGAAGAGGGGTACTATTATCGCATGTGCAATAATATATCTTGAAGGAGGACTTACTGACCATGAGTGTCAATACTTATGTTTATCCTTATCCTATCAATGTTTTTATTATCGGTGGCTTAGGGATGACTGTAGAACAATTTTGTGAGATTCATGATTATAGACAGTCTACTGTGGCAAGTTGGGTGACCCGAAATCGTTCTGTAGCAACGTTACCTTGCGATTTTTTGTACTGTTTAAGTTTATCATCAGGGCAGTCTATGGGGAGTGTTTATGATGAACTATTAGCCTTGGAGGATAAGTTTTTAAAAGGATTAAATCCAAAAAAGAAAAAGGAAAATATCGATTAATTTTTGATTGATTTTGAAGAAAAAGGTGGAAAATTTCTTTTTTCTTTTCTTGCTATGTATCATTTACAAAAGTGATACAAGTATGTTGAGGTATCAAATGTCAGAGTTTATTATAAGCTAAAAGAAATATATAGGGAAAAATACTATCAAAAGCCAAAGCAGAAAATGAAACTAGTACGGTAGTTATTTTTGAAGATATAGGGAATTACGGAATCAACGCAGCTAATGAATTATATAAAACAATCCTAAAAGCATACCAAAAGCAAAAAACAGAAAAAGTTGATAATATTCAAAACCTTATTTTTGTCTATGTTAAGAACTGGTTTATTGAATATCCGATCGCAATTAAGAAATTTGTAGAATCAACTGAAGGATTACCAGAAGTACCAATGCATAATTGGGTCGAGGGAATTGACTAGATAAATTTGTATGTCTTAGATCTATGTGTGTCTCCGCGAAGCTGTAGTGTCTGTTTTGACTGATGATCAATTAAAAACCTATTTGTCTAATCTATAAAATAGGCTACTTCACCAGGTGTTCCAAAAGTGATTAAATTATTCAGACTGTACAAAGCAATATCAGCAGTAGTTTTAATTTTATTCCTATGATAGTCTGTCATGTTAACAATAAATTCTACTTCTTTTTTGTAATTTTTGGCTTTTTGTAGGGCTACTTCCTTGTCCGCTGGAGTTAATGCTTTGTAGTACTCAATTCTAATTCTGAACAAGGTGAATAATAAGCTGAAATTAAATATTGGCCGAGAGTCTAATATTTCCCCAAGCTTGTTGCAGGCTTCTTCTGCTTTGGCTAATAGATCAAAATCAATATTATTTGGATCTAAAACAGCATGATCGATAAACGAATCGGTTATGTTAGAGATTGCAGAAGGGAGTACGTGTAAGTACTGACAATCAATTGAACTGATACTTTCTACTTCGTAATTTTTTAAGGTTTCTAAGAAAAACTCTAAGTGGGTAATTTTGAACGTTGGAGTAAAATCTGCGATAAGTTGAAGATAATAATTTGTTAAATAGTTTTTGCTTTGTATCTCAGAAAAGAGTGTATCTATTTCTTCGGACGTAATAGGTTCAATAAATTCCGCAATATTTTTAAATTGGTGTTTGACATATAGGTAGCTACGATAGGATCTTAAAGATTTGTCTTTCTCCAATTTAGCAATTTCATATAAATCTTTTAATTCGTCTAAATTTAATTCATTGTCAATTGATTTTTGTGTGACTTCTCTAATCTTTGCTGCGACAGCATTTTCCATGTTTTCGATATCATTGAGATCTGTAATATGCGCATTAAGCCTGTTCATGATTAATTCTAATTCTGTAGAAGTTAAGGCACGTTCGCCTTTTTCAAATCTTGAATAAGCTGAAGTGTCCATAATGTCTTTAGCAATTTCAGATTGCTTCACACCCTGTTTCATTCGTAGTCTTCGTATAAGTAAATGAATGTTCATACCATGTCCTTTCTGTAATGTCAATAAAAAAATGTCCATTTGTGAAATTCACAAGTCAGCAGATTTTTGGAGATTTTTGTAAAAACTTGTTGTATGATTTATATGACGTCAATATTAAAAGCTGTACAGTAATAAAAAAAAGGAGGAGAAACAGTATGTTTCCATTTCCAATTGATCCACGCGACGCACAAGTAACACGTCCTTAGAAAGTTATTTTTATACCAAATAAACGAATAGACCAATTTATTTAAAGATTCATGTGAAACTTTTTATTATCTTTTTTTTAAGTAAATTGTCTAAATTTAGTATAAATTAGAATAACTATTAAAACAAATTATATCTAGTTAGAAAACCTGTAGGTATGCGTTTCTTTCTTAAATTAAATAAGGAATTAGCGGGATTTATCAAAGGATGTTTTTCTTTAAATGAGATAGAATCTGAATAAATTTAGGATAATTTATTGTTGCCAGAGGGATAAGAGCATGTTATCGTTAAAAGGAATTAAACAAAGAACTAGATTTTGTTCGCCGAAAAGGAACTAGACATTTTAGGGTCTGGTCTTGAAATGAAGGCAAACAAAAAGGAGCACCTTTAGCTCTCTCGCTCCAAACTGATTGGCGTCAGTTTGAAGGTCGTTGAGAGTCAAAGGATCCAAACAACATCTTACCCATGTTGCTGGATTGCTCCTTGATAATTGTAGACGAAGTCTACAACGTTGCTAATTATAACAAACATCTGAGTGGTATTCATTCGTTTTTACTTAATTTTTAAAATCTTTTTTTATGAAACATTCCTAAAAGAGATTTACAGAAGGTGAGTAAGGTCGTTTGTGTACTGGTTTAGACTAATACGATTCGTTTTTTTACATGTTTGATTCAGTGGGGGAGTGCGTGTAAAACGAACGATCAAATTAGCTGTTATGGGGCGTTGTCGACAACTACAGTCATTAAGGGGGAATTTCACACATGTGGAATTCCTCCTTTTTGTTTGCCTTTGTTTTCTGATGTTCGCACGAGCAAGCTAGTGAAGGAGTGGTAAAAAATGAATAAGTCTGCACGAATGAAGCCCTGTTCTCCTCGATTGATTTTACAACGAGCGATTACGGTTCGTTTAATTGATGGCAGTATATGGGCAAATCTTGGAAATGGAAAATTTGTTCATCAAACAGATCTAACGGTTAAAGAAATAGAGGTGCTTTATCCCAAAATTAAAACAGTCGTTGAAAGTGGCGGAAAAATTATGGCGAAGAAAAAGCATTCGGCTCAATCACTGGTCATACTTGAACCACCAATGAAAGTGAAGGACTGGGCTTGAAAGATCGTTAAACGAAAGACATAGCTGTTTGTAAAGAACGTTTTTCGTTGTTTACATGATCCTTGAAAACTGGATAGTATCGGACGTTTATCCAGGGCGTAGTGTTTGGCTTTGGAATCAAACGAGAAAGGTCTTGCTGTTTTCTGTCTGGCGAGATAGATACATTCAAAAATGACAGACTGCTTGACTTGGTAACTCAAGCAGAAGATCGTGTCTCTGGCATGTAGCGAGAAAAGTAGCGCAGTTGAACGCCTTAAAAACCAGCTGTTTATTCTGAAAAGAAATACTTTGGACCTCTCAAAATGATGAAGAGAGACAGGTTGTCCGTAATCTTAAAACGGTCAGGTTCCCACTTATCCGAAAAGTGTTGTACCATTTTTACTACTTGTTTGCGGTTCTTTGTGAACAGGTATGTCTTTAGAGCATAAGAAATAGGAGTGAGTTGAATGACTGAAATACAAGTATTACTTACTTTTATGCGGCAGTCTAAGCGTAAGGCAATCAAGCGTCGTAGTTTAGATAGTTGGTTTGAAACGAATGATTACTGGATAAAAGAAAGACAACTCAAACTGTTCCAACAGCTACAGCGTAGCAAGGTATTACGAGTCATGGGAACTGGTGAAATCATTCGAGTCGAGGCAATGCAGGAGTATTTAGCGTTGTTTGATTATATGCAAAATAAAAGAAAGTCACAATTATCGCATGATCACTTTTCTCGATGGTTGACCGATCAATCAGCCTGGCATGCGAAAAAAACGGAACGACTGATTAGACAGTTACAATGCACAGAGACAATGAAAATAACTGAATTTGGTGTGATCATTTCACACGAGAAACAAAAGAGAGGGGAAAATGGATGGCAAAAGGTACAGCAAAAAAAAGTATAAAAGGCAAAAAGAAGCGATTTTTCCAATTGGAGGAACTATTGTTAAAGGAGCAGGACTTGGAGTTTATGATCGGACAAGAAGATTTGTTTGCGAATAATATCCAGTTCAAACATGATGAAGTATTACCTGGAGAACGGGCCTATATTGTCACGCATAAAGTCGTCCAGTCTACCCCCTTATACAAGAAGCAGTTGATCCATTTACGTTACATCCATTCGTTGAGAGTCGTGAACAATTTGGAAGAAGGACGACTGGTGAAGGAAGTCCCAGTAGCAAAAATTATTCGTTCGAAAACAGGGATTTATTTTATCGTCGATCGAGAAAGAGTCACACAGTCGTATTATCAACGAAAACAGCGTAATCAACTTCCAGGAGTCATTGCCGAAGAAACGTTTCGGAACTACTAAAAGATAGAATCACTCTGTCTGATTTATTAAATATGGTGGGATGTTTCTTTTAAATAGATTAACGATATTCTTAAAAAGATAGAGATTGTGGAATGAGAAGAAATAGTGGAAAGGCGAAGTTATGGAAACTTTGAAAGAAGCTTTAAAAAGAAGAAAGATTGAATGCAGAGTTGAAACACCTGACTTTTTCTATTGTGGTTTTGCTAGTGATTTGTTAGAAGAAATTTCGGAAAAAGAGTTGAGTCTAGAAGTGAAAAGAAAAAGACTAGAATATCTCTACGGTGATAAACGTTGGGATATTGAAGTTAATGAAAGACAGAGATAACGGAATAGGGGGGGATAGAAAATTGATGATGAATGCAGAAGAAAGAGTTTGGGAAAGAAAAGAAGAAACATTAACTAGATATAGAAGTTTTGAAAAAGGCTTGGCAGTTGATACAGGTTACGATACTAAGAAACTTGCGAAAGTTTGCGAAGAAGAAGGTATCACCCTAGATAAATTTACCGAATATGCTCAAAAAAGAGTCGGAACTTTTAACAAGTAATTCCACTATTCATTAAAATTAAGAACTAAGAAAAAGAGGTTTTAAATTGCAAGATAAAGAAGATAAAGTATTACTTATTCTTGGAGAAACAGGGACTTTCTTAGTGGTATTAGTTCTTAAGTTCGCAGGAATAATTTACGGCGGATTTGTTACCATGAAGCTTTGGAATGGGATCATTTCACCAACTTTTAGTTTCGATCAGCTGAATTTTTTTCAGGGGTTAGGGTTAGATCTCTTTGTAAGTTATCTCTTTTATAACAGCGGAATCTCTGGAAAATATAAAAGTGAATCGATTTTTGCTCCGATTATTGAGTCGACGATATCTACCACTTTGTTTTGGAGTGTTGGATCACTCATTATGTTTTTTATCTAAAAGTAACTGCTGTTTTCTTGTCGTGGACTTCGAAACAGAAGAAACTCAAAATTTCAGATTAGAGAAGGATAATTAAACGCACACGTAAGAATAAATCAGGAGGATAGAAATGTTTATATTGAAATACAAGTATGAGGTGTTGTTAAAAGTAGTTGTTCATGTGATTGTGTTTATTGGGATTTTATCGATGGCAATGAAAGTACAAACGCAACAGTCAAATTTTGATAATTCGATAAATACTGTCCATTTCTCTCGAAAGTTAGCTTATGACTCAAATCATGAACTTAAAGAATATGTAGATAAAAATTATGTTCAGCAAATTATTTGGAAAACACACCCACTTCTAGGATATCCCGAAAGCATTTCAAGCAGGATTTTGTTCAAAAGAGAAGCAAATCAAAAAAGTATTGATGAGGCGTGGCAAGATGTAATGAGCCTTGTTGAAGATTATGAACAAAAAGAAACTGAATTAGGGCTTCTAAGGGAGAAGTGAACAATCGGTCAATAGGTGAAAGCAATAGAAGTACCAGAAGGAGAGTGTCGCAAATTATGCTTTCAAATGAATGGACATTAGAATACGAACAGCGACTTGAAAAACTGGCAATGTGGTTTTGGCGAATCTTTATCAGTGGATTTTTTACTTTAATTTTAGGATCAGTAGTTTATTGGAATTATTATTTTTTCGGAATTCTGTGGTTTCCGCTAGTCCTATTACTTTTGTGGTACTTTGTTGTGCTTGGTTTTTTAGTGATTTCATTGAAGTTGATTTGATAGTGAAAATAGTTACTGTAGCAGTCATTTTTACATGTAGTTTTAGTACCTAAATTTTTTTTTTAGACTCCTACCGTGCATTTTCCTATGGATGACTCCCATAAACCTCAAAATGTGAATACTTTTACAAAAAAAGGATATTGTAATTAATTATAAAATAAAAATGTTATCTATACTAAAATGGTTGAAAAATATTTTTAAATAAACGCAATATTAAATCGTTTTTGTTGAAGAAAAATAAAATTGGTCTATATTAATAAATAGTTTTATTAAAATTGTATGAAAAGACACAAGATATCATTTGGCGAAATTTATCAGGTTTGATATGCTTAATTTATAGTTATTATAAATAAGTGAATCCTATCTTAATAGTTGCCAGGGAGATCTTTTCAATCCAAATTCTATGTTTAGGTTTTTCCTTTTTAAAGTCTCAAAGAATACTTTACTCTTGAAATATTTCAACGCTAGGCGCCCTTTTCGTGAAGGACGTCCTCCCTGGTAACTACTAAGCTAGGATTCATTCGTTTTCCAATGAATGATAGTTCTTTTGATTATTCATTTTTTCAATTTATTCTTTCTAAGTGCGACTTGCTTTGCATAAGCTTCAATCTCACTTTTTAAGTATAAACGCACTACTGGGGACTCATTGTATTCAACAAAAGGAGTGACCATGTTCGTTCTTACTGCTTGTTGAAAGGCAGGTCCGGACTGACCCGTAATTTTCATAGCACCTTGCTTTGTAACAAGATTATCTAAGATCCATTCTCGCATTTCTTTTGAATCGGTATCTTTCATGTTAACACCCCCTAAGTATCTATAGAAGTAGTATAGATGAAAAAAAGAAAAAAATCCACGATATAATTGTTGACCTATCATTATATGTATATTATGATATTGATATAATACAAAAAGGAAAGAAGGAAGAATAAATGAAAATGTTAAAAGTGTTAGCAATCGGTGTAACCGTTGGAGGAGTAGCGTTAGCTATTCAGACGGAAAAAGCAGAGGCCGCAGAATGGACGCCTCGATCAGTTGAACAAATCAAAGCTGAAATTTCTGGCAATGAATACACGATAAAGTGGGGCGATACTCTAAGCGCCATTAGCGGAGCGACAAATATTTCAGTTCAAAAATTAGCTGAATGGAATAGCATTGGGAATGTAGATGTCATTTTCGAGGGAAATAAGTTAGTATTTGAAGGAAACATTGCTTCTGTACAAGATCAAAGTGGGAACACTATTAGCCAAGCGGTAATCAATGAAAATGACAAAGTAAATCCAGGTCAACCGATCGGACAAGCGCCAGCAACCGGTTCTAGTAATGACCAAGGTTCACCAGCAGCGACAGTTCCTGTCCCTCCTGCAACAGAAGGAAGTGGGGCAACGGATGCTGGAAACACAGTAACACCGCCAACAGGTGCGGATAATGGATCAACAGGCGGAGGAAACACCGTGACACCACCAACAGGGGGAGACAATGGATCAACAGGCGGCGGCAATACAGTGACACCGCCAACAGAAGGCGATAACGGTTCTACTGGCGATGGAAATGAAACTACCCCTCCAGGTGGAGGCGATAATGGTAACGGTGGAGACAATGGCTCTGAAGGCAATGAAACTGATAATATTCCTGTTAATATTGGAAACAGCGGCATTTTTGCAGCTACTCAAGAAGAGGCTAGCGCACAAGCATATGCATTATGGGCTGAGGATAAATTTGTAGAGTTTACTAGATTCCTAATAAATCCTGCCTTAAATGCTAAAGGCGATATAATCGGATGGACAGTTGTATTTTATAATTAAAAAATAATGTAAAAAAGAGGTAAAGCTGAAAAGCTTGCCTTTTTTTTATGTGCTGAGGTGATAAAAGTGAATAATAGATGCCGAAGCCCGTCATATTCGGGAATTGTTGTAAAGGACTAATGAGCTTATCATTGGTCTTTTTTTGTTGCTAAAAGGCTTATGAGGAGACGATTATGAAATATAAGAAAATGAAAAAAGTGATCAGCTTGTTCTTGCTGACTGTTTTGCTCACAACAGGTTTGCCGATAAATAGTATGGCAACGGTACTGTTGGATCAATCTACTAGTCTCAAAATCAATGATGATTCCGATACGAAAGAAATAAATAGCGATAAAGAAACTAATAAACCTATTAGTACTCCAGTTTTGCTACCATTAATGAATAATCGAGATTTTGTTGGATCTATCCAAACCGGAGAGAGCCAACTAGCTAATGACGGACCGGAGTTAATAACTAAAGAAGTACCTGATAATATGAAAGAATTCTTTATCGGAGAAAAAGATCTTCATGAATTGGGATCGTATTCAGAGCAACAGGAATTAGCTGCACAATCAGATGAATGGCAAAAACTTAAAGAAGAGAAAATGACAAGAAGTTCTTCTTATCGTTTGTCTGAAAATGGTCGCTTAGATGTCAATGTCGCACGTTATACACCTTCTGGTCTACATTATACGCATGACAAGATTATTCGTTGGCAAATTGATGGCGACGACGTCTTCTGTATTCAAGAAGGGGTATTTACGGAGTCGGGCATTTTATACGATCAAAAATTAGATCTTAATGATGTTATATCACCAGAAAGTCGCTCAAAAAGACTTCGTTTTATCGGATATTTTGGTTACTATAACCAGCGTAGCATGGAAAATTATGCACTAACACAAATGCTAGTTTGGGATGAAATGGGAGGAAGCTTTATCAACTATGGAACATTTGGTAAAGCAAAATATGATTCGTTCAAAGCTGCTGTCGATAAAAGGATTGCTGAACATGATCTAAATCCTTCTTGGCACAACACTACTGTAACAGTTAAAGCTGGTGAAGAAATACGCGTTCGAGATACTCATAACCGTTTTTCTTCTTGGAATGGTACTGTTTCAACTAATACGGCTGGTGTGAGTGTACGAAAAGATGGAAATGATTTAGTCATTGCTGCTTCTGCAAATTCTAATGATTCAGGAGTAGTTCGACTAACAAAATATGACCCTAATGGATCGGGGATAGGAACCACGTTTGCTTACACGAATGGGACAACACAAGATCTTTCTCGTCTACATTTACCCGATCCAGGAATTGCTGCATTAAATGTTAAAGTTGAAAAACAAGGTCATGCAGCTGTTCGTAAATTAGATGAAACTACTGGAAAACCTTTAGCAGGAGCAGTTTTCCGTTTTACAACAAATGATGGAAAAACGAAAGAAATCACAACGAACAATCAAGGAATTGGTGAATGGCGTGATTTAATCCATGATCAAAAGGTGACAATGGAAGAGATTCAATCACCGAATGGTTATGTGATTAACAGCAAGCCACAAACAATTACAATCAAAGTAAATGAAACAGTCACGGCAACTTTTGATAATAAGCCTCAAAAAGGACAACTAGAGCTTTCTAAAACAGTTGAAACAGGTGTTTCTACAGTTGTAAATGAAAGTGATCATGGCGACTACACGACGATTGAATTCGAACAACGAAATGGGGATGGATTTGGCTTTAAGATTCGCCCAACAGAAGATGTCGTGACCGGTGACGGTACACTGCGTTATGAAGCAGGAAAATTCTTACAAGCAGATGGTGAAGATATCGTTTGGACTACAGGCGAAGATGGTAAATTTACGACAGATCCACTACTGTTTATCGGTAAGTACGAAGTCGTTGAAGTTTCTGCACCCGCAGGTGTTGTTCTTTTAGACGAACCAATTCCGTTCTCAATCGATTATGCAGGACAAACGGTTGATATCACGTCCTCTTCTTTAGAAGTAGAAAACTTCCTACAAGACCTAAATATCTATGGTCTAAAAATGCAAGAAGTTCTAACTGGTTGGGAAGATGGTAAAGCGGTTGTTGAATTAGAAAATGCGAAAAACGGGCAAGTATTTGCCCTACGATTAGCAGAAGAACTACTTGTTGGAGAAGAAGAATTAGCTGCTGATACTACGTTAGGCTATTCAGTAGTCGAAGAAGGCAAAATTGCTTTTGAAGGGCTGAAATTGCCAAATCAAACAATTCCTATGTATATCCAAGAACTCTATGCAGGTCCCGATCATGTAATGGATGACACGAAGCACCATTTTGTATACGATCCAGAGAACAACGATGTTTCTTTTGATATTCAAGTAGAAGCAAGTCAAGACGAAGCTGAAGGTGACGAAGCTGAAGAAGACCCTGACGCTGATTCTGAGGAGGACGAAGCAGAAGGAGTGACAACTAATGCCAATTTAGATGCTGAAACTCCTAGTACTGAAGAGGATATAGATCTGGAGGAAGAACCAGAAGAGGACCTGACAGGCGCAATTATTAATCGTTTAGCTCGTGCAGGTGTTCAAGTTATTAAAACCGATGGAATGGATCAAAAACCGCTAGAAGGCGTTGCTTTTGATTTATACCGAGTGCCAGCACCAGAAATTGATCCTGAAGAAGATAGCGAGGAAGCGCCTGAAGAAAGTGAAGACGTGGAAGAAGATACTGACACTGAAGAGAACGAAGACGCTGTAAAGACAACCAATTCTGATGAAATCGATACCGATGATTCAACTGATTCAGAAGACTCAACGGATCTAGAAGGTGAAGATGAAATCGATGAGGAAACTCTTGAAGAAGCTGTTCTTATTGGAACGTTCTTGACAGATGAAAATGGTGAGATCAATATCGATGGATTGCCAACTGGACATTATTTGTTGGTAGAATCCCAAGAACTACCTTGGTATCATGCAAACGAAGAAGAGTATACGTTTGAAGTTTCACCAGAAAATGATGGTGAAGTTATTGTCTTTGAAGTAGAAAATCACCGTTTAGATTTAGAAGTGGAGACGCTATTTGTGGAAACTGAAACTGGAAGTAAAGTTTTAGATCCAACAAAAGACAATCATTTAACCGACTTTACTTGGATTCGTGGGGGGAAAGAAGACCATGAATATTATATGCTTACGCAATACATTAAAGTCAATAAAGACACAAAAGAGCAAGTAGCAGTTGTTTCCGAAGATACTTCATCGTTTGTATCCACTGGTGACGAAGAACACGAATTACCAATTACATTAGATTTGCCAGCAAACACAATGGAGAGCGGATATGAATTGGTAGCGACTCATATGATCTATGATGATCCTGAAATGGAGAATCTGGTAAATGAGCATTTCGACTTAGAAAATGAGGATCAAACAGTTCTCTTCTTAACTCCAGAAGAAGAACCTGAATTACCAGTTATACCAAAAGATCTAAAGACACCACAAGTTCCGTCAATCCCACAAGCAGGAAATGCAAGTATTTTGGAAGAGCTTAAGGCTGTTTTTTCGAACCTATTTTAAAATCAAAATAGATGATTAAGAAGAGACGAAGGAAGAAATTCCTTGTCTCTTTTTTAGTAAGTTTGATCCAAAAAACGAAAAATTATTTTGGTTCATTTATCTCCGAAGGAAAGGAGCAATGCATTGAAGGAATTACAAATAAAGCTTAGAAGGATTCGATTAAAATTTAAGCAGCACCCGCACAAAAAGAAAATTATTCTTGGGATAGTGAGTGTGGTTTTACTAATAGGAACGATTATCGGCATGATGCACTATCGACAGAGACAGTTTGACCAACAAATTTCAAATCTACAACAAGCTGGACTAAGCGAAATGAGTGGAAAAACGCCATATAGAAGAGTTATTGGTGATTATTCAGGAGAAGATGTTGAAGATTTACGCCCCCAAAATCTTTCGATCGATTCGAAGGATTTGATTCAAAAATATGGGGTGGGAATTATACGGATACCAACGATAGGGTTGGAATTACCAATTCTGGAAGGTATGACACAGGCCAATCTTAGTATTGGAGCAGGAACTGTGAAACCGAATCAACGAATCGGACGAGGAAACTTTGCCCTATTAGGCCATTATATGACCAATAACGGACTATTGTTTGGTGGGTTGAAGAATGTTTCTATTGGTGACGAAGTAGAAATTACTTTCTATGGAAAAACAGCTACGTATGAAGTACAAGAGACACGAATTATCCACCAAAGTGAAGGGCAGTATATGTTGGATAATCCGGAAGAGCCACATTATTTGACCTTGCTGACATGTGATGGAAGTCGGGCTGGTACGGACTATCGATTGATGGTTCGAGCAACAATGACAGAGTGACAGACATGATCAAAATTTAGGAGGTATTTTCAATGGTAATGGATTTATCACAAAACCAACCAGACCAAGAAAAAAAGAATCCAAATGTATTATTTGAGAAGGTAGAAGAGATTGCTATTCTCAATCGTACAAAATGGGGGACGACAGTTGAACTAAATAAAGTTTCTTATAATGGCCGTAAGGCTGTTTATGATTTACGTAATTGGACGCCTGAAGGGGAAATGCGAAAGGGTATCACACTTACTGATCAAACGTTGGCTAACCTCTTAATAGCCTTAAAGAATCATTTAGAAGGCGACTTATCAAAAGATGAATCAGAACACTTGGCAGATTCAGATATTACAGCGCACCTTCCTAATGATTTTTGAAGAAGGAGGCTAGAGTATGAGTCAATCACAACAAGAAGCCTATCAAGTTATTTGTAAGGGGACGCCACAAAAGTTATATCAAGTGTTTCGCTTACTATCTATGTTGAAGCAAGCAGCTAAAAGTAAAGAAATGAAGCAACAAGCAGAACAACTTACAGCGGACAATTGGGAAAAGTTTCAAAAACTTAGAGAACAGCTTGGTCTTCCTGAAAAACCGGAATTAGAATTCAAATTTAAACAATTGCCGAGAGAGAAACAAATGGAATTGATTCGAGACTGTGAGAAAAAATTACTTGTACAAGCTGGAGAAAAAGATTATGAGTTCTTATTATCCTCGAATAAAATGCTAGCAGAGCCACAAATTCTAGATCAAGCAGTAAATTTGGACCAATTAAAAAATATGATGACAGAGTACGGTTTACAATTCCACGTAAAAGAATTTCCTGACATGACGTCAGAAATGTACTTTTATGCCAAAGATGCTAACATTGCTGCTCGTGCGCTTGAGAGGACTGTAGAAACAATCATAAACGATCCAGAAACTGTTACAAAACCAACACTTGAAGCGCTAATTGAAGAGGCGAAAGGAAAGACGAAAGAAAAAGTTGCGGCAGTCGAAGAGGCCAAAGAATCAAGTGTCACTGCTATTAAAGATGGAACAAAAAATGCAGTAGATACCACAAAAGAGGCCAAAGAAAGCCTAGATGCTTTGTCTCTATTTGATGATATAAGCGGAGGGATCGATCTATGACAAAAAAACAGTCAATTATTCCTTACGCGCTTTTTGGTGGTGTCGGAGGTTTTGTAGCCAATCGTGCAACGGAGCTTGCTATGCATGCACCAGAAGGGGAGAAGCTCTTAGCAGCACTTCAGGTGAATAAAGAAATATTTTATAACCCATTCCATTTTTCATTAGAAAATTCTTCCTTACTTGCTTGTGGCGCTGTTTTAACGTTAGCGTCTTTAACCTATCTTGGACGAGATACAAGAGAGTATGAGCCAGGGAAAGAATACGGAAGCGGTCGCTGGGGAACAAAGAAAGAAATGAAGAAGTTCAGGAATAAAAAGAATTTTTCAGACAATATCATTCTAGGGGACGGTTGCTATAAGAATTTCTATGAGGGAAGAAATCCTCGATTAAATCGAAACAACAATGTAATGGTCATTGGAGGTTCCGGATCGTGGAAGACGACATCTTATATCATGTCGAATATTGCTCAAATGAAGTCTAGTTTTGTTCTGACAGATCCAAAAGGGAGAACAGTCAATCGAGTAGGGAAAATGTTAGAACGTAGAGGGTATAAGATCAAAGTTGTTGATTTTGATACGTTGACAAATACCGATCATTTCAACCCGTTTGCTTATGTTAAAGACGAGATCACACTCAAAAAAGTGATCAGTGCATTGATTGATGCGACAAATGCGGATCACGAGAAAAAAGGAGAACCTTTTTGGGACAAAGCTGAAGAGTTGTTGATTACCTCCTTATTTGCTTATCTATATTACCGTTACCGTGGGGGAAGAAAAGGAAATGAAGAAGTGAAAGGGGATGGCATTATGCCTAGCCTGGATCAAATCGGCACCTTGATTCGACTTTTAAATCGTGAGAATAAAGACGTAGAAAGTCCCCTTGAATTTATGTTTAAAAATTTTGCGGAAGAATTTGGCGAAGAAAATTATGCCTACCTCCAATGGCAAAACTTCCTCCGAAACTTTGAAGGAAAGACTAGGGACAGTGTCTTGGCTATTTCGATCACTCGCTTCTCCTTATTTGATTTACAACAAGTCAAAGACTTTATCAAAGAGGATAATCTAGAGATTGAAAAATGGGTTGAGGAGAAGACAGCGGTCTTTTTGAAGATACCGGATATGGACGAGACGTTTAATTTCTTACCCCTCCTTATTTTTATACTTTCTTTTCGAACACTTGAACACAAAATTGATAATGAAATGGGCGGAGAAGCAGATATCCCTATAGAATTTTTAATGGACGAATTTGCCAATCTCGGAAAAGTACCAAATATCAAGCAGGCCTTGTCTGTATTTAGAAGTCGTTTGATGAGTATCACGATTTTATTACAAAGCGTCAATCAAATCGTTGCTATGTACAAAGAGGATTGGAAATCCTTTTTTGGAAACTGCGACGCTTGGGTTTATTTATCTGGATCGACAGAACCAGATACCACAAAGTTTTTTTCTGAAGCAGCTGGAAAAAAAACAATCTATATTCGTAAGCGTGATAAAGGTTCTGTTCGCAGTGAACCCGTTGGGAAAGATGTTATTTCAATCAGTGAAGTCGGTGAGCTTGATCGACTTCATGCCTTAGTAAAAATTGCTTCAGTACCTATGTTTAAAGTACCAAAATACAACTATAAAAATCACCCAAATGCCAAAGAGTTCGGTCACAAAGAAGGTGATCCGAATTGGTATGAGGTGAAAAGATACAAAAACAGCTTAGAAAAATTCGAAGCAAATGTTAAAAAAGAGGCATTTTCAGATCCAGTAGTATTGGATATTGATTTTGCGGCGTAATAAAATATTAAATTGAATGGAGAATGAAAAATGAAATCACTTTTAATGAATGTAACAACAAGTTTGGAACCGCTAGTTGTGGCAAATGCAAATGCAACTGCTCAGACAATTGCAGGAGGCTTGCAGTGGCTGATCGCCGGTGGGGGCGCTTTGTTAGCTGTTTGGGGAATCGTTCAGATCACACAAGCTGGGAGACAAGGAGACTCTCAAGGGAAAATGGAAGGCTCTTGGTTGATCATTGGTGGCATTCTGTTGCTTGCGATTAGTGCGGGAACCATGATCACTGGAGTATTTTCAAATCCTCCAGGTATGTAGTAAATAAATTAAAGGAGGATTCATATGGATTTAGTTGAAGCCCTCACTCAGAATATGGGGGATTTTTCCCAAAGTACATTAAATTGGGTCAACAATATCGTGGCTAAATCAACCCGTGAAGTTGGTCTTTATTTAGTAGGGATACTCTTAATTTTAGAAATTGCAAAAATGTTTGAAAAAGCGAACTCTTCAAACGCAGGAATCGTGACCTTGAAAATGTTTCAAGGTCTTTCTTTTCGTGCGGCTTTGGGGGGAATCATGGTCACTTTTTCGAGTGTCATGTTAAATTTCATTTTATCTATCGGTATTGGAATGGCAAATCTTATTTCCCGAAATGCGAGAGGTGCTTTTGATGTATTTACTCTACCAAGTGTGGAAGTACCAACAGATACACTATCTATTTTGGGGGAATTAATCGGTGCATTATTGAATCCGACAGAGGCACTAAGAAGAGGGATCATGGTCCTTTTATTGGTTGTTATCGGTGCTTTAGTAACATTAGCTGCTTATGTAATGGTATGGGTGATCGTTATGCTTCGATTCTTTCAACTCTATGTCATGTTAGCATTGATGCCTGTTCCTATGGCCTCTTTTGCGTCTGAAGAACATGACAATATAGGAAAAGGGTATTTAAAGCGAATTTTAGCTTATGCCTTTCAACCAGCGGTCATTATGGTCGTGTTCGGTGTTTATCATTTTCTTTCCAATATTGTATTGGATCTGACTGGTTTAGGAAATCCAATCAATCTGGATATGGAAGTACAATTCTTCCAGAATCTGATTTTAGCGATCGTATTCATTATTGTTTTGTGGCAGACACATAAAAAATCTTCGGAAATGTTTGGGGTGTAAGAAATGGAAATCAAAGTGTTCAAAGATGCTTCAAAAAGGGAAAAAACGTTTATTGGTTTAACTGGCGCACAGTGGATTTTTATTGTAAGTCTCATTTTAGTCATCGGATTAGATGTTAGAAATGCTATCTATTCGGTTTTGCCTGTTGGTCTATTTCGATTGATATTTTTCCCCTTGTTAGCACTAAGTGCGTGTAACGCAATGTACAAGCCACATGGCTATACTTTTTCTACTTGGGTGAAGCTGTTTTTAAAATTCCAAACAACGATTCAAGTAAGAACTTATAAAAAAGGAGAAAGGATGAGAATATATCGTGTTCAAGACTTTAAAAAAGGAAAAAAAATCAAAGAAACGACCAAAAAGCCAAAAAATTCAAGCCGCTAGTACGCAAAACTCGTTGTACTATACTTCTTTGTTTGAAGATGGGATCATGCATGTTACAGAAGACCTATTTTCGAGTACGTATACATTAGGTGCAGTTAATTACACAACAGCACATGTAGATAAGCAGAAACAAATTCTTTCACAATATAATAAGGCAATCAATTTATTGTCTGAAAAAGATCATTTTCAACTCACGCTATTGGTAACTAAGAATCCAAAAGGTGAGTACATGAAAAAAACAGCTTATCCTTTACAAGGCGATCCTGGTGATCCCCTTAGAGAAGAGTTGAACCAACTAATTGAGTCTAGTTATGATTCTGGAAGAAATAATTGGAAAGTTGAACGATTTGTGACTTTAGCGACACATGCAACGAACCTTCGCAATGCTCAAAAAAGATTGTTAAATATTGGTGAGTCGTTTGCGGATGAACTGATGAGTATCAAAGGAACAGTTGATGTACAAGATGGCATGGAGCGGTTACGGACGATGAATAAAATCTTGCGACCTGGTAAACCACTTTTTGGAAATTTTGAAGATATTGAACGGAGCAGAAGATCCACTAAAGATTTGATTGCTCCAGGCTATTTAGACTTTAAAAAATCAGGGAAAATTGATTTTCAGGTGGACGATAACTTTGGACAAGTGCTGTATCTACGCGATTTCCCTCGAAACTTATCTGATCATATGTGCAAAGAATTGACAGAAGCAGAAATGGAGATGGTAATCACTATTCACGCAAGCCCGTATTCAATCTCTCAAACAACAAAAAAATTGCGGACAGAAGCGACCAACCTTGAAACAGACGTAATCAAGCGTGAAATGAAAGCAAGCGAGCGAGGATATTCGAGACAGCATATTGCACGCGTAATAAGAGAACATCAACAAGATATCAATGAACAAATAGAATTTGTAGAAGAAACTGGTGATAAACAGCTTTCTTCTACTTTTTTGGTTTATGTATGGGACGAATCGAAGGAAGCTTTATACCATCAAATTGAAAAGGTGAAAGCGGTAGGTGAAAAGTTCGGTGCGGTATTTGAACCATTATATCTTACACAGGAACAGGGATTTAACTCATGTTTGCCGATTGGTAAAAATTATTTAGATTTTGAACGAACTTTTTTACGTGACTTGATCACGCCTAATATTTCGATCAATTCTCCGTTTACTAGTCAAGATGTACAGCATAAAAATGGCACGTACTATGGAACTAATCAGTTATCAAAGAACAACATTCTTATTAATCGAATGGGTAGTGAAATGAAGAATTCCAATGGTGGCATTATGGCTGTGTCTGGAGGAGGAAAGTCGTTTGCAGCTAAGAATGAAATCATAGCGACACGATTGAGAAAACCTGAAGCAGAAATTATCATCCTGGATATGGAGCGTGAGTATCTGCCACTAGCGAACGCATTGGATGGTGAAATCGTCACTGTCGCTCCAGGAAGTGGCACCTCTATTAATATTTTGGAACTAGCAGATGAACAATACCTAGAGGTCGGGGACGATCCAGTTTCCATCAAGTCAAACTTCTTAATCAGTTTAATTTCTCATTTGGTAGGTCATGTCTCAGCTGGGCAACAAACCAAAATTGACTCAGTCACACAACAGACTTTTCGTGAGCTTGAAAAACCAACGCTTCAAGACTGGTATAAAGTGTTGCAACGTGATACCAGTCTTGAAGCAAAAGAGCTGATCGATGCAATGGGGTTATATGTCACGGGATCATTAAACATGTTTGCCAAAGAAACGACCGTCAATACTTCAAAAAATTTAATGATTTATGATATGTATTTATTGAAAAATCAAATGGCGACCTTTGGTTATTTAGCCATTCTAGATCGAATCTGGAATAAGGTGGTAGAAAACCGTGCGAAAGGTATTGAGACTAGGGTCTATATTGATGAGTTTCAAGTTATCATCAATCAGTCACAACCTGAGATATTGCGTGTTCAAGCGGCTGAAATTTACTCACGGATTCGTAAATATAAAGGTTGTCCCACGTTTATGACACAGTCAGCTGAAACGATGCTTTTAACTCCAGAAGGTCGTTCGATCCTGTTTAACTCTGACTTTTTGATTTTACTTGAACAAAAAGGTGAGGTATTGGATGCGTTAGTCGAACGATTTAAATTAACGGAAAAAGAATCGCTCTATCTCGAAAATAATAAGGTAGGAACTGGGCTAATTATCGCTGGTGGTCAGGTGATTCCCTTCTCAAACCTAATCCCCAAAGACACAAAACTGTTTGAATTGATGAATACAAGTCATGCAGATCAACAACCGGCCTAAAGAGTACTTTAAATTACCCAAAGGCACTCGCTTTAAGGGAGAGCAGAGGTCTTTAACTGTTCGTAAGGGAACAATCGCCAAATTCAATCAACGAGCTGCATATGGCTATACACTCGGCAAGCAGAAGAATGAAAGCCGTATAAACTCATTAAAACGAAAAAAAGCACAATCTGAAGAAAAACTAAAGTCAGAAGAGTCTTCATTTTCAAAATTAGAAAAGAAAGGCCAAAAAATTCATGAGAAACGTTCATCGAAACAGTCGTTTCTTACAGATAATGAGTCTGAAACACTAGATTCAATATCAAAAGCAAAGAGAAAGAAGCATCATGATAAAAAGAAGGAACTTGAAAATGATCTAAAGAAAAAGAAAGATGATCTATTTCATACAAAGCAGAAAGAGTCTTTTCACCAAGCAACTAGCAAAAATCAATCGATCAATTCCGACTCAAAAGGCAATTTTGCTTCTTCTGCCAAACAGGTGGTCACGAAGCAATTGATCAATCAAGGATTCAATGTGATGGCTCAAGAGGAAGATGCAGAAGAGCTAAAACAATTTCAATCTAGTGTTAAAGATGGGGAAAGTGTTTTTAAAGGAACGAAAAAAGCGAATAAATTTTTGACAAAAAATCAGAAATTTTCTCAATCTGTAACCATTGGAAAACTTGATGATTTGCGTTTTACTTCAAGTAATACTGTCAAGGCTGCAAAGACAGCGTCAGATGTAGCTGGGAAAGCAGCAACCAAATCGGCTACGCAGCAGACTGCATTCTCACAAGCCTCTTTAAAAGTCCAACAGGCAATCACAAGTGCGACTAGTAAAGCAATGAGCAGTTTCACGGTGAGTAATCCAGTTGGCTGGATCATTACAGGGATAGCACTTCTTTTTCTTGTGTTTGTTGGTTTATTTTTTATCTTTAATAGCCAAAGCAGCGCGTCTTCTGAGGATGGCGTATTTTATGTTGAAAAATGGGACGGCCCCGATGCTTATAACTCTTCACTTTTAGCCCAACGGTATGGAATCACCGCCGAACAAATTGATGGTTTTATAGCCAATGAAGGGTACAAGGTAGATTCGCGAGCAACTGGTCAAGAGTTTTTGCGTCTTCAATCGTTATCAGGAATTGACGTCCGTCAACTTGTAGCATTTGCCCAATGGGAAAGTTCTTTCGGAACAGCCGGTGTTGCCTTGCAGTTTCCGAAAGCAAACATTTTCGGCTATGGTGCATTTGACAATGATCCTAATCAAGGAGCTTCGTGGGACAATACACGAGCAGTCACTGAATTTCGAAATACGCAGATCGATACGTATGGCAATCGAACCTTAGCAATCATGGATGCACGTGCCAAAGCTTTTCATGACAATACATTAAAACCAGGAGAATTTGTTTACTGGACTAAATTAAATGCAGGAAAATCAAGAGCTGAGACAGCAGAAAAATTCAATCAATGGATTGATGATAATGGTGGAACACCGAAGCCACCTGGTGGGTATGGACCTGTTGGCGGTGGTGGCGCTGGTTTAGCTGTATTAGATCAAAGGCTTGGGACAGTGATTGGTGGCGAGTTTGGTGGTTTAACCGGAGAATGCTATGCTGTTTCGGCTTATTATGCCAATTCTATCAATTCGTCCATTATTTTAACAGGTGGGGTTAAAGCCAGTGATATTGGTACTGATTATCCATGGGAAAGTTGGGGATGGTCAGTCATTAGAAATCCTAGCTATAACCAAATTAAAGCAGGTGATATTATCAATTATAATACTGGTGGAAATATGGGTTCCTGGTTTGCCCATTCGATGTACGGTCATACTGGTGTAGTAGGAAAAACGTTAGGAAACAACCAGTATTTATTATATGACCAAAATCCAGGACCATTAAAAACGTGGACAGTGACTTTTCATTCTGGCAGTGTATCGTCAGTAGTTCGTCCACCCAATTAAGCAAGGAGAAAAATGAATGCAAGATAAGCGGAAATTTAGTCTATTAGCAGGGTTGGGTGTGGTTACCTCAGCATTGATCTTTATCGGTTTGATTTTATTAGTTGGTCATTTTATGAACGCTGAACCACCAACCTTGGAAGTACCAAATCAGATTCAGTCTTCTCAAACTGAATCCCAAGAAACAAGAACGGAGGAAAGTAGTCGTGTGGCTTTAGTTGATGGTTCGTCATCAAGCAAAGAGGAGACCATACAGACCACTGAATCGAGTCGGCCGGCAGTGAGAGAAGTAGACGAAGTTTCTAATATCCGAAATTTTTTAAGTGTTTACTTTACCTGGGAATTGCAAGAAGACTCAGTGACCGAAAGGGCTGAATTATTGCAAGAATTGATGACAGAGAAACTCTATGATAAGAAGGAAGTAGAGGCAGATAGTGAAGTTTTGAAGGAGTTGATTGATACGTTCAATGAAACGAATGAAATAAATACTTCCAATTCCATGCAACTCTTGTCCAGTCGCTATCTTTCTTCTCAGATTTATCAAGATACCAACGATGAGACGCTTTATCGAGTAACTGTACGTATGGCGAAGCAGGCACCATATCAAGACGCACCTTTTATGATAGAAGAAGCGTACCATTTACGCTTTGAAGATAACCATGTGACTGATCTAGACGGACCAAAAGATCAATTAAGGAGTGGCACAAATGACTCAGAGTAAATTAGAAAAACTTAAATCAAAATTAGCAGATGCCGAAAAGAAACGAGTGCAGCTAGATAAAACAATTAAAAGATTACAAAGTCAAATCAGTGAAGAAGAGACCAAAAGCTTTCGAATGACGCTGACAGAATTAGACTTGTCTGTTGAAGAGGCCATAAGTTTTCTTAAAGAGAAAAATCGACCATCTGCAGCACAGTTGGCTCATTCATTTAATCAAGCAGCGCCACCAAGTGATTATCAAAATGCCGAAGGAAAGGAGCTAAAGAATAATGTTTAGAAGAAAGCCAAAGTTTATCTATGAACTATCTGAGTGTACCTTATTGAAAGAAGAAGAGATCTTTAATCCGGATGATCTCTTTCAATTTATTCAGGAGGAAGATTACCGGTTTCGAAGAGACTATTTAAAGGGTTCAGTCGTTGTGACTAAAGTGAGGAATAATCTGGAAGGTACGGTTTATTATGCGAAGCGACTTCATCTACCACAGGAAGAAGGATTTGATTGGGTCGCAGAATTAGCTGATTTTTATACGAAAAAACCGCTCAATTATTTTTTAGAGGAGCCGATTGTCGAGTCTGTGAAAGATTCAGAACCTGTTCTTTCCGTGAATTCAGATGAAGCACTCACTTTAGATGATTTTGAAGCCGATATTCAGCCAGTAACAAAAACAGATAAACCGGAACAAACAGAGTCAGAAATAGAATCAGTACTTAGCAGCTCTTCAGATATGGAGCAAGAACAAGTTTTAGCAGAAGAAAACAGTGAAGAATTCGTACAGATTTCAAAAAGTGAACTACAATCCATCAAAGAAGCACTTGACCGTCATCAAAAAGAAATAAAACAATTTAGAGAAGAAAAAGCGACAGAAATCCAATCAACAACTGCTTCTGCAGAAACACTGTCAGAAGATAATATGTTAGAGGAAATGACAAAACTTTTGGATACAGATCCTGTAAAAGGTGAATCACTCGACATTGAAGTTGCTACAGATGAGATTGTACAAGAGGTTCTTCAATCTACGAAAGTGGAGTTTGGACAAGCATTGACCAAATTTATTGAGACAGAGACGAAGAAAATCAACCAAGAGATCCAACAATTAGATAAGCGTCATTTGATCGAGGAATCAGTTACGAAGCGTTTAGAAGCAAAGAAACAAGAAGAATTAGCTAATTTAGAAAGTCAGTTGATCAATCAAAAGCAGCAACAAGTACAAGAAGAAAAGTTGCGACACCAGCAAGCATTACAGAATATCGAAAAGTCCTTTACCACACAGATTGAAGGAGAAACTGCAGCAATTCGAAATAGCTATAAAGAAACAGTTGATCAGACAATCAAAAAAGAGTATGAACAACAAACGGAGCAGCTGTCTCGTGTATTACAAGGGAAAATGGATGAACTAAAACTTCGGCAACATACGGTGAATACAGGTTTAGAAGCGAACTTTAAGGAGATTTTGGAAACATTTAACCGTGAGCATACACAAGTGATTCATGAGGTGGAGCAAAAAAAGCAACAGTCGCCGATCATTTTAGAAGAAAGGAGATTGAGATTACAGGCTTAAATTGATAAAAGGGGAAAGATTTAGATGGCTGGCAAAACAAAATATCTTATTTTAGAAAATCCGTTACTGGCATCGATTCCTAAAAAACGAGCAATCGTAGATGTAATAAGAGGTGGAGAATGAAATGGACAAAAAATTTGTTGAACAAATTAAGGGAGATTTAGATCAACTTGGAATTTCCGAAGATCGAAGTGAAGAACTAATAAACGATGAAGCGCTAAAATTATTTACATTGTTTGAGAATAAGTACGAGGATGTCAGTGACGATAGTGTAGATATTTGTTTGTACAGAGACGGTATTATAGAAATTTCTAATGAAGCATTACCTTTTTCACCACAATCAATGGAAGAACGAGTGTACCTAACTAATTTGTTTTCGGACTCGAATTTTACAGTTACCTCAACGTCAAATCGTTTTATTCATGTAACAAGTAAAATGAGAAAAATTGAAGATTTACAAGAATTAATCCAGGAATATCGATCCTTACGCACGCAGTATTTAAACAAGTATGGCGCAACAACGTACTATGAAACAGTTCTAGAAGACGGATCAATTGGATGGAAACGAAAGCGGGTACCGTTACAAAAGAAAGAATCAAGTATCGATTAATATGATTAAATTATTGTTCAAGAAGTCAGATCCAATCCTTAATTTTCAAGGAATGTATCTGACTTCTTTTTGTTTGGATCTAATATTACCTCAGAAAAAATAATTATTTTCATTAAGGAAGGAGCATATTTATGGCTAACTACAATCCAAATCGATTGATGGAGATGGCCAAACAAAAGAATATTTTGGATGTGGCTAGTTCTTTAGGACTAGAGTTAAAACGTGCAGGTCATCAGTATGTATGGATTGAACATCCAAGTTTTAAAATTCATCCGAGAAAAAACACCTTTTCTTGGTATTCAAAAGGGAATGAACTTCGTAACCAAGATGTGATCAAGATGGTTGAGGTGATCAATAATATGTCGTTCAAAGAAGCGCTACATTATCTCCTTGAAACAGAAGCTGGCGTCTTTGATGGGGCGAAGATTCCAAAGAAAGAACCATTTATTTATCGAGTTAGAGAAGCGAATACATTTGATTATGCCAGGAAGTATTTACGAGAAGAACGCGGCTTATCGGATGAAACAATCGATTTTTTTCTGAATAAAGGGATCATGGTACAGGGCATTCATAAAGATTTCGATACAGGTAAAACCGAACCAATGATTGTATTTAAGCACGTAGATATCGAAGGAAAGATTGTTGGAGGAGCTAGACAAGGAATCTGGTATAATAAGCAACTTTATCCGGAAAAAGGTCGATTAAAAAAGACTCTCTACAATAGTGAGGGGACCAGTGGTGTGATTGTGGATATTGGTGATAAGGCACAATTTAGTAAAGCTACATCAGAAAATCCTTTCACAGTCTACGCTTTTGAAGCTCCTATCGATATGATGAGTTATTACGAATTGCACAAAAACCAATTAACCAACTGTCGATTAGTCGCCATGAATGGCTTAAACAAAGGAATTATTTCACGTGCAGTCGTTGAGGCACTTTGTGCAGATAAAAGTTATGTAAAGAAAATTGAAGACAAAGTGAGTGTCGATCGTTGGTTACAAAAAATTGATGATTTAGCAGGATCTGCAGGCGTAAGACATGAAAAGTTAAAAATTGTTCTTGCTTTGGATAATGATGCAGCAAAATTTAATCCGGAAAAAGGGAAAATCGAGAGACCAGCGAAAGACTTCTATAACAGTTTTGGTATAAACAACATCGATGTAATCCCACACTTTCCAAAATGCCACGAAGGAATGAAGAAAAATGACTGGAACGATGAGTTGAAGTACCAAAAAGGCTTGTTGAAGGGAGTAGAAGCAACAGCTTCTCTACAACAAATGATTAACAATGTCCAACAAGATGTTGCGACGAAAGATCTGGCAGCAATCCAGCGATAGGAGGAAATTATGGAAGAAAACACATTTAATGAAACACAATTCAGTAACTTTATTCTTCGGTTAATCAAGGACTATCAAGAAGGAGAACTGACTGAATACAAAAGAGGAGCGGTTTCAGCTCTTTTACAAGTTTCAGATCAATTCCAAAAAATGGTGATAGAAACGTCCTCTTCTGAGAATTTAATCGATTTAAGAAAGGATGAATATCTAGATACCAAGCAAGCTTTTGATAGAGACTAAGGAAGGGAGCTATGTTAAGTGGAAAATCAATTAACTTCGTTACTCAAAAAGAAATATGGGACAACCACTTCGTCTCCGTTGGTGTTTACTGAGAAGGATACTTTATATACCGCATTTCGAAAGCTGGCCGATAATATTTATAAGAATGGCACGTGGACGCAAGAAGATGAGCTAAGAGCAGTAGACACGTTTATTCGGAATAGAGATGGCTATCCGGTGGGTAAGGAAGACGCGACGTTTCATGACTGGAATGGCCAACCCTGGTCAACGGAAGTTAAGGTAAGACCGATTGATGTAGTTGAAAGTTCTTTTCTCCAAAGTGAAGCCGAGGGAAAGAAAATTTATTCAGCTACCTCTATCAGAAGAAAAGTTAATGGATCTGAGGAACACATCAAAAGTGTTGATGTACTTTTAGATCCAAAGAATAAGAGTGGCACAAAACACGGTGAATTCTATTATTTTTCGTCTAGCAGTTCTAAAGATCCAAGTTATTACGCATTAGGGAATATGAATCGAGCGATTGGGTACGATAAATTACAGCGAGATATTTTAAAAGAATTCGATGATACTGTCCAGGAGTTTAAGTTTGAAAGAAGGGACTTAGAACGATTACTGGAGAGGCTGTCAATTGCAAGTTATACCGGAAAAAAGAATGCTCATTTATTCCAAAAGAATCCTCATGGAGAATTGACGAATACTTTTTTGGTCACACTTCCTAGAGATGAAAGAGAAAAGTATCTTGATAATCCCTCACAAATGAAATCAATGCTAGAAAATAATGAGGTACAAGGTGAAGAACGTCGATTGCTAGAGGAACAAATTGCTGCCAATTGGGGAGATTTATCAAATGATCCGACAAATCCAGTAAAAGTAAATCTAGATAAGTCTCCGTATCTGCTCAAAGAGGGAAACCGAACAACCTCTCTCTATCCGAAAACGATTCAGAACGCTCGGAAACAAAACGAGTTAATCAGTTTTGTAGATGAATATATTCAAAACACCTATGATATTTTTCTTCAACGAGAGTATGAAAAAGATATTGATAAGCAAACCAGGGCTTCTGCATGGCAAACAAAAAAGAATATCAATAAAGATACGCGTAAAATAATGGAATCAACGTCGTTAAATAAATATTTCCAATTTGTTGAAATAGATAACGATGTGGATCTAACGCTTTTTTCACAGTTTGAGAAGGAAATGGAACGTATGCACGACATTCTACCGAAAACTGGCGATAAACTACCAGAATTGCGTTTGAGGAAGCTTGGTAATCATAAAGCTCTCGGACTGTATGTACCTAACAAGAATACGATTGCTATAGACTTTAGAGATACAAACGATGAAATTGGTGGTGTAGGTATACAATCATTTGTTCACGAGTATGGTCATGCATTAGATTATGGTACAGACAATGGTCGTTTATTGAGCATGAGAGACGATTTTAAGCCAATTGTTACAAGATATAGAGAAAACCTTTCACTTAACGGTAAAGGCAGCTACGTAGCCGAGAAGGCAGGATATTACACTGCTCCAACAGAAGTATTCGCCAGAGCTTTTGAGTTATATGTGAACGAAGCTGGACTGAATAGTATTTTTCTTAAATCAAAAGAGACTTATGCAACAAATATTGAATATGCTTTATTTGATCAAAATATGCGTGATAAGCTCACAACTTTTTTTGACAGTGCCTTTCCGAATTTGAAAACTGCAGTCTTAGAATCAAATAAAGAACATATTGATGTAGAACAAGGAACAAGGTTTGATCAAGAGTTACTTAAGACACAAGTTGATACAAAAATAGAAAGTATCAAATCGCTAAAATTTATTCATGAGAACGAAGAACTGAATGTTGGAGACGCTTTGGAAACTTGCGAACTTTCTTTAATAGATAAAGCTTCAGCTATTCAGAAGCAAGAGGAAGTTATTCATTTATATATGAACGCTATTCCTCAAACGGACACTATGGAACAAATTACAGCGATTCACAAGGATTCCTTAGAAGAAATGAAGGAACAGTCTGAAGAGACGCTTTTTTTATATGATGGATCTGAACTTGCTGACTATTCAACGGATTTGAATGAAATGCTGACAATGATTACAGAAAGGGCAGTATTTAATGATGTTTATGGAAATTCGTTGCAGGAAGCATTGTTAGAAGTAAAGGGAAAAGCTGAACAACCACACCAAAACATTAGCGTACACGCACAAACGCTCATTGACAGTAAAGCAGTTACGCCAGAGGAGAAAAATCCAACGCTTTATTTTGTTAACGGATTGAATAAAGTGGCCTTAGAGCTACAAGAAACTGGCGATTTTCTTCCATCTGAGAAATATAAACCTCAAACAGAGACAGAAAAAGAAGTCGTAGGGGCTTTACTACAAAAAAATGAAGTAGGGGATATTAAAGTTAGACGAAATCATAATAAAAAAATAGGCAATCAACCAGCCGAAGGAATAAAAGGAGTGAATGATGTGGCAGAATTACAAAACTTAGAAGAAAGAAAAAGTAAGAAGTATATTGAATTAGGCAATAAAATTAAGACATTGAAGAAAGAACGTGTTGATTTTAAAGATCAATCAAATCTGGAAAAAGTTTCTGAAACTGATTGGGAACTACGAAAGTTAAATTTAGCTGTGGAAACACTGGACAAGAATACTGTCGATCCTATTTCAAGTGAAATAGCTGAATTTGAAATAGATATTGCTGGATTGGAAAGTATCGATAGATCCAATGTTAATTTAGAACAGTCCAACTCTATAGTGGAAAGAATTAATCGTTCAAAGGGTTACATTGAAGAGCTAAAGGCAATAAAGGATGATTATTCTAACTTTTATCAACAAGGACTTGGGGAAGAGATCAAATCTTCACCACAAGATTCAAATAGTTTAGCAAAAGAAGTACAGGGGAAAGAAATGGATGATTCTTTGATCAAGTCAGAAGACCAGCAAGAACAAAATCAGTCGAGCAGTATTGTTTCTTCGAACGAGCAGCCTCAATCTTCTAATCACTCTTTTATCCAGGAAATCAATGTTTCTTTTGATGAAACGAAGCAGGAAATCGATGCCTTTTTTAAACAAGTGGGATATAAAGGAGAACAATTAGGTAGCATGGCCGATATAGAAAACATTCTAGCCACACATTTAAAACAAGTTGAAACCATTGTTAAACAGTCAATAGAGGCAGTGGATGCTTTGAGCGTGCCGACTGAGAATCAGATAAAAGAAGAAACAACCAAAGTAAAACGAACAATTGGTCAAATCTTGTCTGATTTCAAAGAGAACTTAAAACAGTATGTTAGAACACAAAAAAATAATACAGTGTATCAAGTGACGAACACAATGGATGACATTCGTTTAGGTTTGAAAAATTCATTTAATCGCAAACTTTTATCAATCAATGGCTTGTTAAAACAATTGTCAAATACAATTGATCGAAAATTTGTCATTGAGGAAAAAAGAAATCAATCATCTTTAGCTGAGGAAACAAAAGAGGTACAGGAAAACGATTCAAAAGAAGCAACTCAAAAAGAACAGGAGAAGGTTTCAGAGGGTCCTATCGTATCTGAAAAGCATTCAGCAGCTGGTGAACCTGAAACTCAGCCCAATATAAATACAGAGGAAAAAAGAGATCAAGTACCTTTAGCTGAGAAAACAAAAGAGGTGCAGGAAAACGATTCGCAAGAAGCAGCTCAAAAAGAACAGGAGAAGGTTTCAGAGGGGCCGATTGTACCTGAAAAGCAATCGCCAACTGCTGAACCTAAAACTCAGCCAACTATAAATACAGCTGAATCAGTGAGTGATCCCAATAAACAGCATTCGGAAGAACCTACACGACAGAATGAACCTAAACTATCAGATGAGGGAAATGCTCCGGTAATGGCTGAAGAGGCTGAACAATCAACAGCTGAAAGTACAGTAACAGAAGCTGAAAAGAATCAAGCCGATAAGAAAATGAATAATATCGAGTTACAACAATTGAAAAGAATCGAAGATTTAAGCAATCAGTTGGGACTTAAAGCGAGTGAGAAAGAAAAAGATACGATTAAAGATTTAACGCAGACACAAAAATCAGAATTGATTCGATCAATGGAAGTAGCTGTCGAAGAACAAAACAAATCAGTTTCCGTTAAAGAAACAGAGACAGAACTTGAAGTGGGATAAAGGAGGAAAAAAGAATGCCAACATTGTTTCCTGACAATTATGAGAAAGCGAATATAGCAAAAAGAAAAAAGTTGGCCAGAAATTTAAAACTCAAGAATGAATTGTCAGCTTTAGACATTGCGTTGCATGCTCACGACACTTTTAATTATCTAGTCGGAAACGGGGTAGAACAACCCAATAGTATATTTGTGTCATTGTTTCAATATGCAGCAGAGGCGTTAGGTGTGCCATATGAAATAATCGATGAGGCGTTTTTTACACAAACGCCTCTTTCAGAAGAAGAGTTATTTGATCTTTCTTATTTATTCAACCCCAATGCACAAATTATTGCCAAACAAGATTTACCAATTGTTCCAATAACTATCGATTTTTATTCGATGTGCCTTGCCCTGTTTGAAGAACTTCCCGCTTCATTTTGGAAGGAATACGTAAAGGCAGAGGCAATACTGCCTGAAACAAAATTGGATGCTTATGATCTTGAAAAGCTCTTGCAAGCTTTTGTCCAACAAGTATGGTTAAAGACAAAAGAAAGCATAGGAAAACCTGAAGGGAATAAAATCGAAAAAGCACGTCAAATGTTTTTGGCATGTTTTTATCGAAATGATCAAAAGTTTTATCGAAAAGAAACACAGGATATGTTGCTTGGTTTGTTAGAAAATAAAATAGCGGAACAAGTAGAAGAAGATTTTGTTATTGATGCTCATTTACAAAAGTTGTTAGATGAAGGAGATTCAAATAGTATCTATGCCTATGTTATCGATCACTTAACTGACTGGTTAGATGAAAAAAATTATCAACGCTTTTTAAGAAGTATACCTAAGACAAAAAACTTATCGTTAATGAATCAGTTGTTGCTTCTTTATCAACGTGTAGAAGCAGTTGAGTCAAAAGAAGTCCATGATTGGATTCGAGAAAATAGAACGTTGAAGAATAATGCGGAGCCTGTCTTTCTATTTGGAGGAAATCAACAAAAAGTGAATAGTGAAACTGGGGAGATCCTAAAAGAAAAACAAACGCAGCTTACACAAATCACTCATGCCCCAATCGTTCCATATTTTGAAAAAAAAGAAACGCAAGGAAAAGAAGAAACTAAAAAAATAGAAACGAGTCCGAAAGAAGTTTTCGCTATCTTAGAAAAGATTGCGAACCGTACAATTGTTTTTGAAGAAAGAGAAGAATCAATCCTTGAAGATCATACCATTCGAATAAAATCGAATCAGGGAGAAGAACAAACACTTGCTGATTTGATTATTTGCCTTTTGGAAAAAGAGAAACGATCGGCGGACGATATCATTCGATTTGAAAATGAAAGTATTGCGTCTATTGTAATGATTGTTTTTGGATTTAATCCCGTGCCTCTTAATTTAAGTTTGTTAACTCAGTTACGATCCATGAATAACGGAAAAGTGAAATTGCAACAATTGTTTACTGACTTGATTGTTCGAAGTGATACCTTTTTACAAAAGATTGCTGCGCATATGTATGAAAAGGAAACAGAGCTGGTTCGACCAACATTGGAAGAAGAAATCAGACGTGCGCGAGAACTCCAAAGTCGAGCAATGGAAAATGTCGCAACAGACAAGGCAAATAAAAAAGAAGAACGATCTGAGGAAGATTATAATTTAGCGGATACTTTAGAAAAATTAAAAGGCAATTCAGAAAGTAGCGAAGATGATAAAACTGATTAAAAAGCGACCTTTGTGTCAGTATTATCTTTGGAAAGTTTGTCAGCGATTTGAACGAGACGAATCTCAAGAACTTATTCTGCCACCAGTTAAAGCAGTGATTGGTCAGCTGCAATCAGAAAGACGAAACTTAGAAAAAGTTGAGAAAGAATCAATCGCTATTCACATTTCTAGCCTTGCTTTGTTAGAGGAGATACTAAAAAACGAATCTGAGCAATCATTCAGAAAGCTCATTTCAGATCTCGAAGAATTCGGAAAAGGTCAATGATGTAATGAAAGAAAATGGGGTTTGGGGCATGCCCCAAGTTTAAAAACAAAAAAGAGGAAACTCGAAAATCGTAGATTTTCGGGATTTCCTTCTTTTTTATTTTTTCGTGAGGTACATGTACCTCGCTATGCTTGCCACTGTCGAAACTCCGCCCAGAAGGGGCGGAAGATTTTGGTTTGGGAGTGGGCAAGGCACAGCCTTGCTGGCTGATTTTCATGTTAGGAAGCGGGAGAAATATGAGGAAAAAGGAACTGTTTAGAAGCGAATTTGTTCAAGTTTATTTGACGAAGGAAGAAAAGAAGCGGATAAAAGAGAATATGGAGACATCTGGCTTGAAGACGATGACCAATTATGTCCGCATAATGGCGCTTAATGGACTAGTGGTCAAAATAGACTTTACTACTCTGAGAGAATCATTGGCTGAAACAGGGAAATATGTTTCTGAGTTGAATATGATTGGCAATAATATCAACCAGATTGCTCATAAATTAAATCAGACAGATCTTGTAGAAACAGAAGATATCCAGTATCTTGTTTCTGAGTTCGCGAAAATGCAAAACAACTATGTACGTTCGCAAGACATTTTGCTACAAGAAATTCAGAAGTTAACGAGGAGCGAGTGAAGTGCCAACGACTAAAACGCTCACGATTAAGCAAGAAAGATATCTTAAAGAAGCGATAAGATACATTCTAGATCCAGAGAAAACAAAAAACCAAACTTTAACGAGTGGTCATAAAGTTAATGCCGTGAACAATGCTTTTTTTGAAATGAATTTAACAAGAACATTGGCTCAAAGAGTCCATGGAAAAATGAATAAAAAAAAGACTGAGGAAGTAATTGCAAGACATATTGTTCAATCATTCGATCCTGAAGACAATCTCACACCTGAAGAAGTTCATGAAATTGGGAGACAAACTGCGCTCGACTTCTTAGGTGAAGATTATGAATTTGTCATTGCGACCCATGTAGACAAAGAACATTTGCATAACCATATTATTTTTAATACAACCTCAAGTGTTGATTTAACGAAGTTTCGCTGGCAACGAGGAACAGCGGCTCATTTAAGAAATTACTCCGATAAGGTAGCGGACTATCATGGAGCAATGATCCTCGATACGCCTAAAAGAAACTCACATAAAAAGTATCAAGAATATCGAAGAAAGAATGCGTATCGAGTTGAATTAAAAGAACGTTTAAATTTTTTGCTTACCCATAGTACAAGCTGGGATGATTTTTTAGTTAAGGCAAGGCTTCTAAATATTGATGTTGACCCTAATCATAATTCAGAAGAATATGGGAAAGTGATCAACTACAAATTATTGGATCTGCCACAAAAACGTCCAGCTCGTGATTATACGATAAATAAAAAACAACGAATCTACAATGAAGAAAATATTATCGAGCGGGTAAGTAAAAATAAACCGGAAGCGGTTTTCAATGCAATGGATATTGCAAAAAAATATGTAGAACAAAAAGCAGAAAAAGAATCTTTACCCGATCTAACCTTTGTCATTGAACCCTGGCAAATACAAAGAGACACCATGACAGGGATTTATGTTGAGATTGCCTATGGTCGGTATGAAACAGGTGTGGTCAAAGTTCCTGATTACATGTTAGAGAAATTGGAAGACGGACGCTACGAGGCGCATTTTAATTATAAAGATATTTTTTATTTTTGGAGTGATGAAAAAGGACAAAAAAATAAATTTGTTAAGGGAGCGTCTTTAGCAAATTATCTTTCTGGAGAAAGCGGACTGTTTCCAAAACGAAAAAATTCTGCTATTCAAAATGTCCGAGAAATGGTTACAGCTTTAAATATTTTGTCAACCCGTCAAGTAAGCAGCGATCAACTACCACATGTTTTAGGGAAAGACTTTTATGATAATTATGAAATTGTGCAAGAGGCAAGAGCAACTTTGGACGACAAGTTATTTAGAGCGAACGAAAAACTAAAGTATGATCCGTCCAATCTTGAACAAATAGAAAAAGTAAAATCCTTACATGGTGAGAAAAAAGAATTTGAAAAACAAGTAAAGTTGCTTGAGAAACAATTAAAAACTTACGATGCAGCATTGAGTATTTTGACAGAAAAGGCAGTATCCGATTCGGTTGATCTTGATAAATAGACACGAAAAAACTTTACAGTACGCCCTGTACGTGCTACAATATTATTGTCAGGAGGTAGCTTGAAATGCCCATGACAATTAGAGAAGCAGAGAAATTACTCAAAGATGCTGGCTTTGTTGAAGTGAAGGGTGGAAAGGGGTCACACAGGAAATTTATAAAGAAAAATTTTCCTAGACCAGTTATTCTTACCAGTCATTCAAAAGAGTTATCTAGAAGAGTAGAGGATTCTGTTCGAAAAGCAGTGGGCAAATAAGCCCACTGTGTCTATAAGAAAGAGAGGGATAGAAATGAAAAAAGTTTATCCAGCTATATTTGAAAAAGATCCTGTTGGATACGGAATTTATTTTCCTGATGTTGAAGGAGCGGTCACGCAATCGGAAGATATCGCCCAAGGATTAGAACTTGCGGCAGATGCGTTAGGTATTATGCTTGGAGACCTAGTCGAAAAAAATATGCCTTTGCCAACACCTACGGCTATCAATGCCCTTTCTGTAAACCCTGAAACAGAATTTGCGACATTGATTTCTGTCGACTTAAATGATTATTTAAAAGATGTCCAACTTGATAAAAAAACAATCAAAATTCCACATTGGTTGAACGTGCGTGCGACGAATGAAGGAATTAATTTTTCTAAAACGATGACTGAAGCATTAGCTCAAAAATTAAATGTCTGATAATGGAGGTGGTCAACATATGGATACTACGGCACTCGCAAAATTCATTCAATCGTTGGGTAGTTTGAATAATTACGGTAGCTCTGTTTATCAAACGAAAAAAGCTTTAGATTTGAAATCAACGAAACCACTCCGTCAAAATAGAGATGATATAGCTATTTTTGTGGATAGTTTAAAAGGGATCAATGCGATAAAAGAAAAAGGTTTTTCTGTAGATGGTATTATCGAAGTGAACAAGCAATTTGATTCACCGTCTGAAGAACAGCCCAAATTACCTGGTCATTTGCGAAATTCATATTACAATGAAGATGATCGGATAGCTATTGTTCTTGATCAATCTAGTCAAGAACACTATTTCCCTAAAGAGATTATTTCTAGGGACGATTTACAAGAAATCGTGGATCAGTTTGAACAATCTGAACGAACAGAAAAAGATGCCTGGTGGGTTTTCGCTAGACTGGCTAAATTGCAGGCTTTTCAAGATGGCAATAAACGTACAGCGTTAATTTCAGCCAATGCTGCATACGGCACATTGGACAGCGAAAACTATTTGATGGTTCCTTTTCATGATATAAAACGTTTAGAGTTTACTTTTAATCTGATGTCATTCTATCGAGCAAAGGATCATTTAGAAGAAGAACAAGCATTTGAGGGATTGTATCGTACATTACCTTCGAAAAAAGAACGTGAGTTGTATTTGCGTCAACCGATTGAAGAGCGCAATGTGGCCCAAGATCTTTCTACTTTTCGAGTAAAATCTGAACTTCGATCAACGGAAAAAGACAATGAGCCAGAGCTGTGAAGGAAAAATCATGGTGCAATTTATAATAAAAATAATGATGACATAAAAGCATTTCCTACTCATTTTTGAGAGGAAATGCTTTTTTGTATTATGGAGGGACGAATGGAACTTTTTGATGTGGCCAAATATCAATTGCCCAAGGATGTGGATATAGAATGGGAAACCACCAAAGAAAAATTCAGTATATTTCTATCAGAGTATAAAAATTTACGAGAAAAAGTTGGAATTCCACCTACTCCGAGGATTCAAGAAACATATTCGATGATACACAGAGAAAATGTTTCACCAGAAGTAATTAATGATCCATTGTATAAAGAGTTTGAGTATTTGCACAGACTATTTATAAAAGGGTATCTCTCAATCAATCACCCTTATAAGCCTGAAATTACTGACCGAAGAAGGAAAATATTTTTACTTAGATATTTTTATGGCTTGTCAATATCATTAGTCAGCGAGCGAGTTCATTATCAGAAGAATATTATTTTGATTGACTCAAAAAAATCGCTCATTCAGTTTACGTCTGCAATCCAATTACTGGATCAAAAAAAGAGTAGTCTTAAAGCAGAAACAAAAATCTAACCATTTCTGAGACTTTTGAATGCCCTTCTTTCACCCGCACTTTTATTATTCTTATCTTACAAGCTTGAATACAAGAACACAGCTGTGGGAAAGAATATTGAATGAAACAATCGAAACAACTAACTTTTATTGATTTATTTGCGGGTGTAGGCGGTTTTCGGATGGGAATGGAAAAAGCGGGACATAAATGTGTCGGCTTTTGTGAAATTGATAAATATGCTAGACAGAGTTACAAAGCAATCTTTAATACTGAAAATGAGGTGGAAATGCATGATATTACAAGGATCTCAGACGACACTATTCGAGGATTCGGACGTGTGGACATTATCACAGGAGGATTTCCTTGCCAGGCTTTCAGCTCTGCAGGAAAAAGACGAGGTTTCGCAGATACTAGAGGAACTCTCTTTTTTGAGATTGCACGCTTCGCACATATTTTGCGACCTAGCATTTTATTCCTTGAAAACGTCAAAGGATTGCTCAACCACAATGGCGGAACTACGTTTGAAACAATCCTCAGAACACTGGATGAACTGGGGTATGACGTGGCATGGCAAGTGCTTAACAGCAAGGATTTTGTCCCGCAAAACCGAGAACGTGTCTTTATTGTCGGACATTTTAGAGAGTCAGGTGCCAGAAAGTTTTTACCTCTCACAGGAGAAGAAAAATCAGTTGATCAAGAATCAGCAAAAATAAATATAGCTGGGACGACAAATAAACTTAATAACTTAAATACAAATTTGCGAGAACGAACCTATTATACTAACGGATTAATGGGAACTTTAACGGCTACTGATTATAAAATGCCTAAACAAATTGTAGTCGGAAATGTAAATCCTTGTGGGCATGGTATGAATGGTCAGGTTAGTAGTACCGAGGGGATCGCTCCAACTCTTACGACAAACAAAGGAGAAGGAAATAAGGTAGCGATTCCTATAATATCGCCAGATAAAGATGAAGTTCGACAAAATGGAAGAAGAATAAAAAATAATGGAGAAGAAATGTTCACACTTACCGCACAAGATCGCCACGGAATCATAGTAGAAGGAAAGCTTGATGGACGTTATCGATCAGCGGTCAGTGTCTATTCTCCTGAAGGGATTTGTCCAACGTTAAATACCATGCAAGGAGGTGGTCAGCAGCCGAAAATTGTTGTGAATGAAATACGAAAAAATCTGGATGAGGAGCAAAATAATTTAGCACAGAGAGATTTTCAGGTTCGTAAATTAACACCTTTAGAGTGCTGGAGGCTTCAATCGTTTCCAGATTGGGCATTTCTAGCAGCCAAATTCGGCAGCAAACAAGTCGCACAAAAAATTTTGGTTGAACGTATGGATCATTATAACTCTCACTTTGAGCAGAAGGTTTCTGACAGCCAACTATATAAACAAGCAGGAAATAGTGTGACAGTAGATGTGATCTACTATATTGCGAAGCATTTCCACCTTTCATAGGTTTTTAAGCAGACTCAAGAGGGAACAGCTACCCTGTATAGTAAACGTATCAAGACTTGACTAAACCATTGGATTCAGGCCTGAATCATAGAGGAGAAACCTATGATTCAAAAAGATACGATTTACTTTGAAGATTGCTTAGAAGGAATGAAAAAAATTCCGGATGGATCGATCGATACGATCATTTGCGACTTGCCATATGGAACTACTGCTTGTTCCTGGGATACTATTTTGCCCTGGGAAGAATTGTGGTCACAATACTTGCGTGTAGTCAAAGAGAATAGTGCGATCGTTTTGTTTGGAGCGGAACCATTTTCTACACAGTTACGTATGAGTAACTTTAAACAATATAAATATGATTGGTACTGGGTTAAAAATACCGTAACTGGCTTTGCCTTTGCCAAAAAACAGCCAATGCGTTCAATTGAGACGATCTCTGTTTTTTCAAAAGGGTCACCTATTTATTATCCTCAAGGGTTAGAGAGGATGAAACAACCACTTATAAAGAAGAAAAATGAGACTGAAGGGATTTATAATACGAGTTCTCTTTCAGGCAAAGAATATTGCCAAGAGTATACAGGATATCCGAATAATGTTTTGCGATTTGACAAAGAGTCAATGAACACGTTCCACCCTACGCAAAAACCGGTACGTTTACTTGAATATCTGATACAAACTTACACACAAAAAGGAGATGTTGTATTAGATAATTGTATGGGGAGTGGGACAACTGCGATTGCTTGTATCAATACTGAGCGACACTACATTGGTTTTGAAACTAACTTGGATTACTATACTAGGTCTATAGAAAGAATTCAGAATAATGTCACGCAGATGGATCTTTTCAACTACTGATACCTCCTAAAAAAGAGAATAAACCAATTGATAAAGACGGTTTACCGTGCTATAATATTTATAGACGGTAAACCGTCTATAAAGTGTTTTGGGAGGTTACGTTAATTGTTAGAGGAAGCAAAAAGTAGATTAGTGGAAGAAGCAAAGAAACGTTTGGATATATTATCGATCGAAGACCACGTTAAAGCAGGATTCGGGAAAGGAGAGATCTATTGTTCTAGGCGAACTGCAATAATGGTTAATCGCAAGAAGTTTGTACTACCAGTTATTCATAGTGTTACAGATCAACAAAAGAAAATAATTGATAATTACGAGAAAAAATATGGGTTCATTGTGTTTCATACAATAGAAACAAGTACTAAGCATGGATTGCTATTGACTTTACTTCAGGTCAGTCCACATGAGTTTGAGTGGGAAAATGATAGAGAAGAATTACAGGAACAAAAAATGATGCTGTGTTTCACTGTAAACGTCGATTATGAGGAATATTCAGAGTTTAGCTGGTGTTGCTTTAACGAGGTAGGAGGTGGCTTATTATTAAATGGATAACTATGGCAATAAAAAAATGCTTATCCTGCGGACACAGAATAAGCACAAAGTAACAAAACCATAGACCGGAATTGCTACTACTCAAAATATATCATAAAAGTGAGTAGTAGCAAATAATAATAGCTACACTCCAACTCTGGAGGAATAACTATGTATGCGAACAAAGAAAAAATCCAATGGTTACTGACGAAAAGTGGGGAATCAATAGCTGAATTAAGCAAAAGATCCGGTGTTGCAAAGATGACAATCTCGGATCTTAAACATGGAAAGTCGTCGATTGATAGAATGCGCTTTGATAATGCTTATTTGCTTACTAAACTAGCAGAGAAACTGATGGCTGAAGAGAGTGACGAAAAGAGTTAGAGTCCTGTCACTATTGACCTATAGAAGAAAAAGGATCGACCGGCTACTAAAAGAGCATGGAAATATTTATTTTAAGGAAAATAGAGAAATCCGTAATTATATGAAATAAAAGGAGATTGATATGAAACGTAAGTCAAAATTCATACTCGCAGCATTGTTCAGTTTGTTTGGGTTTACTGCTTCTTTGATGGACTTATCTGAAATCGATGTTCAGTTGCCTAGCTTTTTCGGTGATTGGGCCTATCAGGAAGAAATCTCAGCTGAAGAGGTTGAAAATCTACCTGATTTTGATGGTCAGAATGTTGTCATTCAAGTAAACGGAAATTATCCGAGTTTTACAGCTGATGAGATGTCGATGGATGCTGGGACCTGGCAAACATTTTCGGATCTCGATTCACTAAATCGTGTCGGTGTCGCAGATGCACTGTTACACCGATCGATGATGCCAACAGAGGAGCGGGGAGATATATCAAACGTTTATCCGACAGGCTGGAATCAGAAAAAACTAGAAAGTGGTGTGTGGCTCTATAATAGAAGCCATTTAATTGGATTTCAGATGACCGGTGAGAATGATAACTGGAAAAACTTGTTTACCGGTACACAACAGCTGAACCAGATCCACATGGTCCAATTTGAAAATGAAGTGGCCAACTATTTAAGAAAAACCAATAACCACGTCCGTTATCGGGTCACTCCGATATTCAGAGAGCGAGAATTATTGCCCAGGGCGATTCAAATGGAAGCACGCAGCGTTGAAACCAACGATATTCAATTCAATGTGTTAATCCACAACGTGCAAGATGGTTTATCTATTGATTACAGTACAGGCAAAGCGAGTATAAATTAATTTGAGAATATATTTAATATTTCTGTTTTCGCGATATTAAACTAGAAAATATATAAAAGGTGAAATTATATGGATGAAAAAGCAAAACAAAAAATTGTTAAGTTACTTGCTTTAGCAAATGATGCAAACGATGAGGAATCAATGTCAGCACTAGCAAAAGCGCAAGAGTTGATGCTCCAGCACAATATAGATGAAGAAGATGTCTTTAGCTATAAGCAGGAACAAAAAACGGAGACAGTGATTAATACGATCATATACGAGGGACGTCCTCAAAAATGGCTCTATCGACTTGCTTTGATCATTTCTAAGAACTTTCGAGTTCGTTATTACTATGTATCAGGCCCACCAATTGAACTACATTTTGTTGGAATCGAATCAGATGTTCAAATTGCTCAAATTACATTTGAATATGCTCGTGGAAGTGCCAGCTATTGTGCTAGACAATTTTTACAATTACCGGAGATACGCCGGAAATACAAGCGTAAATGGCAGCTGAAGCAAGATTATCTTGAAGGCTATTTACGTGGGTTGACTGAAACTTTCAAGAAGCAGGTGCTAACAAACGGCTATGAACTTGCCTTACAAGTGCCGGAAGTTGTACAAACCGCAGTTGAAAAGATTGGGCTTGTTCCTGGAAAAGACACGTCCCATAACGTAAAAGATAGAGAAGCATTTTACTCCGGATATGCAGATGGGGTTCGCTTTACTGAGAAAGAGAGGTTAACTGTTTGAAGATATTCTGATAAAGTATCAAAATAAATGCCATGGAAAATATGATTGAGAGGAATAAAAAATAATAATGGAATGTATGAGGTCAAAAACTTAAAAAAGTTTTTGACCTATTTTTAAATGCTCATTGCTTAATTCTTTCAGTAGCTAATCTAATAGAGTTCAGTAAGACGTAAATTTAGAGTCCAATAGACTATGTACTATTTGGCTTTTTTACTTGTTATGCTAAAATTGGAAGTAATAAGCGATTAATTAAGTTATAAAAATGAATATATTGTCAGTCTAACTAGTATTATTAATAATTGTATTTATTAAAAAGTCAGAATTGTGTTTAAAATTATATCAATAGAATTGATCAGAGGAGGCGAGAATATTTGACAAGATTATTTATTATTGGTAACGGATTTGATAGGGCGCATGGCTTACCGACTAGTTACAAAGACAACCTAAAACCAATTTTAAAAGAAGAAAATCTCGAGTTATTTAATTTGATAAATAAACTATACTTTGTTTTTGATAAAAACGAACAAGACTATTGGTCGGAATTTGAGAAGTATCTAGGAAAGATATCTGAAGAAGAAAGAAAGTTATTAATACAATTTTTTGAAAATCAAATCGAACTTTACTTTCAAGAATTACCAAGTATAGACGAGTATTCTTTTTCAAGTGATGATGATAAATTTGGCGATAGTTTTACAGCAAGGCAATATGCTATATCCGAAGTGGAAGAACTATCACCATCTTTCGATAATTTTTTATTAAATAATATTAATAAAATTAAAGACTTTATTTCTGTTGGTTTTAATATAATGATTGATCAGGCGAATGAATATTTGAACTCAGGAGAAGCACAAAAAAAAGAAAGTATAAATTTTAATTCTGATGATTTATTTATCAATTTTAATTATACGAACACCTTGGAATCGTTATACGGAATTGATTCAAAAAATATTCTTTATATTCATGGTAATAGAAATAAACAATTAATTTGGGGGAATGAGCAGAATGTAATAGATGACTTAAATGATATTATTAAACAAGATATTTCCAAAATTGATATCAATAATCCAAATGACCCTTTTAAGCACAATATTCTAGATCATATAAGATCACAGGTAAATAATGGTAAACTCCGTCACAGTGAAGCTGCCGAGGCCATTGTATATTATGAAGAAGTTTTAGAAGATGAAAGCTACATGTCTTATTATGAGAATTCAGCTGTTAGTGATGAAGACTTAAGAAGGGTAGGAACCAGTATCTCTAATTTAAGCTGTTCAATGGTCAAAGAGCCACAATTAAATCATTTATATAAGTGGATTGAAGATCACGCTATTAGTGAATCATATCTTAAAGAAATAACTGTTTATGGACATTCAATAGGGAAAGTTGATAAGATATATTTTGAAAAAATTGATTCTTTACTAAATCCCTATTTGTGGGAAATATCTTACCACGATAAATCTGATGTTGTTCTAGAAAACTTATGCCAATTGAGTTTTAAAAATAAAATAGAACCCTTCGTATTCTAGATTTAAAGAGAAAATTAATTGTCACTTTGTGAAAGGATTAGAATATTTCCTATGATTAGTAAACTTAAAAAAATTGCCTTCATAAAAAAAATTATAGAATTTTTGGATGAGTTTTCTGAACTGATTTTGTATCATTCTGTAATATTTGGTTTGGTTATTTCCTTAATAGCAATGTCTGAAACGACTGTAACCATTAATCCTTATTTGTATTCCTTTTTTTTTATACTTACCATTAACTACCTATTTAAGTACTTGCTCAGCTGCAAAGAGATCAAGGACTTGGAAAGGAATAATAGAGTGCCGCTCTTCGTTTTTGTTCTAGGAGGTTATCTAGCCATTATTGGACTGTGGTCGATAATCAATATGTTAACGCAATCATTTTATGGACATACTGATATATTAAACCAGAAAATGGTAGATCTAAGGTATCTAGATAACAAAGCTTTGCAGATTCCACTGACTGTTCATTCAATCGTTTTTGCGCCTATTGTAGAGGAAATTATTTATAGAGGGTTGCTGCTGAATGCTATAATGTTTTTCGGATTGAAGTATAATTTTCAGAAAAAGTACTTATTACTAGCGTTTTTGTCATTGACGTCTGTTTTATTCGGAATGGCCCACTTATCTGATAATTTTTTAACATTCGTCGGCTTCGCTTTATCAGGATTGATTTTAGCTGTTCTTTACTTATTGTCTGGACATATCATTGTTCCTATGGCCGTCCACTTTATAAATAACTTAGTAAGTTCATTCGGAATGGATGATCGAATGAAGCTAGGAATTGTAATGATATCTCTGCTATTATTAATAGGATTAATCGAATATTTATCTCCAAAAGTAAAGAATTTTTTTTTAGTACGCTACAAAAATGCTAATTCATAGAAAATTTAAACCTCTCTATGTAAATTGAAGCATTGAATAGTAAGGAGAAAGAAATGCATAATTCAGGAATCTCCGTCACATGATTATTCACTTGTAAACTACAAAGTTATCATCAAAAAAACTACTTAGATCCTCAACAATGCTTTTGCATACTAAGCGATGTTGGGGATCTTTTGTGTTATAAACTCGTAAACAAATCATTGTTCATTAAAAACTAAGTTTAATAAGTATAATATTCTTTGAAGATGTCAGAAACTTAAAAGTTTTTGATCCCTTTTTGACTCCTCATTTCATAGATCTTTTGGTGGCTCAATTAGTTAGGTCAGAAAGTTACTCTCTTTAGGGGTCAACAGAGTATACCCTGTTGGACTTTCTATTTCGCTTTTAAACACTTAAATTAGAAAATGACATCGAAGTTGAGCAAGAAAAATAAAAGATAAGGATCAAAAAACTTAAATATTTTTGATCCTTACCTTTTATTTTTTTTTGAGCACTAATTATTTTCTCCCATTCATTCTGATGAATCAATGATTTCATTTGTTTTTTTTGGTTATTTTCTAGATATGCATAACGAGGTGAAAATTGTGATTTTTAATATTGTATAAAATATTATAAGATAATAAATATAAAGAAGGTTGAAAGATAAGCCTTTTTTGTTCACTAAAACTTATTAAAAACCATCATTTTTTGGAATAACGAAATACTTATATGTGCTAAGTTAACGAAACCCCAATTTAACAACATTACTTTAGACAT
>NZ_JADNNI010000017.1:0-83998 GCF_015556925.1 Enterococcus sp. 1001283B150225_161107_E12 | reverse complement strand
AACCCCGGATGTCCTGAATTTGCTTTTTGTACTGCATCAACACTCAATGTACGGATCGTATTCACACCAAGCTGATCTACTTTATCAAACAATATAATTCCTCCTTGTTCATTTCTATAAAATAATGTCCATTCCTTAAATTTCACTTTGAAAATAAGACAGAAGAATCAAAAATGAATGAGGCATTCTCGATTTTCCTGTCTTATTACTCGATGGTGACCGACTTTCTCACGACCTAGATAAATGGTGTTCAAAAAGCCAACTCCTTCAATAGTAAGTCGAAACGTGAAAAAATATGTGAAGCTATTTTCCCACGTTCCGCCTTACTATTCGGAGCTGACCGACTTTCTCACGACCTCTGATAAACGGTGTTCAAGGAGCAACACCTCGGTCATAAGTCAGGAACATCAAAAATGAAAAAGCCATTTTCGATGTTCCTGACTTATGCCTTAGTGCTGAACGCTCCTTTCACAACCTCTTTTTACCCGATCGTTTTCCCAGTCATTTCTTCATAATCGGTTTTCATGATTTCCCATGACTTTTCGATTTTTTCATCTAAACCAAACAAGCCACTGCGACCGACGATATAAATATCTGGCCCTGCTGCATCGATTCGTTTGAAGGATTTACGGTTAGAAGAGCCGTCCATTTCAATCACATAGTTATACTCTTTTTCTTCGCGTAGTTCGCGTAAAGCAACGATCTTATCCAGTGTACTTTCAATAAACCGTTGTCCAGCAAATCCTGGATCGATCGTCATGATCGTGATTTTATCGACCAATTCGATGTATGGGAAGATGGCTTCGATCGGTGTTTCTGGGTTCAAAACGACGCCAGCTTTTAACCCTGCATCATGGATTTGATCGATCAAACGAAAGGCTAAACCATCTAATAGTTCGGCGTGCATACAGATCCATTCACACTTTTGCTCGATTAATTGATTCACCCAAAAACTTTGATCCTTAACCATTAAGTGCACAGACATTGGTAGATTACTGATTTTACGTACCTCGTCAATGAACCATGGAGATAACGTGATATTTGGTACATAATGACCATCCATGATATCGATATGGTAAGAATCGACATGATCATTTAAAAATTCGATTTGTTCTTTGAACTTATCTAAGTCCATCGTCATCAATGAAGGTGAAAATTCCACTTTTCCCATTTATTTGTTCCCTCCTTGAAAGCTTTCCCAGTCCGCCATGAATTGAGCAATCCCTTTATCTGTCAACGGATGGCTCCACAACGTCTGGTACAATGATGGCGGTACAGTAGCAATATGTGCACCAACTAAACTTGCTTTTTCCACATGTTCCGAATTGCGAACACTTGCTGCAATAATTTCTGTAGAAAACCCGTAAGTATCAAGTACTTCACGTAGTTTTGCGACAAGCTCGATCCCGCTCGTTCCGGTATCATCTAATCGTCCTAAAAATGGTGAAATAAATGTCGCACCTGCTTTTGCTGCTAGCAACCCTTGTGCCACAGAGAAAATCAATGTGACATTGGTCTTGATCCCCAATTTAGATAATTCGTTCGTCGCTTTCAATCCTTCTTCTGTCATAGGGATCTTGATCACAATGTTTTCCGCCCATTGGACGATTTCTTTCGCTTCTGCGACCATACCGTCTGCTTCCAAACTAGTCACTTCTGCTGAGACAGGTCCGTCAACGATCGAACAGATTTCTTTGATGACTTCTTCAAACACGCGTCCTTCTTTGGCAATGATCGTCGGATTAGTTGTCACCCCATCGACTAAACCTAGCGCATTGATTTTTTTGATTGCTGTTACATCTGCTGTATCTAGAAAAAATTTCATCGATTTTGCCCCTCTTTTTTACGCACTTATTTTAAAAAATCTGAATATCATCTAAACTGATATCTTCTTCCTCTTTCTCTACTACTAAATCCATTTCTTCTTCCGGCACGTTCTTTTTGATCACAGCTAAAACGACGGCTGTAACTAAGACGTTCACTAAGATCGCGATCACACCTGCCCATGGTCGAGACATCGTTGGGATCATCAAGACACCACCGAAAGGAACCGTTGCATCCGCACCTAAGATCATCGTTGTTGCACCACCAGCAAATCCACCGATAGCTGTTGCGACTACGCCACGTACGATATCGTTCATAACTAAAGGAATCACACCTTCAACGATATTGATGACACCCATTGGTACGGCTGATTTCAATGTTTCTACTTCCACTTTTGTATAGATATTCTTGCGGAACATTTTGGCGATAAAATAAGCTAACCCGAAACCGATCGGTGTGGCTGTATTCACCAATTGCAATGCGGTGATTGGGCCATTCAACCCTTCCGCTTGCATCGTCAAAACAAAGGCAAATACGGTTTTGTTGATTGGACCACCGTAGTCGATCCCACTTAATAAGCCGATCACACCACCAAAAATCAATAAGGAAGAATTGCCTAATCCATCTAAGAAATTCGTTAATAATAGCGTTAATGCTGCGATTGGCGCGCCAATGATATACACCATGACCAAGCCACCAACAATTGAAGCAATAAATGGAATAATCAATGTTGGCATCAATCCTTTTGCCCATTTTGGTACTTTGACATGTTTTAAAATACCTAAAACCAGATACCCTGCTAAGTAACCACCTAAAATCCCACCGATAAAACCAGCACCAATTGCATTTGCTGTTAAACCAATAATGAAACCTGGTGCGATCCCTGGTTTAGCTGCAATAGAATAAGAAATCCCAGTAGCGATCACAACTGGTAATAATCCTAAACCAGCACCACCCATCGTTGCTAATGCATCCCAAATCGAAAACTCTCCTTGTACAAGTGTTCCTTGACTTGTTCCGCCAAATGCCATGCCGATTGCAATTAAGAATCCGGCACCGCATACGATTGGAATCAAATATGAAATCGCTGTCAATAAATGTCCTTTTAAATTTAACTTTTTAATTGCCTCCATTTTTTTGTCTCCCCCATTCTGGTAATTATTGTTGTACGACTACTTCTTCTACTTTTTCAATCAACTTACTCGGTGATTTTACAGCAACTTCTGTCGGTACTTGTACGATTCGTTTTCCTTCAAAACGTTCACGACCACTGATTTTGACATCTACAGCTAAAATCACGACATCTGCTTGACTGATTTGCTCTGCCGTCAATTCATTTTCGATCCCGATCGTTCCTTGTGTTTCTACATGGATCTCATGGCCTGCCTTTTTTGCGGCATTCTCCAACTTTTCTTGCGCAATGTACGTATGAGCGATACCCACCGTACATGCTGCTACTCCAACGATTTTCATTTTTTTCTTCCTCCTCACTCTCTAGCCAAATGCAGCAACTACTTCATCGATTTCTCTTGCAGCAATCAAACGTTCCACCACTTCATCATTTCCTAACTTACGGGCAAATAAGGACAACAATTTTAAATGTTTTTGCGCGCCCTCCGTATCGTCTCCGACTGCAAACAAGATGATCCCTTTCACGCCCTTACCATCTAATGTTTCCCAAGGGATTTCATTTTCGGTCACCCCGATCGCCACACCGACCTTCTTCACATACGCACTTTTTCCATGTGGAATAGCGATATAATTACCGATCCCTGTTTGACCTTGCGCTTCTCGCAAATAAATATCTTTCACAAATGCTTCGACATCCGTAATGTATTCTTGTTCATATAAACGATTGGCTAATTCATACAAGACCTCATCTTTCGTTTTTCCGTTTAAGTTCGTTTTGATGATTGTTGGATCAATGATTTCTTTGATCTCCATTTTCCTCACTCCTCATTAGTTACTGACAACTTCCATTGCTTTTTCGATTAATTTGTTTGGTGATTTTACCGCGATCTCTGTTGGTACTTGGATGATTTTCTTTCCTTCGAAACGTTCCCGTCCACTGATCTTGACATCCACTGCTAGAATCACGATATCGGCTTGATCGATGGCTTCTTGTGGCAATTCATTTTCAATGCCGATCGTTCCTTGGGTTTCGACATGGATCTCATGACCCGCTTTTTTCGCTGCATTCTCTAATTTTTCTTGTGCAATATACGTATGGGCAATACCCACTGTACATGCTGCTACTCCAACGATTTTCATTATTGGTTCCTCCAATTTTTGATAGTATGTTTATCGTTCTGTGAAATTACCTGCTTTCAATTCATCTAGATAGTCAGGATCAGCCAGTTGTCGCATAAAATCAGCAAGCTGTCGTTTGACTGCCAGTGTTTCGTTTTCTGCTAGTAAGACAACGATGATCAATTCCACTTGTAAGATTCGTTCCGACCATTCAGTAATTGGCTGTTGGGGACGAATCACCCAGACCTGTGTTTTGGCTAACGCTGGATGTTCAAGATGAGGTAAAATCACGCCTTCCTCAATTTGGATATCTCCTACCGCTTCTCGTTGAAACAATGCCTGTTGGATCGCTTGTGCCTCTTCTTTTGAAGCAGGAAAGACATGTTGACTGACCCATTCATAGGTTTCTGCCTTTGACGTTAATGCAATCTGATCGAATGTTTCTACGAAATTATCTATCATGATAAATATCCTCGATTTTCTTTTGGATTCTTGACTGATCATCAGCGGTCAACATCGCACTAACGATCAAAGATTGAACAGGAAACGCTTCTTTCAACCCAACTGTCGTTAAAATCAACTCGATTCCTGGCGTCTTTTCTAACACCGATTGATAATTTTTAGTGCTGATCACATCCACGATCTCTAGTTCAGGAAATTTTTTGGCTAACTTCACCTTCAATAATTCAGAAGTCCCTACGCCTGTTGTACACATGATCAGTGTTTGGATCGGAAATTGGTGCGTCTCGATCATTCGTGCAAAATACAAGGTGATAAACCCGATCTCATCAGGTGTGATCGTTGGTAACTGAAACGTTTGACTCACCTGTTCCGACACTTCAGCGACAGTATTAAAAATCGTTTCATACGTTAATTGGATTTGATCCAACAAACTATTTTTCACTCTGATTTGATGACGCAATCGATTGACCAAAGGTTTGATATGATTAGCAAGATCTGTAAAAATCATCTCATTCGCTACATTGAGATTCAGCTTCTCACCTACTTGGTACAAATAATAAGAAGTAATCTCCAACACTTCTTCTGTAAACGTTTGCGTTTTAGCTTGGTTATTATCCGTTCTGGAAGAAAGTAAATATTGATAGAGATAGTAGATCTCACTTACTGGTAATTTCGTTTTCAAATACACTTCCACTTGGCGGATCACTTCGATGGCAATATCGCGAATCAAAGATTCATTATCTAAAACTTGTAATTGTTCCATCGTTAATTTTTCTCCAGTGGCTTGATAATTCGTTTTTCTTGCGCGGCGTACCGCAATGTATAGATGGGAGAAAATATTGATATTATATGGGTAAGGAATCGTGCCATTTAATTTCTTTTCAATCAGCTTGATCTGTTCGATGACAAAATTCGCATCATACCGATTGAAGTCGAATTCATCCGATAAAGCGATTTCATCAATATCGAAAATATTCAATCGTTGAATCAACTCAGTGATCGCTCGACGGATATTCTCTTCCTTTCCTTCGATGGCTAATGTCCGATTTTTGCGGATCAATTGCAGATCATACGCTGAAATCCGTTCCGCAATGATTTTTTCATCATTCGCGATCGCTGAATCACCAACATAATAGGTTTGATACAAATCAATGACTTTAAGGGCTTTCGGCGAGGATAATAATAATTCTTCCATCACATTATTTTGCCGTTCTGACGGTAGCACTTCCACAGAAGACACAATTGTTTGGTTCGTCTGTGCAATATATTTTTCATAATCCAGTTTGTACCCCCGACCCTTTTCAGACAAAATCAGTGGCCCATTCGGAAACTCGTCATTTATTTTTTTAACCAAGCGGTAGACCGTCTTGGTAGAGGTACTCATTAACTCTGCCAACACTTCAGCAGTAATATAATCTCTTTGCTTTGATAAAAGAAGCGTTAATTTATTCCCTCGATCCATTTGACTAGTCATAGCTCTATCCCCCCCCGTATCTTTATCATAAGCGATTTTTTTTATTCTGCTTCACTACATAATGTCCCTTGCAGCGGACAAAATGTATTCGGTTACACAAGGTTATGAAAGAAGTGGTCAGCACTGAGTAATAAGACAGAAAAATCGAAAATGGCTTTTTCATTTTTGATTTTTTTGGCTTATTATTGAAGTGTTGCTTCTTGAACACCGTTTATCATAGGTTGTGAGAAAAGCGTTTTGACCTGAGCAGTAAGATGGAAAATCAGAAAATAACTTTTCATATTTTTTGATTTTTCAGCTTAATGTTGAAGGTCAGCTTTTCGAACACCGTTTATCAGGTTGTGAGAAAGCCGGTCAGCTCCGAATAGTAAGGCGGAACGTGGGAAAATAGCTTTCCATATTTTTTCACGTTTCGACTTACTATTGAAGGAGCTGGCTTTCGAACACCGTTTATCTAGGTTGTGAAAGAAGCGTTCAGCACTGAGTAATAAGACAGAAAAATCGAAAATGGCTTTTTCATTTTTGATTTTTTTGGCTTATTATTGAAGTGTTGCTTCTTGAACACCGTTTATCATAGGTTGTGAGAAAAGCGTTTTGACCTGAGCAGTAAGATGGAAAATCAGAAAATAACTTTTCATATTTTTTATTTTTCAGCTTACTCTTGAAGGTCAGCTATTTTAACAACCAAATAGTTATATTTTTTGAAACTAAAGATAACTATATGAAAACATAACATTTTGCTCATCAATTTTAAAGCGAACATCATAAATATCCTTTTGAAATATTTTTGATAAGAGATTTTATTTCCCTCATTTGGCTTGATTTAATCGTAATTCCAACTTAAATCACTTGAACAACCTCACAGCTTTAAAATAACTATCACTATTAAATAAGATAACTTTCTTACCAAACTCATGATTTACAAATAAGTTAAACAAGTGGACTCACAAATCACGTAATGTCTTTACTATCGGATACACAATCTGTCACAGAGATAGCTTCCATGCAAATAAGGCGATATCCATAAAAATTCCAATGATTTTTATGGATATCACCTTATTTATTGAGATTAACAACTACCGTCCCACCTCAATTTTTTGATTGTTAAATATTGATTTTTTGAGGATTACCGCTTTTAACAGCAATGAAAAACGGTATTTCTCATCAATTTGCTGGTACATCACTTAATGACCAATTGATGGTCGCTTGGTAAGGTTTTCCTACCGCTATTTTATCGCCATCGACCTGCAACTGGACATCTTCATAACTTAACTCCCAAGCACCTTGACCAGTTCCAGCGGCGGCATCCATGACAGAAACCGCAGCACCATCTTCTTGTAATGTAAAGTCAAGCGCTTGAGGTGCTTTTGCAGTATTCTCTGTCGTTGTGTTTAAAGTGCCTGCATGAAAACTGATACTTGCACCTTTTAAGAATGTACCGAACGGTGCAGTCTCCAAATCAGCCATTGTATCACTCGTAAATTGTTGTGACATTGATGCTGTAACGTGCCAACCTTTGTTTGTATAGGATTCATCGGTGACTTTTAAACCCGTCTGTGTCTCACTGCCGTATGAGTGAGTTCCCGATTTCAATGTCTGTGTGCCAAACTCAACAGTTGGTACTTCATCAAGTGTTGGCATAGCTGGCGGCGCTGTGACATTTAGAGTAAAAGCTACAGTGCCTGCTTGGTAGTACTTATTCGCCCCAGCGGCTAAAGCCTCACTCAGACTTCCATACGTGTTTCCATCAGGTGCTGTCACATCTTTGATTGTGACACCAGCAGGAAGTTCAGGTAACTGCTCGCTAGGATCTTTGATGACCCCACCAGTTACACCTACCTCAGAAGGAATGTCTGGTAAACTTGGTGCTACAGCTCGCGTACTATCGACATAATTGTAGGAAAAGCTCGCAGAGGCACGTTCAGCTGTCAGATAAATACTAAAATGGTTTGCCCACTTGTTATTCGATAGGTCATCAAATGTAGGATTAGCTACAATCGCAGAAGCTAGATCTGGATATGTCTGCCCATTCTTTCCATCTGGCCCCACGATATGATCCACTTTATAGCCAGCTGGTACAGTCAACGAAGGAATATTCGTAATTGAATGACCAAAATCACCGGTAACCAATGCTGGATTTGGGACCGGTAAAGTTGCCGCTACTCCTTCTGTTACTATCATAGTTGAAGACGGATCGCCTCCAGTTAACCCAGTGATAGCATCTGTGACAATACCCGTTCCTGGTGTTTTTTCAGTGTAGTATGTCTTAAAATCCGCCGTTTCGGCTATCGGTGAATAGTACACATTGATTGCATTAGGGTTTGCTTCATTATATTCATCATAGTTTGCGACTTTGATTGAAGTAGAAGAAGAAAAATTATAGCCATTGATTCTAGGCACAACAAATGTGTAATTATCTGATGCATTTGCGAGACTATTTGTTACACCAATCGTATCCCCAGTATTCGCAGTGATTTTCGCAGCAGTTACACCTTTGATTGGCTGATTCGTCGTTTTATCAATAAAATTCACCGGGAAAGTAACTGTTCCGCGTGTTGCAGAGAACGATGCATTCTTAGAAGCATTCGCTCCTTGAATGACTCCTGTGTTATTTCCGGTAATGGCTAAACTCCCAAATGACATGTTCTTTTTTAGGGTGATTGTTCTTGAAATTGTTTGTGGTTTGTATGCGCCATTGTTGTTATACCCACTATCTGGTGCTGCAGTAAGACTCAGTGTACCCGTATAAGTACCATTTTTATTATCCACAATATTTGACCATGTCATTGTTTGCGTTTCAGAACTCCATCTAGTACTTCCTGAACCTTGAAATTGTAACGGTGCCGATATTTGTACCCACGGCACAGTGGTAGAACTTGATTGTTCGATTGCGCCATTAGCATCTGTTTTACGAATTTCAATTTTATCTTGTCCTTTATTGGTGCCACTTGGTCCATCAAATGTTCCGTTATACCAAATATCACGTCCTATAAAGAAACTATCTTTCAAGCCTGCAATTCCTAGCTGCTGTCCTGTTGCATTGGGTGCATTTTGTTTGATCATGTCATTATTTGCCGGAGTCAAAAAGAATCCCGATGCATCCCCCATTTTCCAGACATCTGCTTTATCATACCAATAGGGCGTTTTGATTGTTAATGGTTTAGAAAAATCAAGTGTTGCTCTGATTGATTGATACACCCATGAATTTTTAACTGAGTTCGCTAACCATAAATAATTATTTCCCGAAGGATCCCATTTCCACCATTTGCTGTCACCAGCTAAGATATTCCAGTTATTAGCATTCTGTTGGAATCCGCTATCCAATTCATGGTTGCCTGTATCGGAATTTCCCCCAGGTTCTAATGCTCCCGAAGTAATTACAGCAGCTTCGACCTTCAGCTCAATTCTATGGCTCAAAAGAGTAAGGGTTGGTAGGAAAAAAATTGACATTCCAACAATCACTCGAGCCAGTATTTTTTTCTTTTTGTACATAAATGTTCTCTTCTTTCTTTGGGATAGTTAACCCACTTCATAATTCACTTAGACTATGGTATGTATTCAACAACAAAAAAATATCTAATAAATCACTTGATTAATCACTATATAACGTTACCTGTCATCTACTTTTTCATCTTCATTTTTAGATGTTCATGTAAAGAAATGATGTCTCGCATGAATATTTCTTATGTTCCCTAATACTTACCATATTTAAAACTCATCTTGATTTATAGTAGCAGAAAAGACTCGGTCATTATTATATTTTTTTTGAAAAAAAAAGGAAAATATCACACAGATATTCATTTTAAAAAGATTCAAATCCTTCCTACAAAAAACATTCGAACAAACGATATAATATAAACATTCCAGAAAAGAAATACCATTTTTTTGAAGTTGGTAGTAGCACACATATTCCCTTATGAGAATTTTTTTATTAAGTGTAGATTACATTAGGATTTCCCTTCATATATCTATATAATATGAGTAAAAGAAAACTTATTTTCAATTAGATATAAACTCAATGGGGGTGAGAGCATGAGAGAGTATTTTTTCAACTATAAAGAAAAGGAAATCATACAATTCTTCCAATATTGTTACATAAACAAAAAAGAATACTATCCTAAAAAAAGTATCCAAGAGGCACTCAATATTTCAGAATATCGCTATAAAGCGATTGGTAATAGTGTGGAAGAAATCAAATTAAAATACCCTACTTTTCAATTTCAATATGACAAACATGGATTGTCTATTCATTTTTCAAAAGAATTTTTATTGCTCAAAGTTTATATTCTACTGTTTAAAGAAACCGTAGGATTTAAATTTCTCCTCTCTATTTATAATGAAAATTTTCAGAATTTGGATCGTTTTGCTGAATCCGTCCACCTGCATCAACAAAGCGTTCTACCTAAACTTAAACCCATTCGTATGTTATTAAAAGAATACTCACTTGAATATTTATTGTTTAAGAAGAAAATCAGTGGCGATGAATATCGTACTCGTCATTTTTTCTTTACGCTGTTCTGGCATTTACATGACGAAGAAGATCCAATTATCCCTGAATATCCTGAAAGTTTTCAGGCTCTAGCAACTATGATTCATGAATGTCTCCCCATGCATTCTCATGAAGACATACGTAAACTTTATCTATTTATGAAAATCACGCAACATCGATTGAAAAATGGCTATATGATCACTGAATTGCCAGAAGTGATTGCTAAAGTAAGAAATCCTTTAATTTCTTATGAGGTTTTTAAACAACAAATACAAGGAAAAGAAATAACTAATCTTTTTTTCAAAAAAAATCTGAATGAAGTTGAGATCAATTATCTGTACTATGTGTTTACCGTCGTACCAACTTATACTTGTTTTGAAGAAAAATTACCACCTTTTCGTGACTTTTATAACAAAGAATACAACAAAATTGAACAAACGATTTTCCACCAGTTATCTCAACATATGAAACGAAAATTAACGACACAAGAAGAAGATTTTCTTTCCGTCAATATAATCTATCGAACGACTTATTTTCTCAGTTATGGCAGTGACGAGTTTGTGCCTCCTTATTCCGACTTAGAGTACTTTGATTTTAATGATCCGACTAGAAACCATTACCATAAAATCATAGATGAGATCATCGCACAAATGCCATTGAAGGAAGAAAAATGGCAACGGATCATTACTAGTCAGTCTTTTCGTTCGTCGCTTTTCCAACTATTGTCGTGTGTTCTTGAAATACACCATGAACCGGTAAAAGTAGCAATACTATCTAAATTCGGAAAAATCCATAAGACAGAGCTAAGTAGCTACTTGATAAAACTCAATCCTCGACCGATTGAAATAGTTGCGTATGATCAATCTCCTGATATTATTTTTTGTGACTTTCCACTAAAAGAGGGACGAATACTCAATCCACAGGCAGAAATCTTTTTTATAAGTGTGAAACCGACACCGTCTCAATGGCTTGAAATAGTGAATTTCATTGATGCAGTTCGAACAAAAAAACAATTTGGTTATTTGTTATAAAATAAAAAATAAGCTGCCAAAACCTAAGTTTGGCAGCCTAATCTATCTAAAATCTCGATTATCCACCATCCTGTACAACTGAAACCTTATCAAACGAAAGGGCAATAACGCTGATAAACTTTTTTGGAGTGTCTTCAGTCACGTACGCCAAACGAAAATCAAGAAGAAAGTAGCTATAAGAATCAAACTAATGAATGGTAGCAGAAACGTAGTGATATATTGCTGACCTTCTACGTTTTTTATTGTTGCAGCCGTTTGGCTGAACTGGCTAGCATTCGGTGATTTCCCTTTGACCTTTCGCGCTTGAATAAACACGCGTCTTGAGGTTTGCTGCACTTGATCACATGTTACTAAGAAAAGGTAATCTGCTCCCTTATTCGCAAGTTGATCAATGTCTTTTTCATCAATCACCGTATTTTCTTCTACCAAGTATTGGTAATAGTGATCAAAATATTGAACATAGATCACATCTCCCTTTTTTAGCTCATCGATTCGAGCAAACAAAAGATTATACTCACCTACATGGTGTCCAATAAGTGTCAATGTCCCTCTTTCAGGTTCACGTTCAGGAAACAAGTCGACAACACCATTGATCATATTTTTTGTCGTTAGTCCAACAAAAATCGGTTGTATGATCTTTACATTTGGAATCACTATCTGACCAATTGCTGAGGTATTTTTTTCTGTTGTATGCGTAAAGATATCTTTAACATTCAAGCGCTCGATCTTCTCTGGTACGTCAATTATTTTTGGTAAATTTGTTCGAAACGCCGTCTGTGTCAATTGTGCATGTGTCGAAATCATAAAATATTTTGAAAATGGAATAGCAAAAAGTATGAGTGAGAGCATCAACAGAAAACTGATCACAAGTTTTAAAGTAACATTGCTCTTTACATATCCCGTTGGTCTATACTTGCTACTCATTGTTTCTACCTCCATTCGTTCAAAAATAAGCTAACTGCAGTTTATTGTCATTTTTTACATGTGATTTCAGCAGAGTGATTTCGAAAGATTTTTTAAGGCGCTAAAATCAAGGACCAGCTGAGAGTTCCAGTAAAACGAGTATTCGTTTTTTGATTAATTACAGGAGCTTCTAAGAAAAATCTTTGATTGACCCAACTATCTGATATATCTGTAAGACCAGTAGATGGTGCATTTTGATTAAAAATGATCAATGGACTACTACTTAAAAATTGATTGCTTGTTCCATCATAAAATCCTAGCCTACCATCAAAAGAGATCCCATTCAAAACAGTTTGGCCAGTTGCATCTACTTCATGAATTGCTTCCCTTTGAGCCACTGCCACAGACCAATTCGATTGATAACTTGAATCTCGACTGTCATTTACCGCAATCTTATCGTCTAGCTTTCCTACGAGTCGCTGTGTTTGGCTCGTTACTTCATTAAGACCAAAGTCAATCGTATGTGGCACAGTCAAGTTAATCTCCCCGCGATCAAGCAAATGGACAATAAATTCGCCTTGATCGACAAAATACGGATTTTCCATTTGTGCATCAGTTATATTATCGTAGGTCTTGCCATTAGGACCAGTTACAGTCTTGATTATTAGGTGGTCTTCCACTTGATCATTCACATCTTTAACAATGTCTGGTAGGTTTTCCCCGGTAGTTCCTTTGTACGATATAGTTTCAGGCAACGCAAAATTTTGCGACGGATCTATTTTCGCAAAAATAATTTGTACCATACTATCTGTACGTGGAGCTAACTGGACAGTAAACGTATTTTTCTCTTGTGTCATCGACGGATAGCTCTTCAATGCTTCAGCAATTGTCTGTTTCTCACTGCCGTCTGGACATGTTACCTTTGCCACTTGATACCCAAGAGGTACATTAGTCATAATTTGTGCTTCTGTCGTCGAAATCTTATCGCCGACATACCCATTTTCAAGAATACTTTTTGGAATACTTGGTGTATGTTGCGCTGTCGGATCATAAGCAAAATCAAAAGTGGTTGTTGCAGGTGATGACTTTTGTTCATACGTAATGGTCAGCACGTTCTTATCCGTTTTACTTACCAATACATCTTCTGCACGAATTGGGCTATAGCCGCTGATTGGCTTCGCATCATACGACCAGCGCGCATTGGCCGCATCCGGTGACAAGCCGTTTACTCCGATCATTGTGTCAACATTTGCTTTGATCGTCGTATTAGTGGCAATGCTTTTCCCACTTTCATCGACATAGTGGACTTCAACAGATGAAGTCGCCACCCCAAATGAGTAATCACCAACCTTAACCGAAGTCGTTAGCGGTTGAGAAGGATAATCTGGAAATGACTGACCGGCAGAAGAGACCGCTTTTCCATGTCCAATTCCTAGCGTCCAATAAGTATTTCTGCCAATACCCAATGAATATATCTGACCTTTTAACTGAGAAGGTATGGTTGTTTGAAAAACAGGCGTCGATCCGACTGCCGCAGATGCTAGATTCCCTATTCCAGTAAAACCTTTGGGAAGTTTCGCACTAGAAGTAATCGTGAGTAAACCGGAGCTTGCAGTATATTTGACACTATAGGTAGCACTTGTAAAATCTTCTGAAGGAGTAGCAATTTCTACACCATTTTCTGCAATAGTCTGGCTATAACCACTAGCTAAGGTGGTTGAACTTCCTCCTTTTTTCCAAATAAATGTCTTTCCTGGATTCTTTGGATCGAACATAGTAGCGCCGCCTTCATAATAAGTCACTCCCAATCGATCGACATTTACATAAGCCATTCTCATGGAGCTCAATTGATCTCCTGAGGCATTCAATCCAAATGCATTTGGGATTTCTGATATTAGATATCCTAATGTAGGGCCTGTTAGGGTAAGTGTTGGCAAGACCGTGCCGCCCATCGGAAATGGCACAGTCCCACCATTCTCATAATTTAACCAATCTTCTGCTCGTAAAGGAGCAAAGTATAACCCTGTTCCTTTGTTACCATAACCCGTACTTCCATCAATCCCATAGGTCATTGTAAAATCAGATGTCCAATCAATCATCGCATCTAAAAAAATGGCTGCTTGCCCGTAAGGTCCTTTTTTTTGTTTGGTGTTGATCTCCGAATTGACGGTCATTCCTGGTGGATTATCCGTACTTGTCAATACGGCTTTTCCAGTTGAATCAAATACTGGATCGACTGCTTTTAGCCCAACGGACGTCCCATTAATATCTGGCATATTCCCTGCCTCATATTCATAGTTTCCAGATCCAAATTTCTTTCTGGAAGAATAGGACATCCAATCTCTCGCAGCCAGAGAACCATCTCCTGTAATTTCCCCATAATCATCAGTTTGTGTGATTGTACTAATATCCTGATTCACTACTTCCTTCGTCTGTGCATTGACTTGCATTGAGATCAATGGTGCAGAAATAAATACAACCGTACTTAACACTAAACCAGTTAGTCGATTTCGATTTTGTCTTACTCTTTTTTTCCCTATCTTCATTTTCATCTCCGTACTTACCTTCGTATGTTTAAATTAGTATTTTCAATATCATCTAAACTTGTCTTACACCCACAAGAATCAAGTATCTCAACAATGTTGGATAAACCAGTGCTGAACTGGCTGACTTATCTTTAAATAAATGGTAACTATCAAACATCATCCCAACTTTATCTACATTTTTGTACTAGCAGCAACTGGCCATTTTGGTCACGTCATCTTTCCCCACTATCCGTCAATACCAAAGAGCATTTTTCCGGACAATGCTGCTAGCATCATCCCCGTATTCGTTTTTCCCACTCTTGCATCTTCATTCGATCCAGCAGTAGAGTGCGTTTTTTTATTTAGTACCACACGCTCTACTGGACGAAAAAAATCATCTTTCTTCACTACTGCTTTTGATTCTTTCAATTGTTTTTGCTGGTTCACATGAGGTTGTGGGACTTGTTTTGTTTCCTCATTTTTTTCTATTTGTTTTTTCTCAGGTGAAGTTACTGTTGCTTCCTCTGGAAGTTGAATATGTTCTGGATTTTTTGGTGTAACCGATTCGGAAGGATTGACTGGATTAAGTATTTCTTCCTCTGCTAGAGCTACCGTGTAATTCGTCTGAAGAAAAAGAACCAAAAAGATACCCGCATAAAGATAACCTTTACTAATTTTATTCATTGATAATTTCGGTTTGTTTTTCATCATTCTTCCCACTCTTCTTTATTTTGACATGTACAATCAAATCGCCCAATTTTTCCCAATCAGAAGATGTAGGAGGTGATAACCAAATCACCTGATGACGATGACTATGAAGCTTTAACATATCTGAAATATAAATATCCGCTTCTTCTTCTGTCGCTCCAATATACGATTCGATATTCAACTTACCGAAAGCATCCACTTGTTCTTGAATGTAGCGGCTGTAACTTTGACCAAAGGAAAAATCGATCACGATTTTTACTTTAGGCGAAAGTAGTTCGATAGGTAAACTAGATAAAAAAAGAAATATATATTCTTTTGCTAATTCATCATAATTTGCCTTAACAGTATCCGTACACCATTCAAATTCTAATAATTCTTGCACGATTCGGTAAGCAAGTGTTTCTGCTAATTGATAGTTTTCTTTGATAAATGAAAATTGTTGAATCGTTGAATTTTCAAAATTTGTCCGCTTCTGAAACAACAGTTTATTATGAATCAATGAAAGTTCCTTAGTCACCTCATGCGTGACACCCCAAGAGGTAATTGCTTGAAATTCAGTTAAGACGCTATGAATAACTTTCTGGTTCAAGATCTCTATTGTTTCTGTTTGCACCAGTTGACAATAAGGAGACAAATTTTCACTACTAATGAAGTATAATAATTCGTAAACTTCTGATTCTTGTAAGTTTTGGAAATATGGATTCAATACTTCTGTGATATTTTGTACTAATTCTTTTTTTTGACAGGTTGATACGATTTTTTCCCCATGATGACCAAAATGATTTCTGACCTTTAAAACAAACAAACGATACAGCAACTTAACCTGCTGAGAATTTGAAAGATCATCGTCAAGAAAGTGAGTGATTAAAGAAAGTTGATGAATGATTTCGACCAATTCATCTTTCATACTATCTGTAAAAGGATACGCATTTACTCCATAAAGCGTGTAGTAATAGCCATACAAAAACGATTGGATATCTCTTTCTTTTCCCACGAATTGACAACTGCTAGAAATTTCTATCTCAAAAATTTCCAATAATTCATTTGCTTTAGCCATAATCTTATAAACAGTTGCCCGCGAAGCATACAGTACGTCTTCTAGATCAAACGTATTTTCCACTTGTTCCATAAGTACTGCCTTGATTAACGGCGTCAACTTACTTTGGCTCGCATAACAGCTAATCAAACAAGAGATGTTCGCAAATGTCTTTCGTGTATATTTTACAGTCTTGGGCTTTACCCCAGTTTCGATCACGAACTGATCGGCTAAATCAAATTCTTTCACATCTGCTTGAACATCTTTTATGCAACTTTCTAACTCGTATCTATTCATCTTCAACTCCTCCATTACATTGGCTTGTAACAGAGGAACTGAAGCATGAGCATCCAGATAGAAGAGGAGTCTAAGTCTGCCTATGGATTTTTTATCTAGAAATTCCAACATCATTTTGTGTCACCTTTTCTAACTGACAGAATCAACTTACGGCAAGGAAATTTTATCTTCTTCATCTTCTTCGTCCTTTTTGCGACGTTTCCAAAGAATAAAGAACAAAAGAAACGCAAGTAATGCCAGAAGGATGCCACCAATCAAGAAGTAAATCCAAGTATTATCCTTTTCGACCGTCACATCTTTTGCATTTAATTCTTTTGCTTTTTCAGCAGTGATAGTAAAGTCTTTTTCAAAATGCCATTTGTAGACATAATGAATATCCGTTTCCTTGCCTTCTTGATCTTTTTCTGTTTGGACATACTCTCCACTAGGATCTTTTTGCCCATACACATCCATGGCTAAATGGTACGTTCCCGCCTTCATCGGTTTGGATGGATTACCACTATCCAACATCCCTTGATTACTGATTGCAATAGGATAATCAAAATTTGTATTTGGTGCCATTTGCATCATTTCTTTGACTGAAGTGAACGTCATGTTTGGATCGTCAACATTGGTGACTGTTGCATCCACTTTCATTTGGTTTAAATAGCCCATTTTTGAATTTTGAAGATTGGCATTGATCACGTTACGAGCATTAACTTGAGAAGGAGCAACATCATTTAACGTTAAAGATGGCGCAACTTTCGTGTTTGTTTGTTGCAACACAAGCGCTTCGACATAACTGTATTCATTTTTCAATGAAACACCTTTTTTATCTGTTGACGAGGTATCTGTTTCGGAGGACTTTTGTTTGAACGTCAAACCGCCCGCAATTACACCATCAAATTTTTCAGAAGGCATAGTTACCTCGATTGCAATACTCGTTTGTGACTGCGGTTGTAAAGCAATTTCATCAGGCATCTTCACATACTCTGCCAAATCATACTTCAATGTTTTATCTTTTTTGTTTTCAGTCGGACTGTATTCGACCACCCCATTGATGTTGGTGGTAGCACTTGCTACACTTGCTTCGACAGTAACTACTTTATCTGTTGAATTATCTAACAAGACTTGGATTGTTTGTTTTTGCCCTGGCGTCATCAATAAATCAAAATAAGAAACATCTTCTGCTTGGTTTTCTGGTAAGACTGGTGTCATTGAAAATTGAAACTCGTTGGCTTTGACAACTTGATTAGTTATCATCATTACCATCACCATTACGAACATCGTTAAATAAAATTTTGCCCTTTTCATTTCTGTTGCGCTCTCCTTCGTTTCTATATGTAGAAAAGTTGTGCCAAAAGCTTCCGAACTTTTCGGATAAACTTTCGACACACTCTCTTCTTTTAAAGATTTATTTTTTTCAAATATGTTGTATTCAAAAAATACTGGAGAATGACGAAAATAGGGGGGTATTTCCGGGTTCTTCCTTTTACTTCCCGAATTCGGACATATCTGGTTTCATTTGTTTTCTACTATTTTTAGTTTGCTGGTGTATCACTTAATGACCAAGTCATTGTTGCTTTGTAGCTGCTTGCTAATTTTGTTGAAGCACCTGGAATTTCCAATTTTACAGAAGAATCTTTTGTTGCATCGTTACCAAAGTCTACCAAGTTTGTACCAGCACCATTTCCATCTGTCGCACCCATGACGATGTCTGATTGAACATTTGGATCTAGTGTAGTGATTGTTTTTACTTTATCCGCAGGTGTTTTAGATGCTGAAGCAATAGTTGCATTAGTCAAGTACACTTTAGCACCATCTAAAGTTGCTCCAGGTTTACCAGCAGAAGCTGAATCTGTCGAAGCAAAATCACCCATTTTAACAGTTAAAGACCAACCAGCTAGTGTCCCACGATTATCTGTCACTTGGACATAGTTTGGACCAGTAGTTGCATTACCTGTAGCATCTTTGTACTTTTGTGCTGCTGCACTATAAACCATATCTTCTGATGTGATTTCTTGTGTTCCAAAATCAAATGATGAAGCAAAGTCGATAGATAATGGTCCAGGCGTTCCAGGAACAACCGGGATAGTTGGATCAGGATTTTCTGGTGTCACTGGCTGTGTTGGGTTCAATGGATCAATAGGGTCAGTTACGTTAGTAGATGGTGTATATTTGATTGCTCCATAGGCATCGTAAGTTGCTACTTCGTCGGCTGATGCAGTTGTTGCTATACCTGTTACGATCAATGACGCTAATACGGCTGTTGTATACAATGTTACTTTTTTCATGTGAATTTCTCCTTTTTGATGACTCATTTTTTATTTGTTTGTTGGTAGATCCGAAAGAATCCAGACCAAATTCGTTTTATAGCTCACTGGATCTTTAGGGGTTGATCCAGGAACAAACAATTGAATCGCGGAAGTGAATGTAGTCGTTTTCTCTTTTCCTTCAATTATTTCTTTTTTTTCGGATAAATCTGTTAAATCTCCCCATCGAGTGATCCATGTCCCAGCTCCTTGATTGAACTCTGCCCTGGTTATTACACTTTCTTGATTGGGAACCATTCCTAATACTTCATAGGCAGTTGGGTTTGGAGAGTTACTGTTACTTACCAGTTCTGGTTTTAGAAAGAACAACGTTGCACCAGTTAATTCTTTGTATTGGACATCTTCTTCAGTGTGAAACTGTTGAGTTTCTTTTACTTTCAGCGTCCATCCAGTCAATGTTCCGCGATTATCTGTGACTTGAACAAAGTTCGGGGTGATTAAACTCGGATCATTAAAATACTTTTGTGCCTGGGCTTCATAATACTCATCTTTATTGGATATTTGATTCATCCCAAAATCTAAACTACTGGCAAAATCAATTGACAACGCCCCTCCTGTTCCAGGATTAGGCTTAGAACCGTCAGGATTCATGGGATCAACTGGAATTTCCGGGTTGGTGGGATCTACAGGAAGTGTTGGTTTTTTCGATGATTGAAATCTTACCGCATCATACTCTCCTAAATCTTCATGATGTTCTGCATCAACCATTTGAGTGGCAGTAACACTAAGTAGCATAGAAAGTACGCTTGCCAATAAAAACTTCTTCATATAGTCCTCCTTCCTTGGAAAATATCTAAATGTCATTAGTTTGCTGGTGTATCGGATAGTGTCCAATTAAGGTTCGTTGTGTAAGTTCCCGCTTTTTTTACTGTGGCACCTGGTACAGATAGTGTGATTGGTGATTTTGTTGCTATAGCATCTGCACTTGTTGCGGTTGTATCATAATCTGTTGGTGTACCCAATCCGTAAGTCCATGTACCCATCCCTTGGTTTTTAGCTGCTGCAACGATTACTGTTTCTGCGGTAGAAACTGCGTACGAACCTGTTTTTACTTCTTTAGGATAGATAGACGCATCTATGCCTTTTTCTGTATTCACATGACCACCACTGAAAGATAATTGTGCTCCTGTTAAATAGTCACCTACTTCAGCACTGCTTTCATCTGTCACACTTGGGTCCACTGTGTCTAAATGGAATTGTGCATCTGTCGCTACTGATAATGTCCAACCAGCGAAATTCCCACGGGTATCCGTTACCTGTACATAGTTTTCAGTCGTATTTCCATTGTCAAATGCTTGAGGATGCGCATAGTAAGTTTCATCTTTAGAAGTAATCGATTGTTCACCAAACGCTAACGAGGAAGCAAAGTCAATCGCTAGTGGCCCACCCGTGCCAGGTCCTGGAGGATTTGTTGGATCAGTTGGATCAATCGGTACGACCGGAATACTTGGATCTGGGTCTTCTGGATCGACTGGGGGTGTAACAGTTGTCCCTTGTTTAAATTCAACCGAAGACTTTGAATCGTACTGCCCAACAGCTGCTGCATTGACAAGTGTTGCTCCGTATGTAGAGATCATTCCAACACCGGCAAGCATTACTAAAGAATATTTTTGTATTTTTTTCATTTTTTATTTGTTCCTTCCTTTTTTCGCTTAGGCGATTTTTTTATTTAGGCTCAATTTTCGGTATAAAATCAAGCTAGCCAACATAGTAATAACAGTTAGAACGTACATTAGAACATTGGAGCTATCACCGGCAGCTGGTATTTTCATTTGTTCGTCTGGAGCTATCAAAAGAACATTTTTCTCATCCTCTGTTAAATGTCCGGAGCTAGGGGGAGTCATATATTCATATTTACCATAAAATCCGGTCTCTCCATAACTTCCATAAGATTGAGTATCTGCCCTACCGACAGTTGCATTACTGCTTAATAACAGCAAAAGCAAAACCAAACAAGTCATCCATTTTTGCTTTGACTTAAACATCTTTCCCTGCTTCCTCCTCCTTAGTACTGGTTCATCATACCTTTCTGCGGTTTCTTCATCATCTTAATTTTCTGTTAGTTCCTGAAAAAAAATTAAACAAAAAGTCACCTCTGTAAAAGCCTTGGAAAAATATACACTATTTTATCGAGTCACTCTTATAAAAAATTTTAAAAAAAATATAAAATAACTATTAAATTTGTATAAACAAGTTGTCTAATATTTATTTCTTATGTATTAAATAATTTACAAATCCTTTTATTAATAGAATAATTGGTATTGTCCATTTCATATTTATTAAAATAAAACTTGTAATTAATTAAAATAAATAATAAATAGTATAAAAAAAAAGAACAAAATAATTAAATTTTGATAACTATGAAGATAACTATCTGAAAAATTTCATTCTTTGATCATAGAATGTAGATGCTTACATTCGATCATCCACTCACGTCTTATGTATCCTAATAAATAGATATAAAAAAAGAGGCTACTTCTGTTCCCACCGTTTTTTTGGTTTCAGGAGGTGCGAAAGGACGATTGTCCCAGTCTCTTTATGTGCTGAAGTAATCGCTCTAACACTATTTTTTTATGATCCCATTATTTTCTCTATACTTGTAATCCACCACTTCAATAGATATTCAGATAAATACTGCTCAATGACAAAAAAAATAAATTATCCCTTTATTTTAGGTGGAAGATCTCCAATTTCAATAGTCTTGAACCTTTGTTTTTACTATAATTTTTCACTTAATTAAATTTATTAAAGATATTGTTTGTTATATCAACAATAAATATATTGTTGTTACATTATAATCTAATTCGTTTTCCATAAACTGCAATTGCAAGCGCTTGCTAAAAAAGTGAGGATAAGTTAGTGAATTAATGAAAAAAGTTTTTAACCAAAAAAGTTTTTTTAAATTTCTATTTTTCTTTTCAGTGTGTTATCTATTATTATGGTTACTCAGAGTATTGTCTATAGTGATCAAATGGCTCCTGCTAATGAAATAAATATTGATACAACAATAATAAATAGAAGAGATTTACCTTCAAATATACTTTAGAACAGGCTACAATAAACTTAAATAAAGAAAAAAATGCTAAACTGGATAACAATAGCTTATCTAAAGGCATCACCGTTGTTTCAGGATATATAATTAGAATGAGCGGAACCACCTGTCAATTATACATTGCTTGGTCGGTACAGACCCAATTAATATATGGCGTGCCAGCAATATTAGAGTAACGAATTTGAGCTTGCTAAATCTATATACTTACTTAAATGTAAATAATTTTTATCAAGGAACAACTGCTGCAGCTACTGGAACCTGTTATGTTAGTACGATGAGTATTCCTACAAGCGAGTCCCGTGCAAATGTTTATGCTTCGACATTACAAGCTTATTATCTTTCTTTTGGCTGGAGATCCGCATTGATAAATAACGGTACTGTAGTAATAAATTGATGACATTTCAGGAGGAACAGAATATTGCTAGATTCGGATTTTCTTTTTGAAAAATATAAAGAAAAAATACATTGTGTGAAAACGAGAAATGAACCTTTAGCTACATTGAAAGAACTAGTTGATGTAAAAGAGACCCCTATTTCCATTATTTATAAAGAACATCTTGAAATGTTAAAAATCAATGTTCTTCACTCGATCTATGCTCGAAAAGAAAAAAAGATCGAATTTCGCCTATTTTATGTAGCAGACAATTCAAAAAACAACATCTATTATCAGTCATATGCAAAAAATCCAATCACACTCCCTGGATTAAAGAAAGAAACAATTTATATTATCTTCGAAGAGTCACTCGGGATTATGGAAACAAATTGCAATTTATTAGCTATCGACTTTAGAATACGCCAAGGAATCGAACAAGAGCACTTAGATAATAGAGATATTTATTTTTTAGACTATGTTTCAAACTTTGAGAATCGCTCTCTTTTTGAATGATTTAAAGAATAAAAAACCAGAGCATACCTAGCAAGCTGAGTATGCTCTGGGGAGTGGTGGAAGAAGTACGGTGGATTTTTGTTCTTCTTCCAGTAATAGGTAGTAATTCATATTTTACTATTTAACATCATTTGATAGTTGATACTTAGTCGAACGACCTCTTCCGATTTTTTGAATCTTATTCTCTGTTTGTAGCTCAGCTAGAGCCCGTTCAATCGTCCGCTGGCTAATATCCGGCAATAAGTTCTCTAGGTCAGTTCTTCTCAAAGGTTCAAAAGACTTTTCCAGTTCTTCTATTACCCGCTCTACTGGTGTTAGCTCACGATTGATAATGATCTCAAAGCGTTCCGAGAAATTTTCATATGCTCGCAAAATGATGCCAACAAGATAGCGAACAAACGGCGTATAATCTTGTTCATTTTCCAACCAACCAACAGAACTTGCCTGTAACGATTCATAGTAAGTTTGTTTTGATTCCTCAATCAGCATCTCAATACTGATGTACTTGCCAACTAAATACCCTGACTTATACAGCAACAACAATGTCAATAAGCGCGACATCCGCCCATTTCCATCACTAAATGGATGAATCGAGAGAAAGTCTAAAACAAAGCAAGGGATCAATAGTAACGGGTCTATCTCAGCCTTCTGAATAGCTTGATTGTATTGGTAACATAGCTCTTCAATTAAATCTGGTGTCAGATAAGCTGGTGCCGGTACGAATCGAACACGTTCGTTACCATCCTGATCTTTTTCCGTAATAACATTATCGCCACTTTTGAACTTTCCTTTATAACTTTTAGCTGAGTAATTATAAAGATTCTTGTGTAACGTCAAAATATCATTCGGCACTACTCGGATATGCTCATAACTATCATGAATTAGTTTCAAAACATCTCGATAACCGGCAATTTCTTCTTCATCTCGATTACGAGGCTTAATTTTTTCCGCCACAATTTGCTTTAAGCGACCGTCAGTTGTCGCGATCCCTTCAATTCTATTGGAAGCCTCTGTACTTTGAATCAATGCTAAGTCCGTCAGCTTACTTAAAATCTCTGGTTTTGTTGCAATATAGAGTTCTTGTTTTCCTTTATATTCATGAATCTTGGTCAGCATATTCAACAAGTCATGACTGAGAGTAAGCTTATGCAACTCACGATAATCAAATTCTTTCACCGCCATCCACCTCTTTTCTCCGCCATTTTATATCATTTGGCGGATAAAAACAACTAATGGCGGAGTAATCGGCTAAATATATCTTAGTTTCTTTAAATTGACTAGATCTTTTTTGCAGTCGCTTCTTTCTGTTTCGATTGATTCTCGATAAAATCACTTCAATTTGAACTCACCAACACTACTTGTCGAAGAGCCAAAAAAAAGACACTCCCCAAATTTGGAAAGTGTCTTGAAACGATACAATTGATCGGTACTCGATTTCCTGCGAAATCTCCGTCCCATACTGTATTCGTAAGCGAATATATTCGCAACGACTCCAGCAATATTAACGTTTTGAGAACTGTGAAGCTTTACGAGCTTTCTTAAGACCTGGTTTTTTACGTTCAACCATACGTGCGTCACGTGTAAGTAACCCAGCGCGTTTAAGAGCTAAACGGAAGTCAGGATCAACTTCTAGCAATGCACGAGCGATTCCGTGACGGATAGCTCCTGATTGTCCAGCGTATCCTCCACCGTTTACGTTAACAAATACGTCATATGCGCCTTTTGTTTCAGTAACGCCGAAAGGTTGATTGATAACTTCACGCAAGTCAGCATGTGGAATATATTCTTCAACATCTTTTTTGTTGATAGTAATTTTACCAGTTCCTGGTACTAAGCGTACGCGAGCAACTGCATTTTTACGACGGCCTGTGCCGATATATTGAACTTGTGCCAATGAAATTCCCTCCTATTAGATTAAGTTTGTGATGTCTAAAACTTCTGGTTGTTGTGCTGCATGTGGATGTTCTGCTCCACCGTATACATTCAATTTTGTAAATTGTTTGCGGCCTAAAGTATTTTTAGGTAGCATGCCTTTTACAGAAGTTTCGATCAAACGACGAGAATTTTTAGCACGCAATTCACCAGCTGAGATTGATTTCAATCCTCCTGGGTAGTTGCTGTGACGGTAATAAATTTTATCAGTCGCTTTTTTACCTGTTAATTTCACTTTATCTGCATTGATAACAATGACGAAATCGCCAGTATCCAAATGAGGGGTGAAAGTTGGTTTATTTTTTCCACGTAGTACAGATGCAACAACTGTTGAAAGACGTCCCAATGGAACATCAGTTGCGTCTACTACATACCATTTACGTTCTACTTCGCCTGGTTTGGCCATATATGTTGTACGCACGTTATTTTCCTCCAATTTAAGTTCTGATGTTTGACATACACTTCGAGTTTCCGGGGCTCTTTGTGGGGCAAACAATACCATTTAACATATTACCTGCAAATACCGATAATGTCAACGTTTTTCTGTGCTTCTGAAAAATTTAATTTTCCTTTCATTTTAGATTCCTCACTGGTTTGATGTCTTTTAAAAAGATATACCCGTTTGTATAAAAAACTGTTTATTTCTATATTTATTGAATATTATTTTTATTTTATCTTTATTTATGTATATTTATTTAATTTATTGATTGCTTTTTTATTTTTATGGTGTTATCATTTGAAACATCTATTTTGAAAACACTTAAAAATAAAGGGGCGATTTTATGAAAGAAAAAATTATATTGGCTTACTCAGGTGGATTAGATACCTCTGTTGCAATCAAATGGTTGGCAAAAGATTATGAGGTGATTGCTTGTTGCCTAGATATCGGTGAAGGCAAAGATACAGCTTTTATTAAAGAAAAAGCACTTCAAGTTGGCGCAATTGCGTCTTATGCCATCGATGCCAAAGAGGAATTTGCTCAAGAATTTGCATTGATCGCGCTACAAGGTCATACGTTTTACGAGCAGTCTTACCCACTGGTTTCTGCGCTTTCTCGCCCCTTGATCGCAAAAAAATTAGTGGAATTAGCTCGAAAAACTGGTGCAACGACGATTGCTCATGGCTGTACAGGAAAAGGCAATGACCAAGTTCGTTTTGAAGTAGCAATCAATGCCTTGGCACCTGAAATGAAAATCATTGCACCGGTTCGTCAATGGCAATGGTCTCGAGAAGAAGAAATCGCCTATGCGAAAGAAAATGATGTGCCGATCCCAGCAGATTTGGAGAATCCATATTCTATCGACCAAAACTTGTGGGGACGTGCTTGTGAGTGTGGTGTGTTAGAGGACCCTTGGGCAACTCCGCCAGCAGGTGCTTATGATATTACGACAGCCTTGGAGTATACACCAGATCAGCCGGATATTATTGAACTCACTTTTGAACAAGGCGTACCAGTTGCTTTGAATCAAGAAAGTTTACCTTTGTCTGAATTGATCTTGTCTTTGAATCAATTAGCCGGCAAGCATGGGATCGGACGGATCGATCATGTGGAGAATCGTCTGGTAGGGATCAAATCGCGGGAAGTGTATGAATGCCCTGGAGCGATCACTTTGATGCAAGCACATAAAGAACTGGAAGATTTGACCTTCGTTCGTGAATTAGCACATTTCAAACCAATGATCGAGCAACAGTTGAGCCAAATGATTTATGATGGTCTCTGGTTCAATCCATTGACCGATGCGTTGATTTCTTTCTTGAAAGCAACACAGACTGCGGTCAATGGTACTGTCCGTGTCAAACTATTCAAAGGAAACGTCATCGTTGAAGGACGTAAATCAGCCAATAGTCTATATAACGAAGAACTAGCAACGTATACTTCAGCGGATACCTTCGATCAACAAGCTGCTGTCGGTTTTATCAAGCTTTGGGGTCTGCCATCGAAAGTCTATGCGGAAGTTCAAACGAAGCAACAAACAGCCGTAGGATCAGAGTAGCGAGTAAAGCAATCAAAAGAAAAGTAAGGTAAAAGCTGGGTGCGAACTCAAACAGGACCTTTTACCTTCTTTTCTTTCATTCAAAACATAGGAGGAATCACATGGATAAACTTTGGGGTGGACGGTTTCAAGGAAAAAGTGAACAATGGATCGATGCATTCGGCGCCTCGATCTCCTTTGATCAAAAATTAGCTGAACAAGATATTTTAGGTAGTCTCGCCCATGTGAAAATGTTGGTCCATACTGGGATTTTGTCCGAGGAAGAAGCGCAACAGATCATCACTGGTTTGGAAAAACTGCAAACACGCTTAACGAATGGCACTTTGCATTTTTCGGTGGAAAATGAAGACATCCACTTGAATATTGAAAAATGCCTGCATGAGGAAATCGGACCTGTTGCCGGGAAACTACATACTGCTCGTAGCCGTAATGACCAAGTCGCAACAGACATGCACTTGTATCTAAAAGAAACGGTACTTGAACTGATCGACAAACTTCATTCGTTGCGCCAAACGTTCGTGGAAAAAGCAGCGGAGCATACGGCTACGATCATGCCAGGATATACTCATCTGCAACACGCCCAACCGATTTCCTTTGGCCATCATCTCTTAGCGTACTATCAGATGTTTACTCGTGACCATGAACGCTTCACAGAAAGCCTGAAACGAATCGATATTTCCCCATTAGGCAGTGCGGCATTAGCAGGTACGACATTCCCTATCGATCGTTCATTCACCGCGTCTGAATTAGGCTTTTCTGCTGTCTATGCAAACAGTCTTGATGCCGTCAGTGATCGTGATTTTATTCTAGAGTTTTTAAGTAATGCTTCATTATTGATGATGCACTTGTCTCGTTTTTGCGAAGAAATCATTTTTTGGTGTAGTTATGAATGTCAATATGTTGAACTTTCAGATACTTTTTCAACAGGCAGTTCGATCATGCCCCAAAAGAAAAACCCAGATATGGCAGAATTGATTCGTGGAAAAACAGGTCGTGTGTATGGCAATTTATTTGGTTTACTCACGTTGATGAAGGGCTTGCCCTTAGCCTATAACAAAGATTTCCAAGAGGATAAAGAAGGCATGTTCGATACGAGCGAAACGATTTTAGCTAGTCTCTCGATCATGGAAGGCATGGTCAAAACCATGGAAGTGAACAAAGCCCGAATGTATGCGGCCACACAAAAAGACTTCTCTAATGCGACTGAATTAGCTGATTATTTAGCAGCAAAAGGTTTACCTTTCCGTCAGGCACATGAAATTGTCGGCAAACTCGTCTTACAATGTACACAACAAGGTTGTTCATTACAAGACATCCCACTAACAGAATTCCAAGCAATCAGCCCGCTGATCAAAGCCGATATTTACGACACCTTACTTCCGGAAACTGCCGTAAAACGTCGCAATTCATTAGGTGGTACAGGTTTTGACCAAGTAGAAAGACAAATTGAACAAGCACTACATCAGTTGAAAATAGACAAGAACTAAAAGAACATCTTGAGACAATGTTTCCACACGTTGTCTCAAGATGTTCTTTTTTAGTTTACATTTTTCAAAAATATGTAAAAAAAGTTCAGTCTTTCAAGAATAAACATGTCATACTTTAGTTTAAAAAACTTTTTCATACAGAAAGGAAAAACTATTATGCATTTCTTCCCCTTTGTCGATCCCAACCGTCGACCACAAGCAGAGATCAAAAAAATGACAGAAGAACTTACACAAAAATTTCATGCAATCGATCCAGATTTGACTTTGATACATAATGATAACTTTATTGATTATGGTCCAGAGGTCTTTCCACAACTTTCGTCGATTTACTGGGATCCTCGTGTGCCAAATCATCCGATGGAACATTTTGTGTATTCGGAGTATCGATTGAAATATCAATTTTATACGCTCTATTGTTTTACACCTTATGGCGAACAAATTGATGAACATTACGGAAAAGTAAATCATTCGGATCGAAAAACGCTACAAGCAATTGACGATTTGATATTAACTGTTATTCACACTTATCAAGCAAAAAACTTATCTTACTGGAAGGATTTATTTCCAGAAGAACAATTCCAACAAACAATCGCATCTCATTATCAAAGAACTTCACAGATGATCGGTGAAGGTAGAAAAAGTAGTCGACTAATCACCTTCACTGACCCTAAGCATCGACCTTTGGCCGCTGTAGAAAAGAATACGGAATTTCTAGAAACTCAGTTAAATCAATTAGATTCTCGACTAACTGTGACCCATGATGATTCATTTATTGATTTTGGTCCAAGTGATGGATATTTTCTTGCTGAGTGTCCTTATGATCCAGAGGAAGACGACCTAGACGACGATAGACGTGGTCTATCGGAGGAAGAATATGAGATTTGCTATGAAGATATTCCTCTATTTGGTTGTTCTCCCTATAACATAAGCTTTGGTATACATGGAGATTTTTACAGTAAATGGATGTTGAATATTGATTATCTTGATTTAAGAGAGCGATTGAATAACCCTATTTTAGCTATTATTCATCAATATCAGTTAGATAATCTATATTACTGGCGTGATCATTATTCCACTGAAAAATTCCAATCTGAAGCCCTTGATTCCAAAGAACGCGGACTACGACAAATCCACTCCTGAATATTCAAAAGGGTGTACTTAATGCTCAGTCAATTACAAAAAAATGACAGAAAGACTCTTGTAAAAAAATAATACTTTATCTATAGACTTAATTTAATTATTTCACAAAATATTTTTTTATTTTCGTTTAAAAATTTGCTAAAAACCCTCTAGATTAAGCTTTCTATAATAGCCTTAATATTTTATATAGTAGGTACCATAAATACACAAAAAAATTATTTAAGTGTGAACAGTTCTAAATTATCTGAAAAAGACTAATAACTCAATTTTTTTAGAGTTATTAGTCTTTATTATTTTGTTGTAAATTATAAATATTTTCTAATCTCTTAACTCTAATTTATAATTGGATACGCTGTCACAACGTTTACCTTTCCATTTGCTTTTACATTCACATGTATTTTTATTTCAAAATTACCACTGCTTTCCTTTTCAATATAATCTTGTGGACCTGGAACATTTGTGACATTTTTCTCTACAATCCTTTCAACCTCACTAGTAATTTTTCTGCATCCCAGTTATCTGGAAAAACGGTAGATCCTGCTCTCTTGAAATCTTTCCCATAACTCACATCGGATTTAAAAGGTTTTCCTTCCACCACCGTTCCTGTCGGTTTATAAACTACCCCACTTTCCGGATTATAAAAATCAGGATGTCGCGAATGAGCACCTGATATAGTCAATTTTCCATCTTTCCCCGGTCTCACCTCTCCTGCTACATGTCGCAACGACTTGCGGTTATAAAATTCAGTAGTTGGTAATTTTTCCACCAAGGCTTCATTTGGACAGCCCTTGGTAATCAGAGCCTTTTCCGCTTCCAATACGCGAGCGGCTTCGGCTTCTTCGACTTCAATTGCTGCTAGGATAACTTCTTCGGATTCAACTGCTTGTAAGACAGAAATCATTTCAGACCATGGTAAGCACATGGCGATGAGCAAGATATCCACTGGTTCGAGCTTCAATTGGGACTGCTTGATGACCCAGTCGGTATTTTCGTAATTTGGTAAGTGCTTCAATACACTACCACCGACTTCAGAAATCGCTGCAATAGTGGTGTCATCTAAACTCTTTGGCAAAGAATTCGTGCGTTCTTCATCAAACAAGCCATCGGCTAACGCATAGTAGTTGCAATAGACACCGAAAAAGCTTTGCACTTTGCGTATCGTATAGATGACTTCTTGATTGAACCCGATGTCGATTTGATCTAAGGGAACGACTTCTTGTGTTCCCCGATACACAAACTCTCCTTCTCGATCGATGACGACTTCTTTCTCGTTGGCCTTCGCTACGATTCTGAATAGATTGGTCTGAAACGTATCAGGTAATTGATCAATCAGCGCATTCCGTTCATCGATCATCTGACGCGTGATTTCTTTTCCGGTTTCATTGACGGAGTCAACATCTGTTGGTGCTACTGCCCCAAATTGGACGGACGAGTATTCTTTGACCACTTCCAGAGCTTTTTCAGGTGTGGAAATTTCTGCTAAAAATGTGTCGAAATCCGTTTCTAAAGGAATCGTGATGCCCCGAATATCATATTGTGTGTATAGTTCTTGGCGATGATCATAGGCGGTATAGCTCATGGTCACATTGACATACGATGCTCCTGGACCTTTATATGGGGTAAAATTGATTTGTTTGAGTGCACCGATCCGCGGAGGTAATTTTTCATTGCCCGGTAAGTATTCATTCAGTGAAGTATCTGGATAAACTAATAGACTTTGATTGTTCGTTTCTTTAGGAACGAACAATCCGCTCACACCGTCTGTGCCAGTTCGCATCTCGTAACCGGTCAAGTCTGGTGTTGTTTGTATGTATTCAAGAAACTGATTTTGGACTGTAATCCAACTAGCCAGCTCGATTTTTGTTGTCGGGTAAATGTCAATCGGGTTTTCTGGGGAATCAATCGCATCATCGAGTAAGCTCATCGACTGCCTTAGGATACTTGTCGAAGTCAAACGGTACAATTGGCTGACTGCTGTTTCTTGGCTAGATTCTTTTAAGTAAGGTCGAGTAAATTCCGCAAAAGCGACGGCTTGGATGATCGGTGCAATTTTTGAACGAGAAAACCGAGTACTGAGGGGTAACGTACTTGGTCCTTCCATCAGATCCAAATAGTCCGCTAAGACTAAATTATCAAGCACGTTATGTTCGGCAGTCAGGGTGTCGGTGAAGCCTCGGAGTGTTGCCCATTCGCTCCACGATTTCTCCTCTTTTGCTGGCGATGTGCCACTTAAATCAATCTCAACAGCCGGACGTGAGGTTGCTTCTTTGAAGGATCGATCACTCGCAAAGGCTAAGAGTGTCGGTTGGAAAACCGACGACAACAACATTACAACCATCAACAACGAGAACCATTTCTTCTTCACTTTCATGTTTTTGCTCCTTTTCTTTTTTATTTACATCGTGAGTATATCGCAAGAAAAGTAAGCGCTTAATAAAAAGTATTGATTTTTAAAGAACGTCTTTTTCCCATTCTCAGAAAATAAATTTCTGCTGTAATTAATAGAAAAAATAACACCCTGTCGAAACACGTCTCAAAGGATGTGTGTCAACAGGGTGTCTCTTATAGTTGTGATTCGCTTGTTTATGCGTCAATTCCTGGTGCTTTACCTAGATGTGCTTGTATCATCCAGATACGTTTTTCTGTTGCTGCTTTAAAATCAATGAAGATATCTTGTGTTGGATCGTCGCCTTCTTCACCAGCAGCTTCGATTCCTTTTTGGAAAAGATCTGCTAAATAGCGGTAACCTGCAACTAATGTTTCTAAACGTTCTTCCATCGTGCGATCCCAACGACCAATTTCATCAGGGATTTTTGTGTTGTCTGCAAATTCACGTAACGTTGAATAAGGTGAACCATCTAATGTGATCAAACGTTCTGAGATTTCATCTAATTGTTCATTCAAGTCGTCCATGAAGCTGTCCATCATTGGATGCAATGTCAAGAATCCAGGACCTCTCATATACCAATGTGTTTGGTGGACGATCACCGACATTTGGCTTAAATCTGCTACTAATTGATTCAATACTTCTTTTGTTTGTTGAAATTTCATGTAATTCTGCCTCCTCGCATTTGCCTATATTAAAATCATAGTAAACTTTGAGGGAAAAGTACACTAAAATCCTTTAGATGAGAACGATTTTCATCTCCAGAGTAATGCTTTTTTTAAATAGCAAAAAATCTGCCAACTAAATAGAAAATATAACTAATGTCATCATTTACGATTCGCCTTCTTCATCTATCATTTCTATTGATAGATCCTCTCGTAGTTCCGCAAATAACTGAGAATAGCGGCTTAATTCTTGTTGTGTCGAAACAAACAAAGGATATATTTTGTTGTACATGCGGCTGGCTTTTTTCTGAACAGCCACTTGTTGTGCTAATTCAATATATGCGGAAGCTTCACCTAATGTTTCGATCCTTCCTTGGCTCTGCCAACCTAATATGACTGCCCCTAACGCTGAGGCTTCTTTAACTTTTGGAAAACGGATGGGTTGTCCCAATACATCTGCCATGATCTGCCGAAATAACACTGATTGAGCAAAGCCACCAGTTGCACGTAACTCAATCACTTGATCGGGTGGACAGATACCTCGCAAAATTCGTTTGAGATTAAAACAAACCCCTTCCAGGACCGCTCGCATCATGTCTTTTTCCGTATGCCATCGTTGTAGACCAATAAAACTTCCAAATGCCTCCGCATCCCACAAAGGTGCTCGTTCACCCAATAAATACGGTTGAAAAATCAGCCCATTGGCTCCAGGCGGGACAAAAGCGATTTCCGAAAGGACTGCTTGATACGGATCTTCTCCTTGTTCCTTAGCTCGTTGAACGACATCTTGCATCAATGTATGGACCGCCCAATCAAAGATCCCTGCGCCATTACTGCTTGCTCCTCCGATGACCCAGTGTGTTTGATCCAAAACATAACAGAAGGTTTCCATTGTTGGATGGAGCTTTGGGCGATTCGAAATAAATCGTAATGCGCCACTGGTACCGACAGTCAGCGCTGCCGTCGTCTCACCAAATGCACCTAAGCCTAAATTAGATAATGGCCCATCGGCTCCACCTAAAATAAAAGGGATTTCTTGATCAAAATGAAACCTCGAACGGGCCTGTTCTGTTAATTTCGTAAACTGGGTAGTCGCAGGTGCTACTCTCGGTAATTGCTCTTCTTGTATCCCTAACTCTTCAAGAATAGGCTCTGACCATTGGAAGCGGTGGATATCGAAGTACCCTGTGCCAGAAGCAGTACTATAATCACTGACTAATTCAGCAAACAGCTCATAAAAAAGATAGTCTTTGATCCCTACAAAATAAACCGCTTGCTCAAATAAATCAGGAAACTCGTTTTTCAACCAATTGATTTTGATCAATGGTGTCATTGGATGGATCGGCGTACCCGTCCGTTCATAGATCACTCGACCTTTTTCAGTTGCTTTTAATTTTTCTGCTTCATTGACGGCACGAGTGTCTGCCCAAGTAAACATACGAGTTAAAGGTTTTTTATTTTTATCTAATAAAATCAAGCTGTGCATGGCTGTTGAAAATGAAATGAATTGGATTGTCTGTGCTGGCAATTGTTGGATCACTTCATTGATGACCGTATACACTGCATGGACGATCAATTCCTGATCTTGTTCAGCCATGCCTTGGATTTCTTGGATCAGCGGGTAATGAAAGTAGGCTGTAGCTACTTCTTCTGCTTGTTCATTGAATGCAACTGCTTTCGTTTGCGTAGTACCGATATCGACCCCGACTGCAATCATTATTTTTTCCACCTCTCTTCTCCTTTTTTGCGTATCTTAATCAAAAGGAGGTTGGTCTGATGTTTCTTTATTTTATCATTGGTTGTTGCTTTGGTTCTTTTTTGTGCTTGGTCGCACAACGCGTTCCTCAAGACCTTTCTATTATTTCCCCTCGTTCACATTGTGTCAACTGTCACCAAACATTGCGTTGGTATGAGTTGATTCCATTACTTTCGATCCTCATGCAACGATTTCGTTGCCGCTCTTGTCAGACCAAACTTTCACCCATGTATCCACTGGCCGAGTTGATCAGCGGTACGCTATTTATGTATGCAGGATGCTATTCGCCAGATACAGTTCATTTGATTTGGCTATTCACTGCTTTTTTATTTTCGTTGATGGATATTTTTTACCTTGCGATCGACACTCGCATTCTTTACTTCTCATGGACTTTCTTATGGGCCTACTGGGTGCTGACTGAGCAGTTTCACTTAGAAACCAGCTTTGCGTTCGGCTTGATCAGTTACGGTTTGCTGCGTTATGGGCAAGCTTATTTAGGGGCAGGTGATACGTTACTCTTACTTAGTTGGAGTGGTGGGTTAGCCTCCACACATTTTCTCATGCTTATGTTTATCGCCAGTTGTCTTGGTTTAAGTTATTTTTGTGTCACTGCTTTACTCCATAAGAAAAGAAAGCATCTCCCTTTTGTTCCTTTTCTGAGTATTGCCTTATGGTTGGTCCTCTATTTCCGTTAGTACACAAAAAAGAAGAAGCATCTAGAACAAAATGTCCGACCTTCCTCTTTTCCTATTACTTAAAATTCATATTTTCTAGTAACATATACTGCTAGTCTTTCCAGTTTTTTCTAAGGAATCCCGCCCGACCAGAGCCTTCACGATACAACTGATAATGGATCTTGTTTTTCTTGTAGTAATCTTGATGATACTCCTCTGCGGGATAAAAGGTCGTACGAGGTTCGATCTTTGTGACGATCGGTTGATCGAAACGGCCACTTGCTTGTAACTGTTGTTTTGAGTTTTCTGCGGCTTCACGTTCTGCTTCATCACTATAATAAATGACCGGACGATAAGAGTCCCCACGATCAGCAAACTGCCCTAAAGCATCTGTCGGATCGGTCTGTTGCCAATAAATCTCGACCAATTGTGCATAGGTGATGATTTCAGGATCATATTCGATTTCTACCGCTTCAGTATGACCTGTTGTTCCAGTCGTCACTTGTTCGTAGGTTGGATTTGGTACATGTCCTCCAGTATAACCGGAAGTAACGGAGAGGATACCTGGTTGTGTTTCAAACGGTTTGACCATACACCAAAAACAGCCACCTGCAAATACAGCTTTTTTCACTGCCATTTCTTATCAGCTCCTTTGGTTTTATCATACTCGTTTTCATTGAAATAAATAGTAATATGCTTGTTTTACCCCCTACCGGTATTTTTAGCCTATTTTTATTGTTTTTCTTTTATTATTTGAAAACTTGTGGATAAATTTTGGTACACATAATAATTATCCCCTGTGGATATCTATTGCCATTTCTTTTATCCACAGATCCCTTTTACTTTCTTGATTCTAGTTTATCCACAAAAAAAAGGTCAAGTCCCTCAAACAGGAACTTGACCTTCTTTATGTGAACTCATGGTTTATCGTGTTTGCTCGTTCATCGCATCTTCAGCAGCCATTTGTGCTTCGATGTCAGAAATGCTATACACGTTTTCACTTGCAACGCCAACTTCTTTTGGTTCCATGTTGCGGTAACGTGGCATACCAGTACCAGCTGGAATGATCTTACCGATGATAACATTTTCTTTCAAACCAAGAAGTGGATCTTTTTTGCCTCGGATCGCAGCATCAGTCAAGACACGAGTTGTTTCTTGGAAGGATGCAGCTGATAAGAAGCTGTTTGTTTCTAATGATGCTTTTGTGATACCTAGCAAGACTGGACGAGATGTCGCAGGAACGCCACCAGCAACTAACGTATTGTAGTTTTGGTCTTTGAAGTCTGCAATATCTAACAGTGTACCTGGCAAGATTTCTGTATCGCCTGGGTCCATGACGCGCACTTTACGAAGCATTTGGCGAACCATTACTTCGATATGTTTGTCGCCGATTTCTACCCCTTGCATACGGTAAACGCGTTGTACTTCACGTAATAGATAGTTTTCAACAGATAGAACGTCACGTACTTGCAACAATTGTTTTGGATCGATTGATCCTTCTGTCAATGGTGCACCACGATGGATCATATCGCCTTCAGCGACTTTCATACGTGCAGTGTAAGGCACTGTATACGTACGTGTATCTGTTTTCCCTTTGATCGTTACTTCTTTGGTACGTGTAGCAGGATCTTCAGAGATATCGATGACATCCCCTGTTACTTCAGTGATCACTGCTTGCCCTTTCGGATTACGTGCTTCAAAGATTTCTTGGACACGAGGAAGACCTTGAGTGATATCATCTCCGGCAACCCCACCCGTATGGAACGTACGCATTGTTAACTGAGTACCTGGTTCACCGATTGATTGAGCGGCGATCGTACCAACTGCTTCTCCGACTTCAACGTCAGAACCAGTTGCCAAGTTACGTCCGTAACAATGTTTGCAGACACCATGTTTTGTGTTACATGTGAAGACCGAACGGATCGTTACAGTTTCAACACCTGCATCAACGATTTGTTTTGCAACATCTTCAGAGATCAATTGATTTCCGGCGATGATCATTTCGTTGGTTTCAGGATGACGAACTTCTTTACGAGTGTAACGTCCAATCAAACGATCTTCAAGAGATTCGATGATTTCATTTCCTTCACGGATTGCTTGGATCTCAAGACCGCGGTCAGTGCCACAATCTTCTTCACGAATGATGACATCTTGGGCAACGTCAACTAAACGACGTGTCAAGTAACCAGAATCGGCTGTCTTCAAGGCTGTATCGGTCATTCCTTTACGAGCCCCGTGAGTTGAGATAAACATTTCCAAGACAGAAAGTCCTTCGCGGAAGTTCGAAATGATCGGCAATTCCATGATACGTCCATTCGGTGCGGCCATCAATCCACGCATACCAGCAAGCTGAGTAAAGTTGGAGATGTTACCACGGGCACCAGAATCTGACATCATGAAGATTGGGTTTTTCGCTTCCAAACCTTCCATCAGTTTTTGTTGGATGCTGTCTTTCGCAGAGTTCCAAACAGCGATTACTCGTTCATAACGCTCGTCGTCAGTGATCAATCCACGACGGAATTGCTTCGTGATCGACTCTACCTGTTTATGTGCTTCATCAATGATCACTTGTTTTTCATTCAAGACACTGATGTCGGCGATCCCTACAGTGATACCTGCATGTGTTGAATGTTTGTATCCTAAGTCTTTCATACGGTCAAGCATCTTAGATGTTTCAGTTACTTTGAAACGTTTGAAGACTTCGGCGATGATGTTTCCTAAGTTTTTCTTCTTGAATGGTAAAACTAGTTCTTGTTCTTTGATGTGAGCAGGAATATCTGTTCCAGCTTCAACAAAGTATTTGTCCGGTGTTTGGACAGTCAAGTTGAAGTCAGTTGGTTCATTCAAGTAAGGGAATTCTGGTGGCATGATCTCATTGAAGATGATCTTACCAACAGTCGTGATCATCGTGCGTTCTTTCTGCCATTCTGTAAATGGTTTGTCCCCTAATGTCGTTGGGTTCACACCAATACGTGAATGTAAATGAACGTAGCCATTACGCCATGCGATGACTGCTTCGTTTTGGTCTCTAAAGACCATTCCTTCGCCTTCACGACCTTCTTCTTCCATTGTTAGGTAGTAGTTTCCTAAAACCATATCCTGAGAAGGTGTAACAACTGGTTTACCATCTTTTGGATTCAAGATGTTTTGAGCAGCTAACATCAGCATACGTGCTTCTGCTTGTGCTTCTTCGTTCAACGGTACGTGAACGGCCATTTGGTCTCCATCGAAATCGGCATTGTATGCTTCACATACCAATGGATGCAAACGGATCGCACGACCTTGGACAAGAACTGGTTCAAATGCTTGGATACCTAATCTGTGAAGCGTAGGTGCCCGGTTCAATAGAACTGGATGTTCTTTGATGACGTCTTCTAAGACATCCCAAACTTCATCTTCTTGACGTTCGATTTTGCGTTTCGCATTTTTGATGTTTGAAGCAAGTTCACGTTGAACTAATTCGCGCATCACGAATGGTTTGAACAATTCGATCGCCATTTCTTTTGGTAATCCACATTGGTACATTTTCAAGAAAGGACCTACGACGATAACTGAACGACCAGAGTAGTCGACACGTTTACCAAGTAAGTTTTGACGGAAACGACCTTGTTTCCCTTTCAACATATGAGAAAGAGATTTCAATGGGCGGTTACCTGGTCCTGTAACAGGACGGCCACGACGACCGTTATCGATCAACGCATCTACCGCTTCTTGTAACATCCGTTTTTCATTTTGAACGATGATTCCTGGTGCATTCAAGTCTAACAAACGTTTCAAACGATTGTTACGGTTGATCACACGACGATATAGATCGTTCAAGTCACTTGTTGCAAAACGTCCACCTTCTAATTGGACCATTGGTCGTAGATCTGGTGGGATGACAGGGATAACGTCCATGACCATCCAGCTTGGTTCATTGCCAGAAGCACGGAATGCTTCTAAAATGTCCAAACGACGGATCGCGCGTGTACGTTTTTGTCCTTGTGCAGATTTCAACTCTTCTTTCAATTCAGCCGCTTCGCCATCCAAATCAACGTTATCAAGTAATTGTTTGATTGCTTCCGCGCCCATTGCTGCTTGGAATTCTTGACCATATTGTTCACGTTTTTCGCGGTATTCGCGTTCAGTCAACAATTGTTTTTTCTCTAAGCTTGTGTTTCCTGGTTCAATGACAACATATGAGGCAAAGTAAATGATTTCTTCTAATGCGCGTGGGCTCATGTCTAATACAAGACCCATACGAGAAGGAATACCTTTGAAATACCAGATATGTGAAACAGGTGCTGCTAATTCGATATGACCCATACGTTCACGACGAACTTTTGAACGAGTCACTTCCACACCGCAGCGATCACAAACGATTCCTTTATAACGGATACGTTTATATTTTCCGCAGGCACATTCCCAGTCTTTTGTAGGACCAAAAATCCGCTCACAGAACAACCCTTCGCGCTCAGGTTTTAAGGTACGATAGTTAATCGTCTCAGGTTTTTTTACTTCACCGTAAGACCAGCTTCTGATTTTTTCGGGAGAAGCCAAACCTATTTGCATACTTTCGAATTTATTTACATCGATCAAAAGGGGTTCCCTCCATTTCGTTTAATGGCAAAACCGTAAGGCGGCTGATCTTCGACCGCCTCACAGTATCTCAGACCGGATTAGTCTAAATTATCTTCTGCGGTTTCAAAGTTTTGGATGATATCTTGTCTTTCATCTTCGACTTGTTCAGCAGCTTGTTTTTCTAGTTCTTTTGCTGTTTGTTGTTCAGCGAATTTTGTCAAAGCATCCACTGTGATCAAATCATCGTCTTCGTCATCCATGTCGCGAAGTTCGATCTCGCTGTCTTGGATGTCTAGGACACGCATGTCTAATCCTAGTGATTGTAATTCTTTGACTAATACGCGGAAGGATTCAGGTACACCTGGTTTTGGAATTGGTTCACCTTTGACGATTGCTTCGTATGTTTTCACACGTCCGACTACGTCATCTGATTTGTATGTCAAGATTTCTTGTAAGGTATAAGCCGCACCGTATGCTTCCAGTGCCCAAACTTCCATTTCCCCAAAACGTTGTCCACCAAATTGCGCTTTACCACCTAATGGTTGTTGCGTAACTAGTGAGTAAGGTCCAATTGAACGTGCATGTAACTTGTCGTCAACCATGTGAGCAAGTTTGATCATGTACATCACACCGACAGACACACGTCCGTCAAATGGTTCACCTGTACGTCCGTCATAAAGAACAGTTTTCGCATCGCTAGCCATACCAGCTTCACGAACTGTTTCCCATACGTCTTCATCACTTGCACCATCAAATACTGGTGTTGCAACGTGGATGCCTAATTGACGGGCAGCCATCCCTAAATGCAATTCCAATACTTGTCCGATATTCATACGTGATGGTACCCCTAGTGGGTTCAACATGATGTCGATCGGTGTTCCATCAGGTAAGAATGGCATATCTTCTTCCGGCATAATACGGGAAACAACCCCTTTATTACCGTGACGTCCGGCCATTTTATCCCCTTCATGGATTTTACGTTTTTGAACGATATACACACGAACTAACATGTTGACACCTGGTGATAATTCATCGCCAGCTTCACGAGTAAAGATCTTCACATCGTGAACGATCCCGCCTCCACCATGCGGTACACGTAGAGAAGTATCACGTACTTCACGTGCTTTTTCACCGAAGATCGCATGCAATAAGCGTTCTTCTGCTGAAAGTTCAGTTACCCCTTTTGGTGTTACTTTACCGACTAATAAGTCACCGTCTTGGACTTCCGCCCCAATACGAATGATCCCCATTTCGTCTAAGTCTTTCAATGCGTCTTCACCGACGTTCGGGATTTCGCGAGTGATTTCTTCAGGTCCTAATTTTGTATCACGAGCTTCTGATTCATATTCTTCAATATGGATCGATGTGTACACATCGTCTTTGACAAGACGACGACTCATGATGATCGCATCTTCGTAGTTGTACCCTTCCCAAGTCATGAAACCGACTAAGACGTTTTGTCCTAGAGCCATTTCACCTTGTTCCATTGATGGGCCGTCTGCCAAGGTATCCCCTTTTTCGACTTTCTCACCTAAATGAACGATTGGACGTTGGTTGTAACTTGTTCCAGAGTTTGAACGACGGAATTTTGTTACTGAGTATTTGTCTAATGCGCCATTGTCGCGACGTACGCGGATCTCAGAAGCATCGACAAATTCAACTACACCATCGTGTTTACATAGTAACGCAGCTCCTGAGTCATGAGCTGATTTATATTCCATACCAGTACCAACCCAAGGTGCTTGTGGATTGATCAATGGCACTGCTTGACGCTGCATGTTGGCACCCATCAAGGCACGGTTGGAGTCATCGTTTTCCAAGAAAGGAATACATGCTGTCGCTACCGCAACTACTTGTTTCGGTGAAACGTCCATATAATCGACTTTATCGATCGATACTTCTAAGTTTTCACTTTGGGCACGAGCCATGACGATTTCTTCAGCAAATGTACCGTCATCATTCAACTTACTGTTTGCTTGGGCAACGATATAATGGTCCTCGATGTCAGCTGTTAAATAATCGATTTGCTCTGTCACACGTCCTGTTTCACGATCAACACGACGATAAGGCGTTTCGATAAAACCAAATTTGTTTACTTTCGCGTAACTAGATAAACTATTGATCAACCCGATATTTGGTCCCTCAGGCGTTTCGATCGGACACATACGGCCATAGTGGGAGTAGTGAACGTCACGTACTTCATAGCCGGCACGGTCACGAGTCAAACCACCAGGTCCTAAGGCAGAAAGACGACGTTTGTGTGTCAATTCGCCCAATGGATTGGTTTGGTCCATGAACTGAGACAATTGTGAAGAACCAAAGAATTCTTTGATACTTGCAACAACTGGACGGATATTGATCAATTGTTGTGGTGTCAATGTTTCTGTATCTTGGATCGACATTCTTTCACGTACGACACGTTCCATACGTGCTAATCCGATACGGAATTGATTTTGTAAAAGTTCTCCGACAGAACGGATACGACGATTTCCTAAGTGGTCGATATCGTCCACGTTGCCGATGCCTTCCATCAAGTTCAAGAAATAGCTCATTGAAGCAACGATATCCGCTGGACGAACAGTTTTCACTGTTGTGTCTGGATAGCCGTTACCGATCACGTTGACTTCACGTTCTGGGTCTTTTGGTGAAAAGACTTTGATCACTTGGACAGTCATTGGATCAGTGACTACGCCATCTTCTGTTGGGTAGTAAGTCACAGAGTTCAAACCATTGTCGATGAACGGTGCTAATGTTTCCATCACTTGATGGGTCAAAGCTGTTCCTTTTTCAACAATGATCTCGCCTGTTTCAGGATCAACCAATGTTTCAGCTAACGTTAAGTTCAATAGACGTGTTTTCAAGTCTAGTTTTTTGTTTACTTTGTAACGACCAACATTTGCTAAGTCGTAACGTTTTGGATCAAAGAAGCGGGCATTCAGCAAGTTACGTGAACTATCTGCTGTTTTTGGTTCGCCTGGGCGAAGACGCTCGTAGATATCTTTTAATCCTTCTTCTGTTCTAGAATCACTTGCATTTTTGTGTAAATCTTTTTCGATCGTGTTACGTAATGTTTCACTATCCCCAAAGATTTCAAAAATCGTGTCATCTGAACCGAAACCTAATGCACGAACTAACACAGTCAATGGAATCTTACGTGTGCGGTCGATACGTACATAAGAGATGTCTTTTGCATCAGTTTCCATTTCTAACCATGCGCCACGGTTAGGGATCACAGTTGAACCGAATCCTTCTTTACCGTTTTTGTCTACTTTCCCATGGAAGTAAACACCTGGTGAACGGACTAATTGGGAAACGATAACACGTTCCGCACCGTTGATGATGAATGTACCTTGCTCTGTCATCAATGGGAAATCACCGAAGAATACTTCTTGCGCTTTGATTTCACCTGTCTCACGGTTTGTTAAACGTAAAGTCACATGTAATGGTGCAGAGTAATTTGCGTCATGTGCGCGTGCTTCTGCTACTGTGTACTTTGGTTCTTTCAATTCATAATCTACAAATTCCAAAGAAAGATTGCCATTGAAGTCATCGATTGGCAAAATATCTTCAAACATTTCTCTTAGTCCTTCATCCAAGAACCATTGGTACGAGTCTGTTTGAATTTCGATCAAATTTGGTAATTCCAACACTTCACTGATTCGTGCGAAACTTCTACGTTCGCGATGTTTTCCGTATTTTACTACGTGTCCAGCCAAGCTCTTCACCCCTCTAAAATGTCATTCAAAAAGACTACCCGATCAATTGTTACAATAATATTAAAAATATTATATTTAGGTAACAACAGACATTTTTTGCGGCTTTTAGGCAAAAAAAAACCAAAAATAGAACGTTCTCTTGAGTACTTGCCTACGTGAGCTTCTACTTTTGTTTCCTTATATTAAAGCCGAAACGGACAATATTTCGTTTCTGCCTTCGCTTCATCAGATAGTTTTTGCAACTTCATATAATACACTGTTTAAACGTAAAAGTCAACACTTCCTGGCGTTTCCTGTAAATTTTCGTAATTGTTTCTTAATCTTTCTTTTTTGTTCCAATTTTGTCCATTCCTAATTGAGTGACTCTCCCTCACAAAGTCTTTCCGTCTTTATAGCGACTCAAACAAAAAGTATGACGCGCTGTCCTCATTCGATCGTAAATCTGCTAATATATAAATAGTAGAAAGGAGCTTGATCGATGACGACAAAAGCCAAGGTACTACACCTTTTAAAAAATACTCCAACATTTCTATCTGGTGAAAAAATCGCCCAACAACTGAATGTCTCCCGAACGAGTATTTGGAAAGCCATCAAAGAATTAGAAAAAGAAGGTTTTCGCTTTGACCACCAAGCGAAAGGGTATCGTTATCTCCCCTCCGATGTATTAGATCCTGTAGAGATTTCCCAAGCATTATCCTCTTTTGATATTCAAGTGAAGGTGTTATCCCAATCTGAATCCACCATGAAAGATGCTAAATCGGCATCTAATATGGATACTACGAAACCTAGTTTATTTATCGCGGATACACAAGAACAAGCCCATGGACGTTTTGGACGTTCCTTTTTCGCTCAACCAGGTCAAGGAGTCTACATGAGCCTATTATTGCATCCACAAAAGCATTTTGAGGAATTGCCACAATATACGTTGATTGCTGCCAGTGCATGTGTCAAAGCGATTCAAGAAACGACAGGAAAACATGCCATGATCAAATGGGTCAACGATATCTACCTTGAAGGGAAAAAGGTTTGTGGAATTTTATCTGAAGCGGTAAGCGATATGGAAAGTGGTGAAATTCGTTCGGTGATTATTGGTGTGGGCTTGAATTTTTCGATCCCTCAAACGCAATTTCCTGATGAGATCCAGCAAAAAGCGACCTCCTTGTTTCCTGATGGTGAAGCATCGATGACTAGAAATCAATTGATCTGCGCGATTTGGAAACATTTCTTTAGGTATTTAGCCGACCCTTCGCACACCTATTTTGATCTTTACACAGAACGGTCATTTGTCCTAGGTAAGTCTGTCAGCTTTACCCGACAAGGAAAATCTTATCAAGGAATTGCCCAAGCAATCGGTCCAAAAGGAGAACTGATCGTAGATACGCCAAACCAGCGCTTCCAACTACTCTCTGGTGAAGTCAGCTTAACAGAAATCGATGGGCTACCATCAGCAAAAAGAGGCTAGTTCGTTTCCTAGCCTCTTTTTTATCAATGGTGGATTTGTCATGCTCGCTTTATTTTCATAAGCTTGATGTCGCGAGAAAACATGCAAGCTTCTTTACGATGTACTATATTTTTTCTACTATGTGCTTGGTTCTATGTTTGAGGTCCTACATGATGTGTTTTATTTTACTTCTGAGTCTACATCTAATTTCTATGTTTGTTCTATGTTTTAACTATATGTTTTAGTTCTATATGTTTGTTCTATGTTTTAGTTCTATGTTTTAGTTCTATGTTTTAGTTCTATGTTTTAGTTCTATGTTTTAGTTCTATATGTTTGTTCTATGTTCGATTCCCTATTTTAAATAGGATAGTACTATGTGCTATTGTCAGTAGCAGTAGAACAATCAAACTACTGCCTGTCAATACTAATGGACACCTGATAACATTTGCCTACGCTTTTATCTAGATGCTCTATCGCAATCTGTGATGCACGTCGTCAAGCAATTAAGACCGAGTAACTATTTTTCCCCGAAATAGTTTTCGGCAATCAAGTGGTGTTCTATGTGTGTGTTGTTTCCTCTATTTACTACTTCTAATTCATTCATAAGCGTATCTATTGAAGACCAACGATCGCTTTCTCAGCTTCTTCCTATACAGAACCCTCTTCCATTTAACGCCCCCTTTTTTGTTTTTCTGTCGTTCTGTTTGTATCATAACGCACAAGAAAATGAATGAATTGTTTTGTATTGAATTACAACATTTTTTATTTCCACATTAGATTCAACGATCTCTTACTGGTTCATCCCAACCTCAATTAACTATTCTCAAATTTTGCAAAATTGTAATTGATTTGCTTTAGAAGAAGAAAAATATTCGATCTTCAAGTTGAATTTTTTTACAATCAAACAGCGGATCAAAAATTTATCTGCCGCAGACAAAGGTTGCTGATACTCTTCTTCAATATCACGAAATGAAAAATTTCTTTTCTTCTCACTTAATTTTGTTACGATTTCAATCACCGTTAATTGCGTTAATTCTGATGTATATTCTTTTCTCACAGCTGCTCTCCTTTATTCATAGCGTTCTTTAATCCAGAATATAGCATGGAATTTTTCTTGTTGGGGACAATTTTTTTCCAAAAACAAAAAAAGATTGTTTTAAATAAACGAATCGATCCATTTGAGTAATTTAATCCATAACATGAACGAAAGTCACCTCTGCTCTGCAATCCATCCAAAATAACATCTTTTAGCAAAAGATCAATACTAAAAATTTACATATTATAGAAATAATCGGTACATACCAACAGTTGAAAAATGATACTTTTTTTATATATTAATAAAGATAACTGAGGAGAAACAATGGAGAAACTTAAAAAAAATATAGAGGTGACAAGATTTTTAAATACAGCCATTAGAGATGGTGTTTTAAACCCACAAGCAATCGGTCAAGAAAGTTTATCTCGCTTGAGATTACACATATTGATAAAAGAGCAATCGTTAACTATAAATTTAAAAGCGCCGAATCTTTCTGACAACGCCTTTCATAGGATCAGTAAACAATTAGATGTTGTGAAAAGATTCTCACAACAGACAACATCGATCACAGCTGAAAATATCCAGTTGTCTGCTAAACAAATCGACCAGAAAATTGAACGTTTAAACGAAAAAGACAGCGAGTTGAATGAACAAATCAAGGAAATTAAAAGTGAAGTAAAAAAATATTCGAGCAGAACAGCCAATCCGGATCAATATAACAAGGCAACAACAAAACTCAATAACGTAAATAAAGAACTAAACAATAATCGAAATAACATCTACAGTCATCGCGCAATGAAACTTGTCCTAAAAGAACAAGAACGCCAACAAGCAAAAAGCAATCGTCGAGAATCCGTTGATCAGTCGCCGAGACGACAATCCGTTTCTCAAGTAAAATCTGAACCTCGTCAGTCCGTTGTACAAAAGCTTTCTACGCCCCGGCAATCACTCGCACAGCAACAGGAAAAACGAACAGAAAAAATAGACAGCCTGACAGAAAAGATCATGAATACAGAAAAAATAATACAGGCGCTTGCAAAAGAAAGAGATGGTCTCGTTAGCAATCCTAACGTAAAAGAAGAATTCGCTATATACACTGAAGGTATCCAACTTCATCGAAAACAAGCAGATAATCTTTACCATCAACTGGGGACTATTGATTCAAAAATTGCAACGAAGTTAGAAAAAAAATTTGCTGATTCCCCTTATGGCAAAGTCGCTTGTCCACTAACACCTAAAGAAATTTCTGCAATCAAAGTAGCGAAGGCCAATGAAAAGTTCAATCAATCTTACCGCAACTCATCTCCTGAACCTAAAATGAACAAAAAGCTAAGAATAGACACGGGAAAAACCCTGTCCGAAAGCGAAAAAATAGCTGAGAAGAAGAAGTTGATGCAAGCAACTAAACATAATTTGCAGAAAATCGAGAAAAAATTACAAAAGTACCAAAATCGTAAAAAAAATATTTTCGGTCTGATTGCGAATGCCTTTCAAAGAAAAAAAATCCAAAGTTTAAAAGATAAGAAAACTGATTTGATAAACACTCTCGAACAACCGCAAAAAAAACCGCAAAAAGGTATCCTAAAACCAACATTTAAAGAACAAGTAACTGACGCTCATAATAAACAAGAACAACAAATGAAAAATCAAAAACAGCGTGGAGATCGAACACAATCCCCTGGTTTTAGCAGATCATGATCATCGCCCACACAGATAAAGATTTTCTAGCTAAAGTGGCTCAAGTAATCCATATATTTATAGTTAGTTATTTTATTTACTTTGTTTCATTACAAAAAGATACACGAAATCCCAAAGAGGAAGTTCTATCATTCGATCAATATACATGTTTTAGCATTCATTTTACAACGTTTTACAATTACACGTTTTATATCAAAAATTTTTCTTAATAGAAATTATCGGCACTGTATATCAATGAGAAAATGTTATGTTTGTTTATATATAACCAATAAGAAAAGGAGATAGATATGGCTAAGAATGAGCAAGATAAACAACCTATCACACAGGGGGAGAAAACAGCAATCACTCAAATGTCGAATCAAATTATCAACTCTGAAAATAAGATCGAAGAGTTAAAAGGAAAACGAGAGGCACTTGGGGACATTTCGAAATCTTCAGAAAAATATCAAGAACTAACAGAAGCTATCAGAACCCATAGAAAAAGAGTTCATGTTTTGTATGAAAAAATCGAAAAAATTTCACCCCCACATGCCGACAGATTGGAGAAATACATAGATAACCATTTCAGCCAAGACAAAAGCGTCACGAAGAGCAATGAGAAAATCGTTAATGAACCTATCTATGAAACCATTCCTGGAGATAGGAAAAATAGGATGGAAGAGGTCGATGTCCCAATCACATCAAAAAGGGCTCGATCAAAAGAAGAAATTCAGTCGGCTGTTAAATCTGCTAATGATAAATTCAATGAAGCCCATAAAGATATATCTTCAAAATCATATGATAAAAGAGAGAGAACAATCGAAATCAAAAAACAACCTATTAAGGATGATAGGAGTCAAAAACTTACGCTAGATAAAGCCAACAAAAAGTTACACCAAACGGAAAAAAACCTAGCTACTTTCAAAAAAAGAAATAAGACGTTAACTGGCAAAATCATGAATTTATTTGGTGGGAAAAATAAAGAAGAATTAATGAACCAAAAAAAATTATTGATTGATCAAATTAAAATTTTAAAAGGAGAACCTGTAAAAGGAATTCTGAAACCGCCGTTGACTGAGAAGTTAGCTAACGCACAGGAAAAGGTCAAAGCTAACGCCCAAGAAAAAGCAAATCCAACACTAAATAATCGACCAAAAACTAATCCTGCTCTTTCAAAGTAAAACAACTTTAAACTAAATAATCTAGGATATTGACCAAAAAATAATGGTCAATATCCTTTTTTATGCTACCAAACAAGCTTTTCCCTTGTTTGTTTTCTCGCTCATGTTTCAAGAGCAAGAAATGGTCACACTAATTTTCCTTACTTAGAAATTATCGGTATAAATCAAGAAGATTAAAATGCTATTTTTGTTTATGTAACCAAGACAAGAGATGAGGAACTAATTATGGATAATCGTAAAGAAAACAATATGTCAGTAGAAAAGATGAGACAGCGCTCAAGGGAATTAAGTAAGCACCTACCAAAAAGTCCAGGTACAGAAATCAAACAACTGACAAAAAGCCTGATGAATACAGTAGCTCGGATTCACGAGCTAAAGGGAGAAAGAGAACAGCTTACCGATCGTTCCACATCTTCAAAAAAATATAGAGAACTAACCACTGGCATCAAAAATAATGAACAAAGAGCGCAGGATTTACTTGATAAAATCGACAAGGTGTCACCAAAACAAGTGGATAAACTGGTAGAACGATATACAGACTCTGCTGAACCGGTCTACAAAATGATGTCTGATGATACGAAAAGCAGGGAAAAAGATGTGCCACTCCCTGAAATACGTGACCGCATAAAAAAAGAAGTGCCTGATGCTGTTGTGGAAGCGAATCGTAAGTTCAATGAAATACATAAAAGTATTTCTAAAGAACCTTATGCGAATCGACAGCAAAAAGTAATGTTTGATACAAAAAAACTAGCAAATGGAATAGATAGAAAAGTGGATTCCAATAAAAATTCTCACAGGAGAGATGAACCGATCTACGAAACGATTCCTGAAAATGCTAAAAGTAATGCGAAAGGGACTGAACCTCCCAGAAAACGTGACCACACAGATAAAGCAATTGGGAAGTCTAGTCATAAGTTACAGGCCACATCATTACAAAAAAAGAGTTTACCTGAGACTCAGAAACTTACATTGAAAGATAGGATCAATCATGCACACCACCAAAAGGAAAACAATCGTCTAAACCAAACACTAAGCAATCGACTACAAACTAGCCCGAGCCTTGGAAGATAAAAAATAAAAAACCAGAGAAATCCTTATCAGTCAAGACTGCATAAGGCTTTCTCTGGTTTTTATCGACTCATTTATTCTTGTCATTCAGCGACATTTCCCCCAAAATGTTAACACTACTGATTGTCAGAATAAACAAAAAAATGAATGTTTTAACTACTTGTTTTGTCCATGGTTCACTCAATATTATGTATTATTTCTTATGTGCTTTGATTTCCCTCCTTTATTCTTCCTCCGTCATTTTATGTACTTACGTCCATAAATAAAACGATGTAAGCTCCTGTTCGATAAACGATCCATGTCCATTCTATTAATGGTTCATGTTTTTAAGAGCAACAAATTACTGATACGTATGGAACTACTAAATGGAAATCAGTAACCATGCGATACCTATTATTTAGCATACCTCTTTCTTTCAGAGGGTGCAAAACCACTTTTTCTGTGCAAAGAAAAAAATGAGCTTGGGACATTAGTCACCTTGCATCCCCTAGAACCGAATAAACGGTGTTCCAGAAGTAACTCCTTCAGAAATAAGCGTGAAACCCCAAAAAATTTGAAAAACAATTTTCGGGGTTTCACGCATATTTCTCGGAGGTGAACACTTCTGTCACAACCTCATTTTATATAACTTAGTCTACTCGTCTTAGAATCAATGACGTCAAAGTTTCTAATGTTTCTTTTGTTTGTACCGAAGTATTTGGTAATTTTTTTATTTCTTTTAGTGCTTGTTTCGTATAGGATTCTGCCAACTTCTGGGCGCTTTCGACCCCTTGTGCCTCAACAACTAGTTGTTGAACCTTCTCAGCTTCTGCTTGTGTCATTTGTTTTTCTTTGGACAAATATTCAAGTAATTCTGCTTTTTTGTCTGTTTGTAACGCATAGATCAAAGGGAGTGAATACACCCCTTGACGAATATCTTCAAGTACAGGCTTACCGATATCTTCGCTCTGTTTTGTATAATCTAAAATGTCATCAATGATTTGAAAAGCCATACCGATCGCTAAACCGATATCCCCGGCTTTTTTTGCAAAACGCTCGCTTGTCCCACTTTCATATGCCCCTACAAAACAACTCAATTGAAACAGTTCAGCGGTTTTACCAGAAATATTCTGTAAGTATTCCTCAACCGTCAACTGGGTATTGTATCTATCATCCATTTGCCCAAGCTCGCCATTCAATACTTTTTCCATACTTCGTGCATTTAATTGCATACTCTTTAAGGAAGAGGTATATTCGGATAAAAGTTTGAAACAACAAACAAATAAATAATCCCCGGCATAAACAGCGACACTATTGCCAAAACGGCTACGTAAGTTGGGCTGTCCTCTGCGTAAGTCAGCTTCATCAACGATATCATCATGGATCAACGTAGCAATGTGTAGCATCTCAATAGATGCTGCCAACGAAATAGCTTTTTCGCGATCTTGCTCCGGCCCAAATTGAGCAAATAATAATTGATACGCCGGACGCAGTAACTTTCCACCTGCATGAATCGTTTCTTTTATCGCTTCTTCTACTGGTTTGTTTTTCAGCCGAACAACACTTTCCATTTTTTTTAGTGTTTGGTTCAATTCCACTTGGATCGTTGGATAGTCCACCCACATTTGATGTAACTTCATAAAAAAACTCCTTGTATAACGCTTATTTTTTCAGAAATACCGATTGCCATTGACTATTAGTCTGCCGATCATAGTCTGCTTGGAATCGCTGAAGTGTTCTCACGTGTTTCAGCAGATAATTAGCAGCTATCCCTATAGCCAATCCTGATAGAATGCCTAGAAATGATAAAATCGGTAAGTAGAGCATGACTGTCCATGATTGAGCGATAAACGACGCGGTCAATAACTGACCAACATTATGCATAAATCCACCTGTTGCGCTGATCCCAATAATGCTAACCCTTTTAGGACCCAGTTGTTTGACTATCAACATACCTACATAACTCAATAACGCACCACTCATACTGTAAAGAAACGTCGAAATCGTGCCGCCTAATAACGTGGTTAAAAATAAACGCAACCAAAGTAATAAGAAGCTATCTCGTTTTTTCATTGTAAAAATTGCCACAATCGTAATCAAATTAGCCAATCCTAGTTTTGCACCTGGCGCAAAAGCGAAAGGATAAGGAATCATATTTTCCAATAAACCGATGATCACACCTTGGGCAACTAATAAAGATATATAGATCATTTTTTGTAATTTACTCATGACGTGAACCGTCTAATAAATCAGACTGTCTTCCCCACTCCCGTCTGTTGATCGCACTTCGATCACTAATTTGTGAGGCAAACAAACGATTGTTTCACCATTATTCGTTGCCCAGCCTCGGCGAACGCAAATCTGGTCGTCGCAGTCTGCTTCTTTGATCCGAATTCGTTCCCCATCAATCTCAATCACGTTTTTATCACCATGATCATCTTCGTATAAATAGGTATAAGCTTTGGTTTCAGTTACCAACGGAAAAGTCTTGATTTCTGTTCCATCGACTCGTAGCACCGCTTCTTTATTTGGTGTTGCATCCACTTGTTGATAACTAAAGATGACAACCGGTAAGAATGAGAGCATGACTAACAAAAGAATAATGATGATATCCCAAGGTTTTAATAAACTTTTTTGAATAAATTCTTTCAAGTACTCACTCCCTTTTTCTCCTCATTTGATTGCTCCAATTTTACCATGAATAACGAAGGTTGTGAATGAGAGGCACAACTCAGCTAATCGAAGGATTTGATCCATTCATCATTTCTATACGAACCTATTTAAGAAAAAGACGAGCTTGGAATGTTTGCACACCCCAAGCTCCTCCTTATTTCTTCTCATGTCATGATTTTAGTTGCTAAAATCATTTTGATTGTTTGAATTGTTAACTTTCTCTATTCGCCGTAACGTGCCTTTGGTTTCCCGTACCACCAATTACCGAGTGTTTTTTGTAACCAAGGAATCACCCAACGATCCAAACCGATCGCACGACCTGAACCATTCATCAATGCAAAAGCCACAAAGATGAACCAGATGTTTACCCAATAGAACATACCAGAAATACAGAAAGTGATGACTAAGACAATCGTTGTTGCACTACATAACCAAGTGAATAAACCGGCAATCAATGCTAACGCTAACGCGATTTCAAAGAAGACCATGAATTTTTGGAAGAACATCGCTACATCGTTATTTGGCATGATGACTTGCATGATGCTATTGAACCAGTCTGGTGATTTATCAAGCACTGCCATTGGTTCTTCACCATACGCATAGCTCAACCCAAAATGTGCCGCTTGCGTTGCTGCTTCTCCAGTTGTCGCACCTGCGCCACTCGCAGCTGTTGTTGCATCACCTGCTGCTGAAGCCCCACTTGCTACATCTGCTACATTGTACTCCCAAGTCCAAGGGAACACACTGTTACCAGTAAACCATGAACCTTCACCAAACCAAGTGCTTGGTTTTAATACTTCACCATTACCGATCATTTTCTTAGAAGCTTCGACTAACCAAACGAGACCGTAGAAGATTCGTAATGGGACGCTCCATAAAACATTGCCGTAACGAGAAGAATGACCACGAGTCACATTGCGATCATCTTTGATATGGAAGAATTCGTGCATCATATATTGGAACATATAATAACCTGAACGGATATCAAAGAAATATTTCAAGTTGACGATATGCTTCATGATGATTGCTAAAAAGCCACTTAAATGGATTTTGTCAAAAAGGTTCGCTACACCCCATTTTGCGCCAACTGAAACCATGAATCCTTGATAATTGCCTTTGAATTTATGTTTCTCGCCACCTTTGATCGAAGCCACGATATTCGCTGCAGCTGTATGACCAGTTTGTTCTGCGGCTTGAACGATCTGTGGTGTTGGTGTATTAGGGAATTCTTCGTAATACACTAAGTCACCAATGATATAGATATTTTGTTCTTCATAGCCTTTTGCTTGCATATATTCGTTTGCTACTAAACGTTGACCGCGTGCAGTCTCTAATCCGAAATCAGCCGCATCTGTTGTTCCTTTGACACCTGCTGTCCAAATCAATGTATGCGTAGGCACTTCACGACCGTCTTTTAATTTGATATGGTCAGGAGCGACTTCAACGATTGGCGCATTCAATAATAGCTCAACATTCTTTTTATTTAAATAACGTTCTGCTTTGGCTGCATCGTTACGGTCCAACATATTCAAAATCGTTGGCATTGCTTCAACAACCATTAGTGTAATCTCATTTGGATCTAGTTTGTAGTCTTTGGCTAAACGATCTTTCCAATCTACTAGCTCACCGATCATTTCGATTCCCGTAAACCCAGAACCACACACAACAAACGTCAACATTGCTTTACGCAATTTTTCGTCTGGTTCTAATGCTGCTTTTTCGACTGTTTTCTCAATGTGCTTACGAATCTTAACGGAATCTTCAAATGACCAAAGAGTAAAGCCGTTTTCTTTCACACCTGGCGTACCAAAATCATTTGGTTCACCACCCATACCTAAAATCAATTGGTCGAATGGATAAGCGCCTAATTTGGTTTTGACGATTTTTTTCTCTTTGTCGATGCCGATTACTGTATCAGTAACTAGATCTACATTTTTTTGTCTTGCAAATAATCGTTGTAAATCGTACTGGATCGCCTCTGGTTCCACACGTCCGCCTGCAACTTCGTGAAGTTCTGTCATCATCGTGTGGTACGAATGACGATCAATCAATGTGATTGTTACGTCTTCTTTTTTCAGTTTCTTTGCTAAGTGTTTTGTAGCTGAAACACCTGCATAACCAGCACCCACAACGACAATATTTTGCTTTGTCATTGAATATCCGCTCCTTATTTTTCATCTATATAAATTATTAATAGTTGATCGTTTTTTCAATTTGATAATGATTACACAATCTTTATACATTATATAGATGTTTTGTATATTTGTCTAACACCTTTTTATGTTTTTTTTGTTACAATAAAAACGCCTGTTTTTCACGAAAATTCCAGAAAGAAAACGCTCAATTAAATCACTTCCGTTATTTTTGTAAAACGGTTGACTTATTGATGATATCCATTAGAATGTATAATGAATCACAAGGAATTTGTGGACAAAAAATGAAATGGCGGGGTTAAAAAATGAAGAAAAATCGGTTTGTTACGGGGTTTGCGGTATTAGCATTCTCAACATTATTGCTAGGAGCTTGTGGATCAGATAACAATGATAGTTCAAGTAGTACATCTTCTTCTACTTCTACTGCACAATCTTCTACAACAGAAACTAGTACAACAGAATCATCTAAGGAAATCGTTGCTGGTGGAGAATTACAAGACGGTACATATAAGTTAGAAGAGAAAAACTACTCTAATGGTTACCGTTCAGTCTTTGAAATGGTCGTGAAAGACGGCAAGATCACTGAATCAAATTTTGATTACATCGATGCAGATGGCAAATCAAAACAAGATGACACAGAATACAACGAAAAAATGGAAGAGAAATCTGGTACAAATCCAGAAATGTTCATTCCTGAATTAAATGAGCAATTGCTAAGTGCACAAAGCGCAAGTGGTGTAGAAGTTGTTACTGGTGCGACACATTCATCAGAAAGTTTCCAAAACTATGCACAACAATTGATCCAAGCGGCTCAAGCAGGCAACACAGAAACGATTGAAATCGACAATGGTGCTGAACTTAAAGACGGCACATACAAATTAGAAGAGAAAAACTATTCAAATGGCTACCGTGTACAATTTGAATTGACAGTTGCAGATGGCAAAGTTACTGAATCAAACTTTGATTACATCGATGCAGATGGCAAATCAAAACAAGATGATACAGAGTACAATGAAAAGATGAAAGAAAAATCTGGTACTGACCCTCAAACTTACATCCCAGAATTAAACGATGAACTTGTTTCAGCAATGGGCGAAGAAGATGGTTCTCCAGCAGATGTTGAAGTGATTACTGGTGCAACACACAGTGCACATTCATTCATCATGTACGCACAACAATTAGTGAATGCCGCTGAAAAAGGTGACACACAAACAATTGAAGTCGACAACATTGTGACAAAATAAACTTTGTCCTACAAAAGGCTCATCTGCCTTTACGATAATACTTTTGGAGATGTGGCAACTGTCACATCTCTTTTTCTATTCTATCTATATAAACGTACATCCCCCGAAAAAAAGATGTTCATTCCTGCCAGATTATATTAGAATACAAAGCATGAGCTTACTTTTTGATTTCACTAAGAGAGTTCTTTTATGTGAAATAAGCAATAGATAAAAAGAAATGAGGAATAGATGTTGAAGAAACGATTACTCCCTTTCGTCTTGCTCTTGTGCCTACTGACTATTGCGGGCTGTAGCACAGATCAAACAACGGAAGGAAAACAAGAGAACAACACTTCACTGCTTTCTGACCCTTACACAGATGAACAATTTTTACTTGGTACTTACGTGCGTATCCGTATCTACGATGAAGGGAAAGAAGACGTATTAAAACCTGCTTTTGACCGTGTCAAAGAGTTGGGCGATAAAATCACGATCAATCAAAGCGGCTCCGAAGTTGATGAAATCAATCAACAAGCAGGAATCCAACCAGTCAAAGTGTCCGATGATGTGTACCGTTTATTAAAACGAGCATATGAGTATAGCGAAGACTCACATGGAGGCTTTGATATGGCAATCGGTCCAATCACACAACTCTGGCGTATCGGTTTCGATGATGCCCGTAAGCCATCACAAGCAGAAATTGATGAAGCATTGAAGTTAGTCGACTACCATAAAGTCCAATTCAATGATGAGGAAAAGACTGTTTACTTGCAAGAAAAAGGCATGATCCTTGATCTAGGGGCAATTGCGAAAGGGTTCATTACCGATGAAGTCGTCAAAGTCTTGAAAGACAATGATGTAACGACTGCGATCGTCGATCTAGGTGGGAATGTCTATGTTCTTGGACACAGTCCTAGAGGAGAAGATCAAGATTGGACAGTCGGTATCCAAGATCCGAATCTTGCCCGTGGATCGATCCTCGGCTCGATCAAAGAAAGAAATAAAACATTAGTCACATCTGGAATTTATGAGCGCTATTTAGAAGTCGATGGCGTGAAATATCATCACTTGTTTGATCCAAAAACTGGTTATCCATTTGACAATGACATTGCTGGTGTCACGATCATCACAGACCAATCGATCGATGGTGACGGACTATCTACTGCCGTCTTCGCCATGGGTGTAAAAGATGGATTGGCTTACATCGAGGATAAACTGAATGACGGAACAGAGGCGATTTTTGTTACAAAAGATGATAAGGTCTATGTGACAGACCCAATCAAAGACTCTTTCAAACTCGCTGAAGATTCAAAATATACCATGGGCAATCGTTCTGAATTAAACTAAGGAGTAACTGATATGACACTAAAAATCTTTTTAGAAGTAGTTGAACTACGTACGAAAGTCGCTAGTGTATTTCCTTTTGCGATAGGGGTTTTATTCTCTATCGCTTTTTTTCACGAAATACAGTGGTTGAACACTTTACTGTTTTTTATTGGTATGCTTGTCTTTGACTTAGCAACTACCGCAATCAATAACTATATGGATTATGAAAAAGCACATTCGGAAATTTATAAATATGAAGAGAACGTCATTGGACGGACTGGTATTTCACCAAAGCTCGTACGAAACATGATTTTGGCCATGATTGCTTTTGTCTTAGTCATCGGTATATTACTGACATTGAGGACCGGTTGGTTATTGTTGCTGATGGGTATGATTTGTTGTTTTATCGGAATCTTTTATACTTTTGGTCCTATCCCTTTATCACGTATGCCATTAGGAGAGATTTTCAGCGGTTTTACCATGGGTTTAGGGATATTTACGATGGTCATCTATATCAACACTCATCGTAGCGATCTATTTGATTTAACCCTATCTTTAACAACTGGCACCTTCAATTTATCTGGCAATATCTGGGCAGTAGCCGCCATCTTTCTTGCAGCACTCCCACTTGTTTTTACGATAGCAAATATTATGTTAGCGAATAATTTACGCGATTTGGAGCGAGATATTGAAAATCATCGGTATACGTTAGTTTTCTACATTGGTCGTCCAATCGGGATCATGCTGTTTCAACTTTTGATGTATGCGTGCTACCTGATTCTTTTAATAGGACTGATCAGTGGTATATTTCAATGGCCGATTCTTCTGGCTTTCTTGACTTTACCAAAAATCCATCTTAATCTCCAACTATTCAAAGAGAGTCTACCGCAGCCTATCAGTTTTAGCTATTCGATCAAAAATATGATTTTGTTCAACAGTAGTTATGCACTTGGTTTATTCGCAACGATTCTTCTCAATCAACTGTAGACATAAAAAACAGGTGGAAATTCTCCACCTGTTTTTTGGTCTATGGATCTACGGTCTATCTCGTTGGTAATGGTGCCCCTTTTGCTAGTGGGTTTCTTGCCAAGCCATGACTTCTTAATGAATCATTGTGTAGTTTTGCTTGGCTACTCGCTCTACTCGTCATTGCGGAAAGTCTCGGCTTTCCATCTGGAGTGCCTCCTTTTTCAGCTGAATTACTTCTAGACAGTAAGGGCTTTTCAGCTGAATTTCGGCCATGGGACATTGAGGCAGTCCCTTGCTCCCTTGTCAGGTGGTCTCTACTAATGACAAGTTTACGTTTGACAAAGTTCCAGGCTTTGGATAAGTTTCCTTTTTCTTTTGGACCTTTGTCTATTAATTTTTCTCGCCCATCTGCGCGATTTTGCTGAAATGTTCTGAATTTTTGCCTTAAAAAATTCCAAGCTCTGGCTAAAATTCCTTTTTCTTTTTGACCTTTTTCTTTTAGATCTTTATTTTTCGGATTTTCTCGTGCTTCTTTACGGTTTTTTCGAAATACTTGGACTTTTCGATATACTTTTATTCCTAATTGTAAAACTTTTTTTACGAATCTATAGAGCCAAATTGGGCCTTTTTGAAACATTCTTTTAAAAATATTCTCGAGCTTATCGATTTCTGGATCTTTATCTGTGTTATTATGCATTTAGGTCACATCTCTTTCTGTTATAGTGACTGTATTGCCCTCTTCATCTGTGGTTTCTTGTGTTCTTGAGGTGTCTGAACGACTCGTCCCATCTTGTGTCATTTGTACAGACTCATAGGGCTTTTCAAATAGAGTGTTCCATTGGAAGCTTCCTTCATTTCCGAGTAACCTGTATTGATTCGCTTCTTCAGTGATTCTAAAAGTGATTGTTTTTTGTAGATTCCCACTGTCTGTTCGATTGACGATAAAGTTGGCACCCTCATGATCAGTATCAAATGAAACAATTCGATACTCAAACGTTACTTCTTCATCTGATCTCCCTTCTTCAATTTTTTTCTGAGTAAATGTGTCTTCTCCAAACACTAACGTAAAGGAACGATTGTTGTTCGTATTTTCCCATGTTCCTTGCATCAAGATATCCATCCACATTTGTGAAACTGCTCGTTGCGCGGCTTCAATCTGTTCAGAAATTTCTGCTTCTAACTGCGCTTTTACTTCTTCTGTAGGATAAAGATACAAATCCTCCCCATCCTCTTCTCGATATAAGATCGTGTTGCCCATCTTGGTTTGTAGGGCAAATTCTTTGGTTTGCTTATTATCGTTTTCTAAAACTACCTGTCCACTTGTATTTAAATAATAGATCCCTGATTCAAACCAATCACTGGAGACTTTATATGTTCCATCAGTTGCTAATTCGATTTCTGTATCATCTGGTAGATTAGAATACCAGGTACCACTGTAGATCGTCGCGTTAAAACGATCTCTTGACTCTGTTGTTGCTTGTTCTTCTGTCGTTGAGTCTGCTGATTGATCTGTATTTGCTTGTGTAGTATTCATTAATGAATACCCCACGAGCCCAGCAACGACAACAACAAATAATCCAAGTCCGATAATTATTTTTTTACCTGACTCTGTTTCTAAAAAATTTTTTAACATACTTCCTCCTTTCAAGATATCCTCTCAACCATCTATCAATTATTTTCAGTGTTATCTTCTTAAGGCAGGCCATATCCTGAAATAACATTACTCCCAATAGCGTAAGTTCTTCTTCTTACTAGATTGTCAGAGTTACCTTCGATGACCTGAATAATATTTCCGCCAGAATATTCAACGATCCCTACATGATCTTTTCCTGTTCTTCCACCAGACCAGTCAAAAAATACAAGGTCGCCAGATTGAGGAACATAGTTTTCATCATGTGTTTTGAACTTATCATTCGTTTCAAACCATTCTTTCATATCAAGAACATTTGCTGTATTCAATACTCGGCCTTGTTCCAAGTATCCCGCTTCATTCGCTATCCAAGAAACGAATACGGCTGACCACTCTATTCGATTGTTGAATCCAGCCCATCGCCAATACTTCTCACCATTCGGATTTCCCAATTCTCTTCTAGCGAGCTCAGCTAATCTGCCTGTATCTGCCATGATATTTCTTGTAACCATTGCGGTATAGAACATATTGCCAAAAACGTAGCGCCAGTTATAGCCCAATCCTTGTGCGACGATATGGTTGAAAGGAATGGTCTGATTATTACTTTTCATTTGTGCATACAAGCGCGCATCTTCAAAGGAATACGGTGCATTTCGATTGATCAGATCATCAAGATACGCTTCGCCATAATTATAGGCTTGGACCGCTGCCAGACCATTGAGATTATTGCTTTGTGCTTTTTTGAGCAGATAAGCAAAATATTCCACGCCTTTTTCAATTGATTCCTCTGGTGTAGTGATTCGTTCTGGAGATGATAGTGCCAGTTGCGCATTCATGATATCTGGCTGAATGGCTTCATTTCCACCAGATTCCACCCATATCATGGATAAAATCGCATTCGTATATGCTTCAATGCCATGTTTACTCGTTTGTTCCGCAACTCTATTTTGCCATTTAGTAACGGCTAATGGGGGATTGATTAGATTCCCTCGTAGCCCGCCACCATTACGCATATATGCTAAGTTGGTATCCGTACTAAAAACTAAATTATTGATATAAATCGCTGGATAAACATCAGGATCTTTATGCCAGAAGCGATATTCTTTCATTGCAACTAATAAATTCCCATCAAACTGATTTCTTGTATAGCCAATCAAATCACCTGCTTCTAAGGTTCTTCCTGGCCTCACTACCGGATCAATATTGACATAATACGCATAATATAGACCTGTATCCGTTTCTATCGCTGTCGTTACAGGCGCTGAACCATCTGTATGACCAGCCTGATAACTATAGTTGATACTTTCCACTGTCTCGAAGGTGGTGGCATAAACAGGGGTTCCAGGTTCTGCTTCCAAAGCGATTTGGTAATGTTGCGTATTGGGATCACGTCCACGATAGCCAAAATTATCCACCACATTTGCATAGCTCATCTTACCAAATGGATTAGCCATGAAAATTTTATCTTCAAAGCGATCTTTCTCCATGATTGGGTAATATTTATCTACTTCATCTTCATCAAAAGCAATGACTCGTCCATAGTAATCATCCTCACCTGAATAACGTATATCCACATAGATATCTACTTCAGGATCCGAATCGAACATTTCACCAATCGTTTGTACATTAATTTTGACGGTAGCAACATCTTTTCTCTCACGTTTTACTTCTGTATGCTCTTCACCTGTTTCTTTATCGACCGTTATCACAACGGTTTCAACTTCTTTGTCCTTTTCAATAACGGTCGTGTAGTTGTAGACCATGTCATGTAACGCGTGGATTTCATCTTTTACAGTGAATACTTTGATTGGTTCAGGTGATAATGGATGTGGTGCCTCATGAAAAACGGCATATGTGCTATCCCTTAATGACCACGGAATCCAGACACCTGTTTTTTCTGCTACTCTTTTTCGATAGGTAGCAATGGCAATATTATCGATATCATAATCTTCAAATTTTGCATTCAAATAGTAGATATAGTTATCTCCGTTGGATATATACATAAATTGCTCTGGGTCCGATTCTATCCCGTTCACTTCAAAATAAACCTCATCATGCTCCGGGTCATCAACTAGTCGATTGTACGTATCATATACCTCTTTGTTTTTATAAGTATCTAACCACGTGACATAGTTGTATGCTTCGGTAATCATCATCGACTCTGTTTTTACGACAAATAAACTTAAAATCGTTGTCCAAAAAGAAACGAAGATCGAAATGATCGCAATAACCACTGCAACAATCAAGATGACTACGATCAATTTCAATAAGATAGGTAACTTTAGAATAATAAGTATGGTGATAAGCATACCAACCAAATTTAAATTACCCTCTTCATCTCGCCCAACTTTATCAATAATCAAGTCTTTGATTTTATTTTTAAAAGGATTTTTAGGCGAAATTTGATCTTTCAACATATTATCTAATTTGGCCCGCATATTCCTTTTAGCTGCAACATTCTTTTTTCCTTCTTTTCGCTTATTGTTTCTTTTCTTTTTTTCAAGCTGTTCATTTTTAGACAGATGTAACGCTCTTTTTTGATTTTTATGACGTATCTTCGATGTAGTAGAGCTAATTTTTTCTTGTTGACCTGCTTGGTTTTCTAGCTTTACTTTACTGATGTATCCTTTATAGGTAGCATTTTTCTTTTGTCGGTCACGAATCTTTTGATGACGCTTCTTTTTATTAAAAATTGCTTGAGTATTCGCTTTTTCTTTTTTTTGTTCTGTGTTGTTATTAGTAACAGAAGCAGGAGCGATGGTTGTATCGACTTTATTAGGGCGCATCATTAAGTCATGTTGCTGTTGCTTTAGCTCATCTCTTCGACTCTCTCGAATTCTTTGTCGGCGACTGATGCTCTGGGTGTTGACCGTTTTACCTTTATCGATGCTATCGAAAGATTCCTTATTCACATTATTTTTATCGTTTTTACTTTGTTTTCTCTGAAAAATTGCTTGTTGCGATTTTCTTTTGATATGAGGATTGTTCCCCTTTAATAACTTCAACAGCTTTTTTCTTCGAGAAGTACTAATGGAATTACCTTTTTTTAAAGATAGTTTACTACCTTTCACTACCATTTTTTTGTTATTTTTGCTAGTAGTTGTAGCGTTCTTACCTGCCCTGTTCTTGTCTAAAATTTTTGAATCAGCCACTTTCCTGTTTCCTTTCCCGTATGCCTATCAAGTTTCTCCAGGTTTCGTTGACATCATCTTATAGAGCTGTGTATCTTTAGGGAAATGATCATAAAAGGGTAACGTTGTATCCCCAAACACCATAAGACCATACCCTTCTGGAGAGTTCACTACGTATTTTTCTTGTTCTTCTGAAATATCAAACAGTCTAACTAGCTGTGTACGGTCTGATTTCGCTTGATTCAACATCATGATAAAATCGCTATTTGACAACATCCGTCGAGCTAAATCGGACAATAGTAAGGTTTCGACGTTCTGGGTAATGCCAGTCGGGATCGCTCCCCATTTTCGTGCACGACTCCATAGCTCAAAGAAGTAATTCTCAGAATATTCATTCGTAAACAAAAGCTGCATCTCATCAATATATAACCACGTGCGAACACCTCGTTCACGGTTGGTCGTGATTCGATTCCATACTTGGTCTAATACAATCAGCATCCCCATCGTTTTCAATTGTTTCCCTAGGTCCTTGATATCATAGATCACTAAACGCTTGGTAATGTCGACATTCGTTTCTGCAGAAAAGACCGACAAACTTCCTTCAATATAGATTTCTAGATCCATGACTAATTGCTTGGCTTCTTCTTCTTCTTGTTCTTTCAAGATATTATAAAAGTCAATGAATGTTGGTGTACGATCATTCAACACTTCATACGTTCGACGACACACACGGTCAATCAATGTTTTTTGTGCCGAACTTAGCCCCAAGGCGCCACCGATGATCAGGTCAAATAACGAAATCAAAAACTCGGATTTTAGCACGACTGGATCAGTATCATCTCCATAGTTCTCATTGATATCCATGGGATTGATCGTTGTCGGTGAATCACTAGAGATTTTGATGATCTCACCGTTGAAATTTTGACCAATGACAGAATATTCTCGCTCAGGGTCAATAATGATAACTTCATCATCTGCATCGCGTAGTAGTACATTGACGATTTCACGCTTGACTGAGAAACTTTTACCAGAACCAGGTGTTCCTAGAACAAATCCATTCGGTGCTTTTAATAATTTTCGATCGAGTGAAAGGATATTTTTTGAAATCGCATTGACACCATAATACTTCCCATTTTCTTGAATCAAATCCGAAATCGTGAATGGGATAAAAATGGCGGTACTCGCTGTTGAAAGTGTTCGATCTAATGGAATCGCATTGATTCCCAACGGTAATGTCGCATTCAAGCCATTTTCTTGCATGAACTCTAATTCAATGAGTTTAAAACCGAAGCGACGAGACACTGAGTTTATTTCATCATGGACTTCAGCTAACTTTTCTTTCGTTGGTGAATGGAAATAGACAGATCCTGTTAGCGCATATAATTTTTGTCCCCTATTTTGCAGATCATCTACCAGACCTTTGGCTTCTGTTAGTGAGTAAGAAAGTTCATAAGAGAGCATCTCAAAGTCATACCCACTTTGTAACGCCTTCTTCTGCTCATCCACTTTTTGTTGTTCCATAAAAGCCAATTTCGTCTTCACTAAATCAAATGCTTCATCTTGATCCATTGGTTCAATATGTAAAGATACAACAATTTCACGAGGAATTTCTAACATTTCAAAAAGAAAAGTATCTGATAATTCAGAAGGAAATTCTTGTAAATATAATGTTTTTGCATAGTGATCATCAATTTTTACGTGGTTTTTGTTTTCTTTAAATTCCATGACTTCAGGTAGTACCTCATCGACTTCTGTTTTAACCGTCTTGTCATTCGTTAATAATATTTCGGAAATCATATGTAATAATTTTATTTTTTCTACCTTTTTTGCTTGACTGCCTAAGCGACTAGCAAACATTTCAAAACGATCTGCTACCATATCTAATTCTTTTTGCGCAATCTCCAATGTAGGATGCTTCTGTACAAAGGTAAATAAGATCGTTTTTTTGAAACCATTTTTTTCTTCATCTAATTTCCTTGAAATGACTTGATTCATTTCTTCACGATATGAATCGAGGAAATCATTTTTTGCTTTGTAATAAAGAACCGATTGCAAATCAGCAAGCGGTCGTTTCTTTTTATAAACAGTTAGTTGTAATTTTGTTTTACTACTCAATGAATTTAAAAAGTCGCAGTATTGAGAGAAAATTTCAATTTGATGATCGTCAGAAGATAATTGATAATTGATATCTTGTAATTCAAGCGTCAATGAATAGGTGAATTCATCGATTTTACAAATACCACTTTCATAAATCTCTTCAAACCTAAATGTATCCCTAAAAGGATCAATATCCTCTTTCTTCTTTGATTTAGGTTTACTAATAAATTCTTTTTCCTCATCTTTTGGTTTTTTAGTTGGTTTTAACGCTTTGAGCGCTTTTAACTTCATCATGTTTCTTGCCCGCCTACATCTTCGATTTCTTTATTTATTTCTTCCTTAGGCTTCTTTTTTCGTGTCCCTGGTGCCACGTGGTATTTGAAAAATTGTTTAAGATAGATATCAAATGTCAAGCCATTTCTCTTAAACCAGCCAAATGAAACGATTGGAATGGATGCAAGAATCATAAACCAACTTGTGATTTCCATAGGAATCTTTAATCCGGCAATGAAAATCAAACTAATCATGACGTTTACTCCAGCTGCAATAGCTAAACAAAGCAGCTGCTTTAAATTCATTCCTGCAATGACCTTTTCTTTATATTCTTTAATATCCTTTGGTACCTTTACCTCAACTGCCATAGTTCCTCCTTACGATGCTGACATCAATGTTTTTGCCCATCCTTTAGTTTTATTTACAGAAAGCAATAAAGCAATCATGTAAACTGTCAAACCTAAAATAATCCCAAAAATTCCTGAACCAACTTCTTCCATGATACGATGGAAGATCGTCGGATAAATCACCAATACTAACGCGATGAATGTTCCCTGTAGACCGAGTGCAGCGAAATTTTTGAAGAAACCCTTGCTCATCACTGAAAACTCTTGGCTTGGTAAGGCACTCATCGGAATTGGCGCCATTGCACAAAATATATACATCTCCAAAAAGCGAAGATAAATGGTGACTTGGACCAATACACGAACAACAAGTGATGCTAAAAATAGGATACACATCACGAGTAATACGACTAATTGTGACCACCAACTTAATTGAGAGACCGCTTGTCTCACTGCATCTGCTGTATCTCTTACAGCTGAAGCATTTCCAATTGTTAAAATCCTAGTGGTTAAATTGCCGGCAATGATAACCATACCATCTAAAATATTTTGAATTCTTAAAATAACTATGTAACAAATGACAAATTTGATCAATGCTTTGATAATCATCTCAAATCCTAACATGGGAGCTCCGCCTGCACCTTCAACTTTCGTTGAGATTTTCTGAAACTCTAAAAGAATAAAAATTGCTAGAATGGATAAAGCAAGTGGCCCAACTACGTGTTGCTGTAGTCGTTCCACTAAACTGTAGGCATCATATATGTAACTTCGTAAATCCATTCCTAAAACATTTTTTAGATCGTCCCCATTAAGAAAGGTCATGATTTGCTCAAAGATAGTCATAATTGCAGATTCCATATGCTATACTCCTACTCTTTCCTTTGCTTAACGATTATGGTAAAAACGATCCAATGTTGAATGAAGTAGCAAACCAACCTGCAGCGACTAGAATCAATCCACCACCAACAATCTGCCAAATCCCTTGTTGTAATTGAGGGCCATTTTTATCTTTTAACGCACCAGCTAGGATAATTGTTCCCCAAATCAACCATAGTCCACCACCAATTAATGTAAACTGTGAAACTAATCCAAATACTTGTTCTAATAATTGTGCATTCATAATTTTGCTAATCTCCTTTTTTTGTAAAAATAATTTTTTATTTTATTTCTTAAATTTAGTATATGCGAAATTCTCTGTTTCCATGTATCAGTTATTTCTTCCATTAGAAATTTTAGAATAAATACGGTCCGTTCCTTTAGTAGATAAACTGGATAATCGCCTATTAGCAAATGAATTTTGTTTTAGGACCAGAACTATCATTTACAATTAACCTTCGATAATAAACCGCCTACATGTTATTATTCTTACTGCTATTTCTATATTGCCTCAACATACGATGAATGAGATGGACAAATTTTATTGTTCTTTTCAGTGCTCCATCCTTTTTAGCTAATAAAAAGCACCACATTCTCAGTCTAACATTCGAATGAAGGTGCTTTCTATTTATTATGAGTGACTCATTGATCGAGCTAGCTAAGCAGATAGATTTCGTTCATACATATAGGAATCTGTCACATCGCCTAACTTCTTATAGTTTTTGTGTTTCACAATATCATATTTCTTTGATAAAAACGGATGGACTCCGCGAATTTTTAAAATACATTCCTGTCCTTTGAGACTTGCCACTTCATCGGGGTCCATCAAGTTCCTTCCTAACTTCTGGAAGTTCTCACTAAAGGAACCATTGCTCCCTTTGGTGACACTTGTATTTCTTTGTTCAATCGTTTGTTTCCCTAGCAATTTTGAGATATATTCGTGCGTACTTTGTTCCATTCCGCCTAAATATAAAAAGACATCACTGGTCCCAATGATCGTTTCCCATGTATCTTTATACAAGGTTTTTAACTGGCTAATATTTTGTAAAATGACATTCGTAGAGATTTCACGACTTCGAATAACCGAAATCACTTTTTCAAAATCAGGAATTTGTCCAATATTAGCAAACTCATCCAAGATACAACGGACATGACAAGGTAATCTTCCCTTATACACGTTATCTGCTTTATAAACTAACATGTCAAACAATTGCTGATACATCATACTCGCTAAAAAGTTGAAACTGGTATCTGTATCAGGCAATAAGATATATAGGATCGTTTTGACATCACCAACTGTATCTAGCTCAAGTGTATCTTGTGAAACAAGTTCCTTGATACTTGGAATATCAAATGGTGACAATCGCACGCCTAGACTGACTAAGATACTTTTCGTCGTTTTATCACCAGAAAGTTTAAAAATCTTGTACTGTGATACCGCAAAATTTGTCGGATCTTTTTGTTCTAACTCATTGAATAAAATATCTAGTGGGCTGACATAGCCAGGCACATCTTCTTCAATATCTGCTAAACGGACTAATTCAATTACGTTTCCTAACGTCCGATCTTCTGCAGTTACTTCTTGGATCAAATAGCTAAAAATGGCCATCAATAAGGCTGTCTCAGCTTTTTCCCAAAAATCATCTCCACCTTTTTTATCTGGGTTAGTCGTATTTTTGATTAGATTGTTCACGATTTTTAAGATATCATCCTCTGTTTGGATATACTGAAACGGGTTGTATTGATGCGTGTCTCTTCGGTTGATCAAGTCAAAAATCTTGATTTGATAACCGGCTTCTTCAAACATTTTGCCTGTTTCGGCTAATAATAAGCCTTTAGAATCACTGACGACATAGGAGGAATGCATTTGCATCAAGTTAGGTTTTACATAAAATCGTGTCTTACCACTACCGGCTCCTCCAACCACAACGACATTTTTATTTCGGTTGAAATTATCGTTTCGTGTAATCTTCATACGTCCTGATAATGATAAGCTTTCGCTCTTCGTCAACAAGATATTGAAGTCTTTTTTCTTATCAAGAAATGCACGGATGTCGCTGTACTTTCCCCATCGTGCACTTCCATATTCTTCATTGGGGCGTGTATTCTTCTCATCAAACGTCTTATATAAGACAAAAAGTACATAGGAGATAGCAGCAACCGCTGCTATCCCTAACGACGTCGGTTCATAAGAAAATTGAGGGGCAAATCTAGAAAGTTCTTCAAATGTTCGGTTGAATGCTGTTAGTAAATTATCTGCAAATGATAAATTCCCAGTATTCTCTGCTAAAAATAAATAACCAATACGATTACCCACATAAAGCAGAATACCAATTACTAACACATGCACTACCATAAGCTGCCGGGAATTTTTCAAATTTTTTTATTTCCTTTCAGTCAAAGTTATTTTTTATAATTGTGTCGTTTTAGCTTTCTTGTTATTATTTTGAATTTGTGTCTGTGCTTGCTGACTACGTGCTCGGTTATTTCGCTCATTTGATAATTGCAATGAGTTTCTTCTTAATGACTCAAAACTTACTTGTCGCCCGATGTCCGGACTCGTACCGGAAAAACTTGCGCGACGTTCGATCGCTGGATTTGCTCTGTTTGTCAATGCGACTGGTTCTTTCGAGCCCGATGGTGTTGGTTCTACTTTCGTTTGTGAGGTGCTTGGTTGAGACTGTGTACTATCTCTCGGTTTCATCTCAATGACTTTCGATTCTTTCGCCGTCTCAGAGGTTCGTTCAGATCTTTCTGTCATTTTTTGTTGCTCATTGGACTGAACATGCTCAGGCGCTTTCGCTTTTTCATCAAGACCTGCGATTACAGATACTTTCTCCCTAAATTCTTTTGAATCTAACGATTGACACTTCCCTAGCTCTTGGCATTCTAGAATTTTTTCGTTAACTTTTTTTTCAAATGCCAAATCCTCTCTTTTGGCTACACGGCTTTCAATTCGTTTGAACACAAATTTGTCTAATAATTGGATACCGATTCCAATACTGACACCAATCAAAGCCACGGCACCTAACTGCATCAAGAATGGGGCAGCCATAGAGGTTGCAAGCATTGGCACTAGCGCAGATAGGGCAAACATTCCACCTATCCCTAGAGCCAGTGGCACAGCCAACATGATAAACAAGGATAATTTATTCTTCATGACATAATCAAACATCCGCTTCGGCGCATGACGGACTGTTTCCCACGCACGTTTGGCTCTTGATTGTTTTTCTTCTATTTCAGCTGTGTTTGCACCTTCTTTGGTTGGTGCTTCCATCGCTACAACTTTGTCTTTGCCTTTGAGATCCTTAGAAGTTAACCCTTCTTTTGTTACTTCAGATTTCGCTATTCCTTCTGCTAATTTTTCATTAACCGGCGTTGCTTCTTTCATTTGTTCCGCTGGCTGTTTTTGTTTTCCAAAAGGTAATTTTTCGCGTACTTTCGACAATCCACGAGCAATTGGACCAAATACTCTTGGGAACTTCTGTACTAACTTATTGAATGCTTGCGGGATTTTCTTCTTCGCATAAATAATTGCTTTTGACCCAAAAAAACTAGCAGCGACAAAACCAACTGCAGCGTTCACAAACTGTTGCCCAAAAACAGCCATAGCTGTAGACGGTAATATGGAACCTACCCATGACATACCTAGTGGTAACATGGCAATCGGCCATAGATTCAGCAACCATCTAGCTGCACGGATTTTTCGAGAATTTCTGAAAAATGATTGTTTTAATTTTGAATGATCTAATTCACTCAACTTCTTCGTTTGTTCTTTTATTCCACGAGTTTCTTCTTGTAAGCCTTTGATATCTTTATCCATCTGCTTGATACTTTCAGCAGATAAATCTTTGGTCATTTTTTGCAGTTTTTCAGGATCAGCCAAAACCGCTTTAAGTTCCTTTAAAAACTGCACATCCTCGGTCGTATTGCTCTGCTTGATCCGCTTCAATAAAACATCGGTATTCTTGTTTTTAGCTTCAATCAAGCCAACTTTTGCTTGAAGATTTTCGACATATGCTTTGATAAGCTCGGCTTTTTTACTTTCCAGATTTTCGCTTACAACAGGTTCTTTTTTAGGTTCTTCCACTATTGGTTTCTGTAGCTTCGTTTTTTCTGGCGCCTCGTTCACGATCACATTGACCTCGATCGGAGGCGGGTTTTTTTCAACACTAGCACGATCGACTTGATCTTTTTTTGGTTCTTCCGCAATCACTGGAGTTGGTTCGCGTTCAATCGTAGGTGTAACAACAGTCGCTTCGCGATCAGCCTTACTTAGGACAACTGCTTCCTTTGCTTGCTCCGCTTTTACTTCTACCGAACGAACAACTTCTATTTCCACCTTATCGGTATAATCAATCAGCCCTTTTGTTTCAGCAATTTCATTCTGAAATCCTTCTTTTATTGCACTAATTGCTTGAAATTTTGATACTAACATTTGTTCCGAATCATTTTTATTTGCCGTAAATTCAGAAAAAGAATTGGAACGTCGCAGTGGTTTTTCAGGCAAAGGTTCTAGTTGATCTGTGTTGATCGCGACCTTCTCTAACTTATCCTTTAATTCTTTTTGGACGATCTCAATTTTTTTAACCTTATCCTCGGCTGATTGGACCTTTTGTTCAAGAACTGTCTTTTTACTTCTCTTTATTTTACCAATTTCAGCCCTTAACTTATTGACCTCGTCTTCTTTTGCTATTAGTCCTGTTCTATGGACGGTCAATTCTTTTTTAAATTCATCTTTTTTGATTAATGCGAGAAAGATTGCTGCATCAACTTGTTGGTCTTTTGTATTCACTTTTAAAACACTTTGACCATCTCCATATTGATTTAATTCTTTTTGATGACTTTCCAGAGTTGCTTGCACTTTTTTTAATTTCGCTTGATCTTCAATATACTTAGCATCGATATTCTGTTGGTCAGAAGAAGTGATAGTTCCAATCCCCTTGATCGTGGCTATGTCCCGTGTCAGACGAATAATTTCTTGTTGTAAATCATTATTTTTCAACTCTTTGGCAATATTTTCTTTCTTCTCATTGACCAATTCCTTAGAAGTCGTATCATAATTTATTTCTTTGCTTTCATTTCTTATTTTTTCATCAATTGGCGATCCAATGATCCTTTTGATAGTCGCTTCGTTGTTATATGAAAATATAGACAGAAATGATTCATTGATGTTACTTTGATTATTTTCTTTAAGCTTATCTTCTCTAAGCTTTCTTTCTGTAGACATATCTTCTAGAGGCTTATCTTCTATAGACATATCTGTCTCACTCCCTTCTCATCTTGATTTACATTATCTCGAATGTCCTGTCATTAGAGATTGACCAGAATAGGTACCAAGACGATTCGTTTGTTTTTGTGCTTGTGACACCCGCGTGTTCAATCGACTATCTTTTGACATGCTTGAATGAACAGACGTACGATCTAGATTGTTTTCTCTTTGCTGTGAAGCTAATTTATGTGAACGTGCAAGTGCTCTCTTTTGTGCCTTTTTTCCCAGCCTTTTTTGATCATTTTTCCAATGAAATTACCAAGTACTTTGGTGACTAACCAAAGTACTTTAAAAACTAAAGATAACACTTTGAATGCTGCACTATATACCCCAAACAATAATAAAATCGCTAACTTATTCAACTAACTTTCCAGCTCACTTTCTCCATAATATACCTATCCTAACCAATACTAACTAGTGGGTGCTTTAAGCGTACCTGAGTTTCGACTGCCACTACTATCTATTTTTTCAAAATTGATAAAAAGATGAAAAAAACGTCCCACATAACGATTTTTATTAAGAAGAGTAAAGACACTGCTCAAAATTATTCCAAAAAATAGAAGTAGGAACTTTAGAGATTTTCAAAATTTCGGACGTGATCCGATCAAAATTTAAGGATAGATCAGTCAAGATCAAATCATATTGATTAATTAATTGATAATCGATAGAAAAAACGTCCTTCTCATAGATATCAATATTTTTTAAAAATGGATGCTTATGTAAAATCAAATTTTTATATAAAAGAGATAAGCCAATTTCTTGAGAACTTAATAATAAAATCGATTTCTCTTGTATTTTTGGTTCAATCATCCGTAACAAATCATTTGAAGAAATGATTAATTCGAGTAATAGTTCTTTATGTAATAGTTCGCTTTGTTCGACAAAATTTAATTGAGCAATTTGCAAAGATTTTTGATAGGCTTGCCAGATCTTAGGGTTGTTCTCCATCATTTTTTTATAAAATATATCTGCATAGCTTACTTTGAAGATGGCTAATTCTTTATAAAAATTGATGAAATCAAAAAAATATTCGATTTCCGTAGTGTTGATCGGCATGTCAATCGCTAATAGACTGTAAAAGCTTTGAAGAAATTTTTCAATATTCTGCTCTAATCTCTGATCACGATGTTGGACCTCTGTAAACATTAGACCAAAATAGGAAGTGAGAATATTGGAAACATTTTTTTGTGTGACATTGAATTTATATTTTTGACTCATCAACGTACAAAAGACTGTATCACTTTGGATGATCTCCAAGATGGTACCTACGATTTGCTCATTGTCGATCAATTCTTTCTCGGGAATAAGATGTTTATTGCCAATTCGAATAATTGATGAATAAATATAATACACCGAATAAATCACTTTAGGTGTGCTAACCATTCTTTTTTGTGCCTTCAAACAACGTCTGAGCATCTGATAAATCGTATCGAAGTAAGGAAATTCTTTTACTTTATAAATTTCCTTGAACATACTAGCAAATAAACGTCGAATCTCAATTTCATTTCCAGTAATCGTTAATTTGTTCTCTAAATTAATTTGGACATTGATTTTTTCTTTCAAGAAATATGTATTGATTTTCGCGACAATTCTACGAATACTCGTTTTACTTAAAAATAATTTTGTCGCAATCTCAGATAGAGAAGGTTCTGTAATGAATATGTACTTTAAAATTTTCACATTTGTTGAATTATTAAGTATCCTGACAAATATATCATCCAAATTCAATTTCTTCGGTATCGAAAGCGATACCTCTTTGTATTGATTGGTTTCAATACGAGCAGGAAAACAAGTGGTATTGAAACTATCGATATCTGCCGCAATCGTTTTATCTGTAATACTCAATTCTTTGGCCAGATTACTAATATTCGATGACTCAATATTTAGCAAATAAAGCAATGAAATTTGTCTCTCTAATTGTTTCTCAAGTACACCCATAGTCAACAAGCTCCTTTCTTTTTAAAAAACCTATAATGTATCGTACAGCTTTTTCGATAATTTCTTAATATTAGTTTTTCTGTTTTATTAAAAACAAGTTCAATGATCACATCGCTTGGATGTTATAGTTAAAGATTTGTAAGTGAAATAGACCATTTAGTCCATCGATAGATGTTATTCTTAATTTTTTTTTGCTAGATAAAAAAATTTAAATCATAGAAATAAAAAAACATGTATCAGAAAATTTTACTTTTGCGTGTGTCAATTGACTACTTCTAGTTATTTAGATTATCATATACTGTTTTTTTTAAAATAATACTTATTAAATAATGAAGGCAATCTCACTTTTAAATAACCACCGATTAGAATAAAAAGAAAAACTCGAATAATTAGAAAAGTATGATAAAATAATGTTTATAATATGAATAAAGGATGTGAAAAAACAGATTTTCTATTTTTTAGGAGATCTGAAAAGTATGATAAAACGAACAAATATGCTTGAAAAGACTTCTGAAAGGCAGATCAAACTAGCTTTACTCTTAGGTATGGCCGCCATTGACTGTTTGACTTTAGCAGAACAACTTGGGGTAACAAAAAAAACATTATTGACCGATATTGTGTTTTTTAACCATACATATGCACCAGTTTGTATCAGCACCGATAAATATCAAGTAGCTTCTTTACTATTACCACCAGAGATCAATTTGGAAGATTTAATCAAACAAATACTCAATCAATCAACGAATGTACAAATACTACAGATGATTTTTGAAGTAGAGCCAACGTTATCTAAATTAGCAAATAAACTATATTTAAGTGAAACAAGTATTCGCCGGATCATTGCAAATATCAATACTTATTTCAGCGAGATCAATGCGCCATTATCCATACATATCTCCTCAAAACTCAAAATCATTGGGGATGAAAGTTACATCAGGCAATTCTTCTGTAGTATGTTTCGTGAGCAATATACGCCACAGCAATTGCCCCATTTTTATCACATATTCGATGTGTTACAACGTTACTATAAAAAGCAAGCAACACATCAAACAATTAGTACATATAAAGTTATTATAAATAGTTTTTATCTTTACACAGCAATCATTCGTATCGGACAAGGCCATTTGATCTCAGAAAATAAAGGAAATCCAATCAATGATCCTTCTTTTTTTGAAATAATAAAAAATAATACAGTGTTTTGCTCAATCATTGAAAAAGAATACGGCTTTAATGTCACCACCACAACCGTATCAAATCTATTAGATAAAAAAATCTATTTCCCTTGTATTCAGTCAACACCCAGCAGTCATGGAGAGTACCAACGGATTCAACAATTCTCGGAATACTTTTACCGTTCACTGTCCCAAGACTTCTCTTTGAATCAAGATGGTATTCAGAAATTGAGTGAGTTGATCAATTACAATAAAAACCGACAATTCTTTAAAACAACGTATCTACAGATTTTATCAGAAATCCTATTTACACATTCGCCCCAGATACTAAAAGCATACAATCAAGCTATTGACCATGCTGGATTAATGATGATCAAACGGAATCAATTACTCTATGAAGAGTTACTATTAGAATTGATTTCATTGTCACCTTCTTTACTGACGGCCGTTTTTCCTTACAAGAAAAAGGTGTCTATTTTGATTGTTTCTTATCAGGAAGAAAGGACACTTGCACTGTATAAGCAACTGTTATTCAAAAAAATTCCTGCGATTCATAGTATCCATACATATACTGATAATATTTTTCAAGTAAACTACGATACAGTCAATCAATATGATTTAGTTTTAACAGACATCGAACTGAACCAAGCTAAAACGAAAGCTAAAACGATTAAAATTTCTAAAATACCAACAACCTCTTTTTGGAATAACATTGAAACAGTTCTTTATACATAGGTTTATCTGCATAAATCAGAAAAAGCAGACGCATATTCCGTCTGCTTTTTCTGTATGAGTATTTCCTCAACATACTAACGACTTAACGCATTGTAACAAATTCTTCTGCGCCTGTTGGATGGATAGCTACTGTATTGTCAAAATCTGCTTTGGTTGCCCCCATTTTGATCGCTACTGCAAAACCTTGTAACATTTCATCGACACCTACACCAATGGCATGCAGCCCAACAATTTTTTCTTCTTCACCCACACAGATCAATTTCATTTCACATTTTTGTCGATAATCGTTTAAAGCAAAATACATTGGCGTGAATCGTGAACGATAGACTTTCAATTGTCCTTCACCGTATGTCGTCAACGCTTGCTCTTCTGTCAAGCCGATGGTTGCAATCGGTGGATGAGTAAAGACGACTGTTGGAACTAAATCATAGTCTAAATACGAATTTTCTTTTCCATTGAACAGTCTTTCTGACAAACGACGACCTGCGGCAATCGCTACTGGCGTCAAGTCGATTTTACCAATTACATCACCAATGGCATAGATGTGTGAATCGGTTGTATTTTGGAATTTATCCACTTTGATAAATCCTTTTTCATCTAATTCAACGTTCGTTTTTTCGATTCCTAATGCATCTGTATTCGGTACACGTCCGCCAGCAAATAACACACACTCTGCCATTAGTGTTTCCCCATTTTCAAAGGTAACGGTGTAGACATCCCCGTTCTTTGTTATTTCACGAGCCGTAAAGTTTGCATAAGTGTGAATTCCTGCTTCTTGATACATCTCAATCAAGTTATCAGATAACATTTTATCAAACGTACGTAATGGACGTTCTTTACGATAAGCCCACATCACTTCACTTCCCAAGCCATTTAACACACCTGAAAGTTCAGCTGCAATATAACCCGCACCTAATACGATCGTCGATTTTGGTAATTCTGTCAATGCAAAAAATCCGTTTGAATCAATGGCATATTCTCCGCCAGGAATCGTCATCTTGCTTGGCTTGCCACCGGTAGCAATCAAAATATGATTTGCTTGATAGCTTTCACCGTTTACTTCAACGGTTTGACTATCTACAAAGCGAGCATAGCCTTTGATTGCTTCAACGTTATTACTATCTAAACCTCTTTGATAAGCGCCATGAAGGAAATCAATGTATTTCTCGCGTTTCTCTACTAGTTCTTTAAAGTCAACATGTTTAACGTCCGCTTGGATACCATAGCTTGAAGCATCACGTTCGATTGTTTCTAATATCGTGCTTGCTTGCCACATCACTTTTTTTGGAACACATCCGACATTGACGCACGTTCCACCTAGTTCATTGCCTTCAATCAATAATACTTTCGCTCCATGCATACCAGCTCGATTCGCTGAAGCAATGCCTCCAGATCCTCCGCCAATGACAATATAATCATATGTTTTCATCTTGTTCCTCCTTTTAGCAGCTGATGTAACATCCTACCGCTTATTTTTCAATAAACTTTTTATCAGCTCTTACAAAAAATAAGTGTAGCACGTTTCTAGTCATTCTGTTGACGAGATGCTCATTTCGCTTGATTGCTTAAAAAATTATTTTCTTTTTCTAATCATATCTCCAGGTTTAACTGGTTGTGCGACTGGCATGGTCAAAATCATCATAGGATTTGGTGCGCGATCAATGGATTCTCCTTCTTCATTGTGCATCATCTCAACCATTTGACTGAAGTGAGTAAATCCAGGCCCATAAAATTCGATTTCATCCCCTACAGAAAAGAGGTTTCTCTGACGGATTGTCGCTTGTTTCGTCTCCTCGTCATAAGATAAAACTTCTCCGACAAATTTGTATACAGGGATCTTACGACGTTCACCAAATAATTGTTCATTTTCGCTAGGTGTATCGTAATAAAATCCTGTTGCCAATTCTCGTTGAGCCACTTTCCATAACTCATCGATCCATTCTTGTTTGCACACATAGTTTTCAGGATCTTCCATATAACTATCTACAGCTGCTTTATAGACATTTGCGACAGTTGATACATAATGGATCGACTTCATTCGACCTTCGATTTTAAAACTATCTACGCCATTTTCAATCAAGTCAGGAATATGTTCGATCATCGACATATCTACTGCACTCATCGAAAACTCTTCTTCGATCTCGCCAGCATCTGTCAAAGAGTTTCTCTCTTGTCCAAATGGCAAATCATACAATTCATATTTCCAACGACAAGATTGTGAACAGCCTCCACGATTGGCATCCCGCATCGACATATGATTCGACAACGTACAACGTCCTGAATAAGAGATACACATTGCTCCATGGATGAATGCTTCAATCTCTACATCAGTATGTCGACGGATCTCAGCGACTTCTTCCATCGAAACTTCCCGAGCTAAAACTACACGTTCCAAGCCTTCTTCTTTCCAAAATTCTAATGTTTCATAGTTGGTAGCAGAAGCTTGAGTTGATAGATGGATAGGTAAGCCAGGGGCTTCGGTCGCACAGATCTCAATAAGTGCTGGATCAGAGACGATCACTGCTGAAATCCCCACATCGCGCAGGTTACGGAAAAATTCACCGGCTCCTTCGTCATTTCCTTCATGTGTGACCATATTTGCTGCTACATACACTTTCGCTTGATGTTCTTTTGCGAATGCAACGCCTTCTGCCATTTCTTCATAGGTAAAGTTTCCTGCGCGACTACGTAACCCATAAGCATTACCACCAATATACACAGCATCTGCGCCATAATGGATAGCTGTTTTTAGTTTTTCAAGCGTGCCGGCTGGTGCTAAAACTTCCGGACGTTTTAATTTTCTTTTTGTTGTCATTTTATTTCACCATACTCCTTACTTGATAGATTCAGGATCAATATAAAAGAAACCTGTATCAAGTCCTCGATTCGTTGGATGTAATCCATTGATCTTATTCGTCATTTCTTGTGCTAACGTTTCTGTCCATGTGTCTGCTAATAATGCTTTTTTTGCCTCAACAAATAATTTAGTGATCTCAACAAATGCTTCACCAGGCGTAAAAACGCCATCTAATTTCCAGGTACGGAAATGATGGGCATAAAGCTGTGGGAGTTCATTACTTAAATTGATGTCATTATTCGCAAAAATATGCGTACCATGTGAATCTTCATAAATCGAATAATGTGTATCTTCTTTTTTAGGTTCAGCGAGAAAGAGTCCTCTTTCACGATCTTTTTTTTCGTCCTGTTGCGTGTAGTTATAGTAATTCTGTAACAGTGGACGTTTCGATTGATGGATGCATGTAGCTCCATACACAAGTGTTTCCACAGGAATCTGTAACTTATTTTCCATTTCTTTCATCTCATCAAATGGCACTTCACGTGCTAAAACAGCAGAAATCGCCCCTTTTTTTGCCCAAAAATTGATTTGACGTGCACTCGTCACTAATGTTTCTGCATCAAAAACATAAGGGATACTCAACTCTGGATTTTTTCTCATGGTAAAGATAATCCCAGTATCACCAACTGTGATCATGTCCACATTGATTTCTTTTAAAAAAAGCAGATACTCTGGGACTTTTTTCATTTTTTCAGGATGAATGATTCCATTGACAGCTATATTTACTTTTTTACCATACCGATGTGCCAGCGCAACTAATTCGCGTTGTTCTTCTCTTGTAAAAGAAGCTGGTAAGCGTAGACCGAAGCGTTCTTCTCCAAAATACAAGGTATCCGCTCCTGCTTCAAGCAATTCTTCTGCTTGTTTCATTGATTCTATAGTAGTTATGATTTCGATCATCATTTCCTCCTCCTACAACTCCATAATAGTAGCACAGCTCTGAAAACTTTCCAATACTTCTTACATTTATTATTGATTGTAACGATACTGTAAAATAATTTCTGTTTTATACAATGTGTCCCTATTGATTTAGAAGTAGCTCTTTAGGAAAACAAAAAACCCAAAAAATCAAATGATTTTTGGGTTTCTGGCTTAGCTATTTCTGTTGGAATCTCACTCTGTCATTATACTTTAGTAGTTATTTTCTTAGGTTCACGCACATTTACTGTGATTTTGCCCTTCGAAGCGCCAACAGTGATTTGATCGCCTAAATGGATTTCTCCTCCAAGCAAAGCTTCGCTCAAACGATCTTCTACTTCTTTTTGTAATGCCCTTCTTAGTGGCCGTGCACCATACTCTGGATCAAAACCGACTTTTCCAATCACATCAACTGCTGCTGGTGTGATTTTCACTAAGATATCTTGTTCTTTCAATCGTTTGACGATCGATTGACTCATGATTTGAACAATCGCATGGACTTCATCTTTTGTTAATGAATGGAAAACGACTGTCTCATCGATACGGTTCAAGAATTCAGGGCGGAAAGCTTTCTTCAGCTCTTCAAGTATCCGTTTTTGCATCGCTTGATGATCTTTAGTAATATCTTGGACGTTGAATCCAACATTTTTTTCCTCACGGATTTGAGTAGCGCCAATATTAGAAGTCATGATCATGATCGTATTTCTAAAGTCTACTTTTCTTCCTTTAGCATCTGTTAAATGACCATCATCTAACACTTGTAATAATAAATTGAAGACATCTGGATGAGCTTTTTCCACTTCATCTAGCAAGATAACTGAGTAAGGTTTTTGACGAATTTTTTCTGTCAATTGTCCACCTTCATCATAACCCACATAGCCTGGAGGCGAACCGATCAAACGACTCGTACTATACTTCTCCATGAATTCAGACATGTCGACACGAATCAATGCGTCCTCTTCACCAAACATCACTTCTGACAATGCTTTCGCAAGTTCTGTTTTTCCGACTCCTGTTGGACCTAAAAACATGAAGGAACCAATCGGGCGATTTGGATCTTTTAAGCCACTACGCGCCCGTCTGATCGCACGAGAAACAGCTTTGACCGCTTCATCTTGTCCTACAACACGTTCGTGAAGTAGTGCTTCTAGTTCCAGTAATCGTTGACTTTCTTTCTTTTCTAACTGTTGCAATGGTACACCTGTCCACTCCGAAACAACAGTAGCTACATCTTCTTCAGTCACCCGATCCGCAAAGCCATTTTTATGTTTTGCTTCAATCGCTAAACGTTTTTCTAGTTTTTTCATTAAGCTTTTTTCTTGTCTACGTAAATGCGCAGCTGTTTCAAAATCTTGTTTTTGAATCGCCTGTTCTTTTTCTTTATTCACTTGATCGATCTCTTGTTTCAGTATCGTCGTTTCTGACAAATCGTCCGCTTGTTCCAATCGAACTTTCGCTGCTGATTCATCAATCAAGTCGATCGCTTTATCTGGTAACTGTCTGGAAGTGATATATCGAACAGAAAGATTGACTGCCGCTCGTACTGCTTCATCGGTGATCTCCACATGATGATGTTCCTCATAGCGTGAACGTAAACCACGTAAGATTTCTTCCGCTTCATCTGCTGTCGGCTCATCTACTTGGATACGTGCAAAGCGTCGTTCCAATGCCGAGTCTTTTTCAATGTATTTTTGGTATTCGTCTAATGTTGTCGCGCCAATCGTTTGTAATTCTCCACGTGCTAACGCTGGTTTCAAAATATTCGATGCATCGATGGCACCTTCTGCACCACCAGCACCAATCAATGTGTGTAATTCATCAATAAAGAGAATAACTTGACCGTCATGATAAATTTCATCAATGACTTTTTTCATTCGATCTTCAAATTCTCCCCGATACTTCGTCCCAGCGACTAACGCCCCCATGTCTAACATCATCAAACGTTTTGCTTTCATTTCTTCAGGTACTTCACCTAAAATGATTTTTTGAGCCAATCCTTCTGCAATCGCAGTTTTACCGACACCGGGTTCTCCAACTAAAACAGGATTGTTTTTTGTTCGGCGACTAAGTATCTGGATCAACCGTTTGACTTCTCTTGAACGACCTACGACTGGATCTAACCTGTTTTCTTTTGCTAACTTAGTTAAGTCTCTAGCTAAAGAATCTAACGTAGGAGTACCTTGTGTCATTGCTCGCTTTTCTTGTGGATTGCGACGGCGAATACCACCGGTACTACTTTCCGTACCCATCGTACGCTTCAATGACTGACGAACTTTGCTCAAACTAATCCCCAAGTTGATCATGATACGAGTAGCCATGATACTCTCATCTTTTAATAGACTAAGTAAAATATGCTCAGTTCCTACCTTTTGTGTACCCATTTTATTCACTTCACTATTTGCCAAAGCAAAAATTTGTTTCATTCGAGGAGAATAAGGGAGAAATACACCTTTTGCATAAGTTTTCACTGTACCATAACCGACTAAATGCTCGATTTCTTCATAAATATCTTTTTCATTCAATTTCATATCTCGTAATACTTTCCCAGCAATCCCGTTGGGTTCGATCACTAAAGCCAATAATATATGTTCTGAACTTACCGCTTGATGTTTGTAGCGTTTTGCTTCTTCTTGGGCAATTTCTAACACACGTTGTGCTCTTTCTGTAAATATTTCTGCCATTTAAATTTCACTCCCCATCTTCATAGCTTAATCGTTCTAAAAAGGCTCGTAGAATTCGAGCACGTGTATAATCTTCTGTCTCATTGATGTTCAACGTATTTTTAGCAATCGCACTCAACATCAAGTTTCCTTCTTTTTTGGTAATGATTTGGTCTTCATATAGTTTCTGAATAATGGCGTAGGCATTTTTTTCATTAATCGTTTCGCCAAATAGCAAGTTGATTCGTTCAAGCATTTGTTTTTTATCCGACATTCTCACTTTTGCAATGCGGATATACCCACCACCACCACGTTTACTCTCAACCAGATAGCCGCGTTGAATCGTAAATCGTGTATTGATCACATAATTGATTTGTGAAGGAACGCAGTTAAATAGATCTGCCAATTCAATCCTTCGAAGCTCGATCATCTCGTTTTTTTCCAGGATCTTTTTTATATATGATTCAATTAGATCCGAAGTATTTTGTTGTGCCATCCCACTCATTCCTTTGACTAATATTGACCTTAATTATAGCGAATTTACAGGTAGAATGAAAGGAGAACGCTTGTTAGATATTTGATTCGAAGAATAACGATAAAAGACCATTTATTTATGTAAATAAAAAAAACTAGGAATTCAATGAAGTCCCAGTTTTTCCAACGCGCCCAAGAGGAGTCGAACCCCTAACCTTTTGATCCGTAGTCAAACACTCTATCCAATTGAGCTATGGGCGCATATTCAATTAATTAAAAATAATCATACAATAGAACGTATGACTTTGCAACAAATAAAAAAATCGGGAAGACAGGATTCGAACCTGCGACCCCTTGGTCCCAAACCAAGTGCTCTACCAAGCTGAGCTACTTCCCGAAAAAATAAAAAGACTACGCGCCCAAGAGGAGTCGAACCCCTAACCTTTTGATCCGTAGTCAAACACTCTATCCAATTGAGCTATGGGCGCATATTCAATTAATTAAAAATAATCATACAATAGAACGTATGACTTTGCAACAAATAAAAAAATCGGGAAGACAGGATTCGAACCTGCGACCCCTTGGTCCCAAACCAAGTGCTCTACCAAGCTGAGCTACTTCCCGAAAAAATAAAAAGACTACGCGCCCAAGAGGAGTCGAACCCCTAACCTTTTGATCCGTAGTCAAACACTCTATCCAATTGAGCTATGGGCGCATATTTGTAATGCCGAGGACCGGAATCGAACCGGTACGGTGATCACTCACCGCAGGATTTTAAGTCCTGTGCGTCTGCCAGTTCCGCCACCCCGGCGCGTAGTACATTGGCAAAGCGGAAAACGGGGTTCGAACCCGCGACCCCCACCTTGGCAAGGTGGTGCTCTACCACTGAGCTATTTCCGCGTATTTACGATGCCGGCTAAAGGACTTGAACCCTCGACCCTCTGATTACAAATCAGATGCTCTACCAACTGAGCTAAGCCGGCGTAAAAAAATAGAATAAATCATATGATGCGGGTGAAGGGACTTGAACCCCCACGCCGTAAGGCGCTAGATCCTAAATCTAGTGCGTCTGCCAATTCCGCCACACCCGCAAAAATATGAGCCGTACAGGGCTCGAACCTGTGACCCTCTGATTAAAAGTCAGATGCTCTACCAACTGAGCTAACGGCTCATATGGAGGTTAACGGGATCGAACCGCTGACCCTCTGCTTGTAAGGCAGATGCTCTCCCAGCTGAGCTAAACCTCCAAAGATAACAAAGCGTGGCGGCGTCCTACTCTCACAAGGGGCAACCCCTCACTACAATCGGCGCTAAGAAGCTTAACTTCTGTGTTCGG
>NZ_JADNNI010000016.1:0-88674 GCF_015556925.1 Enterococcus sp. 1001283B150225_161107_E12 | reverse complement strand
TATGTTTTTTAATACCTAAAATGAAAATGGGACTGAAGAATCAATTTTGATTCATCAGTCCCATAAATTATAGAGCCGAAAATAAAATAAACCTAAGAACGAATGATTAAGTCATTAATCAATTATTCTTAGGCTTATTTTTTAATCCAATATTTAGTTTACATAATAAAAATAAAATCAACCAATTATAGCTAATGCTTCTTTAGGTACCTCTTCTTTGGGAATTTCTTCGTATGTTTCAACATGAGCGCCTTTATTCGTCAATCTCAAGTAACGGTCTTTTTTTAAAACAGATAACCCGTTAAATTCAATCTCGCGTTCGTTACCATTTGCATCAACTGCTTTTTGGATATATTTTGCTGTACCGAACGAATTGACTTCATCGGGCTGTTTTGTTTTGACATACACTTCTCCCTTTGTGACTAACGGATTCAATTGGTCAATAACTGCTGGCAATTCTCCACTAGCACCTTGCGTATAAAACTTTAAGCCAAATAACGCTAAGCCACTGAATACAACGGCACCTACTAATACTTTGATTACTTTCATTTTCCTACCTCCTCTTTACTCTTTGAGTATAGCCTGTAAAAAAATCAGATTCATCCGTCTCTAGATCGAGTTTTTTATCGGACTTTAGCACAGAAGTTATTTTTACAAAATTTCATAGATTTTTGCTATTATAATAGGAAAGAAAGGATGTGTTTCATTATGAATAAAGAAGAAATACTTCAGAAAATCAAAGATCTGGTCCAAAGTGGCAATTTCACTGAAGCCAAAACATTTTTCGAAGAGCATAAAGAACAATTAGGTCCTTACAAAGAAAAAGCCCAAGAATTTCTCCAAGGTGTCGATTTTCAAGGAATAACGGATAAATTCAAAAATCTGTTCAAATGAACAATCATCTTTTCGTAAGGTGGTTCGAGCCAGAATATCACATTTAGAAACAAAAGATCCCTGACAATCAACGATTGTCGGGGATCTTTTAAGGTTCTGGCGACTCTAAAACATTATGAGTATTTGCAAAAGCCACACTTTTATCAAAACCTGCTTTTAGTACAATCTTGTTGGATCATAGTGATACGTCACATTGCCATTCAGCTCGGCCTTTCCAACAATAAACTTGCGATTCTCAATTTTTAACCATGCTTCGCGAAAAGCCATGACTTCCTCACGTTTGACCTCTATTTTTTGGATTTTTCCATCCATCAACTCTTGGATCATTTGTTCATAGGTATTCATCTTTGATTGCCTCCAGCTTATTTCAATAATCAGTGAATATCGGTGCATGTATTTCTTTTGTATCTAAATCTTTCCGCACATTCACTTTCGTGTAAATTACCTTTTCCACTGGAATACTATAGTAACTCTCTTCCCCATCATTAAATTGATGGAAATCTGTTTTTGATAAAATACCGTCGATTTTATTCATTAAAACTCGCGGTTCCACACTATTACTTACGATATAATAGCAAATACGGATATCGTTTTCTAAATGTAGATCAACTTCTAAAACAACTTGGTCCATGAAACATTACACCCTTTCTTTAAAAGAATTATAACAATAAGTACGTTCAGAATCAAAAAAACAACTTTTTTGTTGAAATCAAGAAATTTTATGACATCTCCCCTTGTGCATGTACATACAAAGTGTTATTTTTAATTAAGTATTTCATTTTTCTTGGAGGCGTATATTGTATGGACACTATGGGACAACTGGTTTTTTATGTTCCTTTTTTTCTTATGACAACTTTAGCAATCTACTACACGAAATGGACGAAGCGGAAATTTTCCGTATTGCTGACACTTTTACCAGTCGCTTATTTTTCCCACAAAATATTTTCCCTTCGGCATTGGGAACCCACCCCAAAATTACTGTCACATGAATTAGGGTTGATTATTTCATTAACGATATTGATCTTATGGATTTATTACCTTTACAAACATCCTTAGTTACCAGTACTACTCTTCACGACTAAAAAAGCCACGTTGGAAATCAGCAACGCAGCTTATCAGGAATCGGAATTTATTTAACGACCAACACATTGCAAGGCGCATGTGTCACTACATAAGAAGCCGTTGATCCTACCAATGCTTGTTGGATCGAGCCTTTACCAGTCGCCCCCATCACGATCAAATCAATCGACTCTTGTTTCGGCAATACCGTGGCGAGCAAGGTTCTTGGATCACCCGTTTCCACGATTGCATGGATCGTTTCGATTCCAAATTCTTTTGCATCATTGATCCTCTTCAATAGTTCTACTTCTGTTTTTTGCTTTTCTTCCGCATAGATTTTCGAGAATGCATACGCACTGTGTGTCAATTCGATTTTATTGATAATTGAAACGATCAATAATTCTGATTGATTGTCTCTAGCTAATTCTAACGCTTCGGCAAATGCCTTCTCTGCTTTTTCTGAACCATCAATTGCCACCATTATTTTTTCATACATATTCGTCATCCATACCATCTCCTTGTTTCTTCTATTGTATCATTTTGATCGATTTTTATAAAAATTTCACTTTTTTACCGACAAATCAAAATTAATTTGCCGATTTTCTACTTTTTTGTTTTGCATTTTTCTAATAAAAAACAAATGTCAAAAACGCATGAATATCCTTTTATGATGTTTTTCTAATTAAAACGCACATTATTTATACATATCCTTGTTACAAAAAAGGAGCATTTGTCACAAACTGTCACGTATCTTTCACCTATGAAATATAATCCCATGGTAAAGTATTACTCGTTAGCGAAAACAGCTAATCAAAATAACTTTTTAAAACACGAAGGAGATCTTTCATGAAATCACTTAAAACAATTCTTTTTGGAACAACTTTGGCTGCCGGCGCTGCATTATTTATGGGTACTTCTGCACACGCAGACGAAGCCTACACTGTTCAATCAGGTGATACTTTATCAACGATTTCTCAAAAATACGTTGGTGACAACTCCTTGATCCAAACAATTGCCGAAGCGAACTCAATCTCAAACATTCACCTGATCTTTTCAGGTCAAGAACTAACTATTCCTACTGGTGAGCAAGCAGCTGCTCCTGTCGCTACTCAAGCGCCTGTAGAACCTGTTCAAGAAACAGCTCCAGTTGTGGAAACACCTGTAGTGGAACAAGCTCCTGTAGTAGAAGAAGCGCCAGTTGTGGAACAAGCACCTGCTACTGAAGTAGCTGTTTCAACTGGTACGAACGATGCCAAAGAATGGATCGCACAAAAAGAATCTAGCGGTTCTTACACAGCAACAAACGGACGCTATATCGGCCGTTACCAATTAGACTCTTCTTACTTGAACGGTGACTACTCTGCTGCCAATCAAGAAAGAGTAGCAGAACAATATGTTGCCTCTCGTTATGGCTCTTGGGACGCTGCAAAAGCTTTCTGGTTAGCTAACGGTTGGTACTAAAAAGAGCGATTTTGAAAAAATGGGAATCTTATTGATTCCTATTTTTTTTGTTCTTATTTCGCGTTAGTTCCCTTTTGTTTTTGCCTTTGACTTTGTTTGATTTTTTTGATCGCCCAATCATAATGGCTCGATGTAGCCGAAACAAAATAACCGCCAAGTGTCGTATTTCCTACCCAAGGATACTGTTTTTTTTGGAACAGCTGATCGTCATCAAAGGTTTTCGCCAGTAACATCACTTCTGCATGGCTTTCCTTCAACCAGTCAGACGCTTGCCGTAACGTAGTAGACTGGTGTTTTTTTGTAAAGGCACGATTCATTTCGGCTGTCGTTCGCCAATTATACGGCTCCGGCAAAAAAGGCACCGCTTCTCCCATTTGATTATCACTCACCCACTTTAATAGCAAACAATGCCACTCGTATAAATGGATCAACACGTCTTTGATCGTTTGATCCCTTCGCCAATGTGCTTCTTTTTTCTTTTCAAGAAATACTTCCTCAAAATCAAATGTCGCTTCTCTTTGTTCCTCAGGTATTGAATCGATCAACTGCTGTAACTTCTCATAATTTTCAGCTGCGAGTATCAATAATTCCTCTTTTGACTTTGGTCTCATATTCATCTCCTTATTAAAAATACATACGTTTTAAATCGTTTCCAATCTACCTATAATTCTAGTATGCCTGATTTCTAAAAAAAAGACGAGTAATATCCTAGAATGAATATACATTCTAGATGATTACTCGTCTTTATCCACTTGATTCAACGATCTTCATTCCATGTCTTGACTGAGAACCGCCTATCACTATACGCTTTTTTGAGCAAGTCATTTAACGGTACTCGCTTTGATACGCTGACAATGGCAAAGGCACCTTTTTCTTTAGTTCAATACTCCATTGAATTCTCGTTACCAAAAGAATAATACATATTTCTTCATTATAGACAGGTGTTTTTTACCCTTAGTTAGCCATATCCTTTATTTTTTCCTTGATGACTTCACGGGTCTTTCTAAATTCAGCAATAATTTCTTCTTCTGTCCCAGTAGCTTTTGCTGGATCTTCTAAATCCCAATGTTCATGACGGATATGAGCTGGAATCACTGGACATTTATCCAACGCATCGCCGCACAAAGTGATGATCAGGTCGGCATCTTTAAAATAATCTGGGTCAATCAAGTCTGAGGTTTGCCTCGTAATGTCGATGCCATCTTCTGCCATCACTTTTACGGCACGTGGATTCAACCCATGTGTCTCCACTCCAGCGCTGCGAACGTCAAATTGCTCCTCCAGATATGCATGACCATACCCTTCAGCGATCTGACTTCTGCATGAATTACCGGTACATAAAAAATAAACTTTCTTCTTTTCTACACTTGTTGTCTTCTCCAAAACCATTCCTCCAATCCATTAATCCTTTTAGGATTAAGTGTATGATATCATAAATTCAAGGGATCGTTAGTTTATTCAAAAAAAACGTATGGTTTTTAATAATGCAATGATCCGCCATTTACATAACAAATAACCAAGAATACTGACAAAACAGCATTTTAAAGCATGTCAAAGACTTTTTACATGCTAAATCTGGCAATGACAAAAACCTTTGATCGTCGATTTTGACCTCTTCGATCACACTGAGATAAGAAGGAGCGGATACTATGGACTTAAGTCATCAAATAAAAAAATATCGCAAACAACTAGCTTTCTCCCAAGAAGAATTAGCCGAAAAATTATATGTTTCAAGACAAACGATTTCAAACTGGGAGAATGAGCGTAGCTATCCCGATATTCATAATTTATTGTTACTGAGTGTCCTGTTTGACGTTTCTTTGGATCAATTAGTCAAAGGAGATGTGGAAAAGATGAAAGAAAATGTGACACTTCTGGAAATAAACAAATATACTAAAGTCATGCTCGTATCAATGCTCCTTGCTTTGATTTCAATTGGGCCATCCTTGTTTTTATCTGGTAATTGGCGATTAGCTCTTCCCTTGATCTTTTGGATCGTCAGCATGTACGGCGCAATAAAAGTCGAGGGAGTCAAAAAACAAGAGAATATCAAAACCTACAAAGAAATCGTTGCATTCATGGAAAACAAAGAAGTAGCACCTCTACGTAAACAAAGAGACAAGGTTAGAAATCGGATCGAAAAGGTAGGAATCGTCCTCTTGTTTGGATTGATTTGTGGGGTGATCGCATTACTCACAAGTCTGCCGTTTGTGCTATTCAATCGCTAGTAATATCGCAAAAAAACAAGATCAACCTTCAAGGATCGATCTTGTTTTTTGTTAATCGGAACCAAAACAAATTTTTTTGTACTCATTAGATCTGTTTAATGTTTTCCCAGATCATAAGGTATTCTTTCTCACCCGTCGATTCATCCATTTGTTCATCCACTTTTCTAAAGCCATTTCTAAAGTAGAATCGTATTGCTCCTTTATTCTTACCATAAACATGCAAGCTTATTCGTTCTTTTTCTTTTTTAGCAGCTTCAATCAGTTTTTGTCCGATTTTTCTATTTTGATATGTTGACTCTACAAAAATACCAGCTAAATAAGATTTGTCCACGATTCCCATAAAACCAACAATCTGACTATTCATTTCACAATAATAAATTTCTGCTTTTGGCAATTCTTTTTTCAACACCTCTTTTTTCTCATACCAATATGTCGCATCAATAAAATCATGTGTCCTGATATTGGTCGTTAACCAAATAGTTAGTAGCCGATCCATTATCTCTCGGTCTAGTTTCTTCACTTTTTTAATCATCCCATTACTCCTGAAAACTTATAGTTATTCTTCATACCTCTTCAAACGATCATTTAGATTGCCCGCATGGATGTCTACTGCTACCCGCGAACGTCCTTCTTCAATTTTGAGGTCTAGAAGACGAAGTTGTTCTGTATAACAAAGAAGTTGTTCCGGAGTGATTTGAAAATCAATATGATTGTAGGTTTTGAGAAGCTTTGTCTGCTTATCTTCCATCAACGCCACCCACAGATCACCGATCAATAAGAATGTTTCTGGAAATAAGGAGTATTGTTTTCCTTACTCGAATACACTTCTTTTGCATCAAAGACCTCCGTAAAGACTTCTGTCGAACATTTACGACCACGAATGACAACTGTCATGTGCGAGAGTTCCATCTTCGCTTTCTTTTTTAGTTAAGACTTTTTATCATTACCAAACATGGATTCCATTCATCCCATAAGGTTGGGAACACTTCTAGCTCAACAAAACCCATCCTTCGGTAGAAGTGAATCGTCTGATCATAGATAGCGTAATGCCCTTCGGCGACTGTTTTCACTTGTAAAAATAGGTAATGTTCTCTTGCATACGATTCTAGCTCTCCTAGTAATCGCTTACCTAACCCTCGATGATGATAGGCTTTTTTGATTCCCATACAATAGATCTCACCGGTGGCTTTACTTGTTTCTTTTAAACTGATAAACCCTATTGGCTCGCTAGCTTCTTGTAAGACCCACAATGGATACTTTTGGCATTCCTCAACATATTCTTGTGTCGAATCTGGCAAGCCAAACCACTCTGGCAAATCATTCAAGATTTCTTGGACGATTTTTTTCTTTTCTATTGCTTCTTCTACTAAATCAATACGCATTGGTTTCCTCACTTTTCGGCAAATATCGATCAACAAGTTGGAATCGTTCAAAGACGATTTTCGTTTCTTCATTGAGCAATAGTCCATGTTCTTCATAGTAAGGTTTGAAATAATTGTAATGTCCCTTTTGCCAATACATAAGAGATAAGTCGCCTTCACCTTCTGTAGCTGCCAGTTCTTCGGTAATTTCTTTCCAAGGTAGGATCAACACTTCGACAGTCTGGATAATACCAATCGGTACATCAGAGCTATTCACAACGACGGAGTAGTCACCCACTTTAGGTAATGGTTCGTTATCCATTTGGTAAAACTCATACCCTGAGCTTGTCCCTATTTTCTTCCCTTCCAATACCAAATCTGCTAATTCATCTGCGTGTTCTTTCGTATTTCCAAAAGCAAAAATTTCATATAATGATGCTTGTGGCACACCATTTTTTAAGCAAAAGCTTTCCCAATATTTTTGTACTTCTAGGTTCAATCTGTCACCAACTTTCTGATTGATAGTAAATCAAGTGTACCAAAAATAGGAAAACTAAGCCATTCACACTCAATTTTTTACACCTCCTACAGTCAAATCTATAGTTGCTTACCAGCTTCATTTCTTAAATACAAGAAATAAAAAAACTAGACTCACTTTTTGAGAGAATCTAGTTTTGTTTTCAGGATGAAATGGAAAATTAGACATCCACTTTGTTACAATAAATGCAACCAAAGAAAAGGAGAAAATTCATGGAACTTTATTTCAAAGAATTTTTATTGATCACGCAAAAATTAAACAAGCAACAGATTACTCCGCTACTACTAGGTTCATTGGGCTTGTCTTACTTAACAGATATCGACTGGCAACCAAGAGACATTGACATCCACGTTCCTGGCGATCCCCGTGGTTGGGAAGCACCCGATGAAGATCGCTTGCACAATTGGCAAAGCATCTTAAAAATCATGGAAACGTTGAGTTACCATCTAGTTGATTTACACGAACATGAATTTGCTAAAGATTCTTATACCATCCAATTTGGCAGCATGGACAGTCTTCTCGGCTTTTCAGGTATTCCACTTAATGAACTCTCTCTAATCAGGATCGACGACTGTTCCTTCTACTTACCTACAGCGGAACAATATTTAAAAATCTATCAACGTTCCGCTAAAGATAGTTACCGTGCAGAGAAAAATAATCATAAGGATCTAGCAAAGATCGAGTATTTGGAAAAGTACTTAGATGGGAATACGTAATAAGTGATTTTAAATAAGACGGTGCAACACCTACCTTACTCGGCGATTTTCCGTTAAATACTAATTTCTTTTTCTCTTTTATTTCAAGCTTGCTAATATCTAAATCTTTGATTGCTAACGTAAAAAAACCTAAGAGATGTTCTTGTGTTTCGTCTTTAAAAATCAAGTACGTCCTTGTCGCATGATAAAGCTCTTTTTGTATGGCATCATGTTTTAAAATTCAGTCATTTCTGAATTGTTTCCACAAAAAAAAGAAGATTCTACAAAGTTCGAAAAGCGTTCTCTTACCTTCTTTCTAAGAGCTTTATTTCCAATCTCAATTTCCTCTTCTTTAATTACTTCAACCAGCATTTTGATCTTTTTACTTAATGAAATCACAGTATAGTCCATATTATTTTTTTCTCATCCAATTAGGTACTTGATCCTTGTTACTAATACGATCACTAGATTTCTTTTCTAATAAGTCATAGAATTTTTTTGTAGGATGCGTATTTTCAATAATTTTGACATCTTCATTAGATAAAATAATTGGACGTTCCAAACTTATGTTTGCCATAAATACCGACTCCTTATTATTATTAACTACACGATAGATTATATTATTTCTTCGCAGTAATTTAAATACGTTACATACAAAGTACACACGTTATCCCTAACGATACTTAAAATTTTAAGCAGAGTTTCATTGATCGGATAAACATTTCTGTCATCTTCCATTTAAAATTTGGTTATCTCTAAACTAAAAAGTGTCACATAATTAGTAAAAAACAAAATGATTTTTTTTTGAACTGTTTTATTCACTTTCATCCTTATAGTAGTACTATCTAAGACAAAAAAAGATTCAACGATTTTGAAACATAATCACTCATATTCACTCTTTTGGCGTTTATTAGAAATCACTCAAAAAAATTGAAATATTGTTCAGGTGGTTCTCCCACACTTTTTAATACTTCATAGCCTCCTTCATCATCTTCAATGACACGTAACACTTTGCATTGAAATCTCCAATCATCACCAAAATCAAAGACAAACTTGAATTTATCTCCTTTTTTCAGACCGAGTTGATAAAGTTTATAGTCACAGGTATGAAGGTATTCGTGTCCCATGTCAACTTCTGCCATGTAGTAACATTTATTTCCACTCCAAGCAGAATTGTCCATAAAAAATGCATGTGCGTGATCATTGATAAAATCAAATGAATCCAAGATAATTTCAGCAAAATCTTCAAGTGTCTCATCTGTTGACACACTAATGTGCCGATAACAACCTGATCCTATTGAAATACTAAATACAATTGCTTGATTGTCTTTTTGAGAAATCATTTTAATCCAACCTTTCTAAAGTAACCAAAAATTTTATAAGTTAACAACCTACCCGTTCTATGTACAGGTTTTTACATCAAAATTGATCATGAGAATAGCTACTATAACTATTATATCGTTTGTAAGAGTGAAAACGTACTAATTTATTTATTTTCGATTACATTAAAGTTTGCTAATTTTCGTCTGTATCGTTCAACTAACCCAACATTTTTCATAATAAAAAACTCTTTAATCAACTTTTCAAAAAAGTTGGTTAAAGAGTTCAACGTTTACTTCATCATTCGTTATATTACAGATCCGATCTACCTTCTAAAGAACCATTACCTAACGAATCCCAAGCGCAATTCGTGCATAACGACTCATTTTATCGGTCGTCCAAGCGGGATACCAGACTAATTTGACTTCTGCTTTCGACACTTCTGGCACTTCTTTTAGTGCATCATGGATCGATTCAGTCAAGATATCAGCTAACGGACAGCCCATCGTTGTCAAAGTCATTTTAACAACGGTATCTCCATTTTCAGGGTCAAATTCGATTTCATAGATCAAACCTAGGTTCACGATATCGATTCCTAGTTCTGGGTCAATCACCATTTCTAACGCGGTGAGAATTCGCTCTTTGATTTCATCTACTTCTTCAGCAGACCATTTTTGTTCACTCATTCTTCGGATTCTCCTTCTCACAATTTTTGTTTATCATACCTTTTTTTAAAGGGTTTGTAAATATTCATTTGGCTAGCAAGGTCTGGACAGAAGTCTTTCACCTCAAGAACTAAGGTAACAGCTACGCAAATTTTTTATAGATCCTCTTAGTTCCTAAGAAGTTACTTCTTTTTCCACTAGTTATTCGGTTCAAAGGTGACAGACAAGGGTGTAGATTTGTTTGTCTATCCCTTTTTTATTTGCTTTTTGCCTTTTTAGATGCATGTTTGATTTCAGGAAGAACCCCTGTTGAACGATACATTTTTTGTTCATTCTCATTGGCAAAGCGACCAAAAACGGAATGCGTTGGTAAAATATTGATGAACGCATCTTCGTCGATCTCATGGACGATTTGATCAAGATCATACATTTCGTAACGTGTGATAACCATCATGATCATTTTTCCTTCACGTTTTGAATATCCACCAACTGAAGGTAAGAGAGTCATCCCCCGAACCATGCGTTGCGCAATTTCAGCAGTCACTTCTTCTGGTCTCACTGTGACGATCATGGCGGTCACTTTTTGGTGACTCGTATGGATCGCATCGATGACTTGTGTCATTGCATAAATCGAGATGATCGTATACAAAGCACTTTCCCAATTAAAGAGGAAGCCAGCTGCTACGACGATAATACCATTTAAAATCAGCATATAGTTTCCTACGGTTTTCCCTGTCGTTTGAGAAAGAACCAATGAAATGATGTCCATTCCACCAGTCGTAAAACCCATTTTTAGAGAAATACCGACGCCGACGCCAAGTAAAACACCACCGACTAATGCATTCATTAGTATATTATCTGTTACCTGTCCTGTCGGTAAAACTGTCGTCATGACTGACACACAAACAACGTTGATGAAACTAAGTACAGTTGCGCGTTTTCCGACTTTTAGAAAGCCTAGTATAAATACAGGAATATTCAATAGAAAAATAAACGTTCCAGTATCGACATCTATATGGACCCATTCAGATAATAGTGAAGCAATGATTTGGGCGATCCCGTTCATTCCTGCAGAAAAGACGTTGGCTGGAATCAAAAAATAATTCAATGCCACCGCTGCAGACAAACCGGTCATCAAGATAACCACTATTTTCTTAAGATTTTCGTTTCTTTGATAGACAGTCATGAATCTGCTCACAAGCACCTCTCCTTTTCAAGTTTATTCCAAATGTAAGAATAACAGTTTCTTCCAGAAAATAAAATAGTGACTACTTAAATGAGAAGAATTTTAGTAAAGATGTCACAAAAAAAATAAGCCTATGCTACAATAAAAGAAAACCGAATGAACGAGGAGGACATTATGGCAAAAGATGCAAGTTTCGATATCATTTCAGAAGTATCTGTTGAAGAAGTAAAAAATGCAATCCAACAAACCACGAAAGAATTAACTAACCGTTTCGATTTCAAGGATTCAACGGTTGAGATCAAGTTAGAGAATACAAATAAATTAGTTGTGCTAAGTGATGATGAATTTAAAATCGAACAAATCAAAGATGTTTTGTTTGGAAAATTGAATAAACGCAATGTGCCAATCAAAAATATCCACTTTTCTGAAACGGAACACGCTTTAGGTGGTAAAGCGCGCCAGTCTGCTGATCTAGTCAATGGGATCGACCGAGATAATGGTAAGAAGATCACGACAGCGATCAAAAATGAAAAACTAAAAGTGAAAACACAGATCCAAGAAGACCAGATCCGCGTAACTGGTAAGAATCGTGATGACCTCCAAGCAGTGATTGCACTTTTACGAAAACTAGACTTGCCGATTGAATTGCAATTTACGAACTACCGTTAGTTCATGGGTACTATTGAGATATCATCAAAAAAGGACAAGCATTTTGCTTCGTCCTTTTTTAGTGGTCTTGCCAAAACTGATGGATAGTTTGTGATAATGCCTCAACTGTCCGAACTTCTTTTGTTTCGTGCCAATGTGGCGGGAAAAGTTTACGATAATTTGATGAGGCAAAGCGTTGATCGGCTAAAAGCACAATGCCTTGATCTTCCATATCTCTGATTACTCGCCCAGCTGCTTGCAATACTTTATTCATTCCTGGTAACTGGTAAGCATAAGCAAAACCTAGCTGTTCTTTTTCATCATAGTAAGATTTGATCAACTCTTGCTCATGATTCATTTGTGGTAAGCCAACACCCACGATCATACTACCAATCAAGCGTGATCCGCGTAGATCGATTCCTTCTGAAAAAATGCCGCCAAGTACACAAAAGCCGACTAATGTTTCTTGCGGCTCGACTATAAATTCTGCTAAGAAAGCTTCTCGTTCTTGCTCATTCAACTTGGTTCCTTGGATAAGTGTGCGAGTCGAAGGGTAAGTTTCTTTGAACACTTCGGCGACTTGGTCCAGATATTGATAGGAAGGAAAGAAAATCATATAATTGCCCGTCTTCCCTTGAATGAAACGTTGAATCGTTTCTACTAAACGTGGCATACTCTGCTCTCTTTTGCGATACGTCGTTTCAAGATAACTTGCTATAAGTACTTGTTGATTCTCAATTGGGAATGGACTAGGTAAGCGATACGCTAAACTCTCTTTGCCCCCTAATGTTTCTTGATAATAAGAAAGTGGTGAAAAACTCGCGGAAAACAAAAGGCTACTCCGCCCTTTATTCAACGATTGTTCTAAAAATAAACTAGGATCGATGCAAAATTGCTTCACGATCAAATCATGGTAACTTTTCTCTACAGTTGTTTCATAGTGATCGTCATAGAATTCACTAATTTTTAAAAAATGATTCAAGTCAAAATAAAATCCTAAAATTTGCTCTTGCATCGGATGCTCAGGATATTCAGCCAACCATTCTTGAATAAATTCACCGAGTTGAAACCCTGCATTGATCAATGAATCTGCTGGGGCTTTTTGATGATGATAGTTCCATCCTTCTTCAAGAGCAATTTCTTGAATCTGATCAAAAGCTTTTAAAAGACGATTCCATCGACGACGTAGTTTTTTAAATTCCTTTGGGATCTCTCCATAGACCTTACGTGCTTTCCCATAAGATAACTCAGCAGAATACATTTCTCTTGAACGATTGACTAAATTGTGTGCCTCATCGATCAAGAAAAGATGATCTTCATTTTTCTCTTCATCAAAAAATCGTCTCAAGTAAACCGTTGGGTCGAAAAGATAGTTGTAATCTCCGATAATCACGTCACACCATAAGCTGACATCTAAAGAGAGTTCAAATGGGCATAAAGTATGTTTCTTGGCATATTTCTCAATCACCTCACGAGTGATCTGGTTTTCGTGGTTCAATAAATCCCATAGCCCCTCGTTGATTCGATTATAATAGCCATTTGCATAAGGGCATTGGTCGGGATTACACGTTGTCTCATCTAAGAAACAAATCTTATCTTTCGCTGTCAAGGTCACACTTTTTGTCTCAGCCCCAACATCTTTTAACGCTGTTAACGCATCTTCAGCCACCTGTCTCGTAATGGTTTTCGCGGTTAAGTAAAAAATACGTTCTCCTTCATCTTCTCCGATCGCCTTTAGGGCTGGAAATAATGTAGAGATCGTTTTTCCAGTACCAGTGGGGGCTTCCGCGAACAGCTTTTGTTTTGTCCGGATCGTTTTATAGGCAGCAACTGCCAGTTCCCTTTGTCCTTTACGATACTCTTCGTATGGAAACTTTAGCGCCATCAATGAGGCATTACGTACAGTACGCCAATTTTCCTGAAAAATCAGCCACTCTTGGTAATCCTCGGTCAGTTTTTTAAAAAACACTTCCAGTTGTTCTCTCGTCTGATGTTCAACTTTCCGTGTGATTACTTCTTCTGTGGTTTGATAATAAGTGAGCTGGAGGTTGATCTCCTCTAAGTTGTTTTCTTGACTATAAATATAGGCGTACACTCTTGCTTGATGAAAAAACAATTCGACTTGTTCGGGTTTTAAATCTTCAAAGCGCGGTTCCGACGTTTTGATTTCGTCGATGTGGTACACACCATCTTTTTTGAAAATACCATCTGCTCGTCCTTCAACGATTAGTTCATAAGGATCAAGCTGTACACTGGTTTGTAAGAACACTTCTTTTTGATACTCTTCGCCTGCTTCTTTTTGGAGCTTGCGGTGGATTTTTGCACCTTCTAAGGCGGTATGATTACTTTTCTTTAGATTATCGATACTTCCGCGACGCAAGATGAACTCGACTAAGTGACGGACGGATATTTTAGATTTTTTCACCATGGTCGCCTCCTTCTTGTATTAGAGTACCGCAAAATAGACCGTTTCGCAAAAAACAAAAACACCCTGCTCGGATAAGCAGGGATATAGGATATAGAATTTGGATTTTTGGATACACTCAATGTAACAAGACTAAATGAAAAATCAATGAAAATTTTCTATTCTTCCGTTTAAAATTTTTAAACACTTTTCATATAATCTGACAATTCAGATAACTACTGTTATAAAAGTAGACACTTTTGTTTCTGATCTCTATTTGCGTTATACTTATATCGAACGATAGAAGAAAGAAATTTTTAAAAGTTGGAGGTTTCCTTTTATGCATGTTTTACAATTGAAAACTGGAACAATCGAGGAAAACTGTTACCTTGTATACAACGACGAAGCGCTTCTGATCATTGATCCAGGTGCTGACGCTGAAATGATCCAAGAACAAATCAAGAAGACCCAGCAACAACCTGTCGCTATTTTACTAACGCATACGCATTACGACCACATTGGCGCTGTCGAAGCATTGAGAAATACCTATGACATCCCTGTCTATGTCAGTCCATTAGAACAAGAATGGCTTGGAGATCCCATCTTGAATCTCTCAGGACTTGGTCGCCATGATGATATGGATAATATCATTGTTTCTCCTGCGGAATATGAATTTGAAATGAAACAATACCGTCTTGGGAATATGTCATTTGAAGTCGTTCCAACACCTGGTCATTCAGCCGGTAGTGTTAGCTTTATTTTCGATGACTTCGTGATATCTGGAGACGCACTCTTTAAAGGGAGTATCGGTCGCACCGATCTCTACACCGGTAATTTAGAGCAGTTACTCTATAGCATCACGACACAACTTTTTGTTCTACCAAATGAATTTGTGGTCTATCCTGGCCATGGAGAACCAACAACGATTGAACACGAGAAAAAAACAAACCCATTTTTTAACGCTTAATCAAACTTAGGAGGTCGTTCAACATGAGTGAAACAACCCTGTATATCGTCCGTCATGGTAAAACAATGTTCAATACGATTGAACGTGTGCAAGGCTGGTGTGACACACCATTGACGAAACAAGGACAAGAAGGTATCCATTTTTTAGGTAAAGGTCTAAAAGATATCGATTTTTCTTACGCCTATTCAAGCGACAGTGGCCGAGCAATCGAAACGGCACGGATCATTTTAAGCGAACATACAAAAGGAAAAGAAATTCCTTACTTTATTGATAAACGGATTCGTGAATGGTGTTTTGGTTCGCTAGAAGGTGGCTACGATATGGAGATGTGGGGTGTCATTCCTCGCGTACTAAATTTTCAAACATACGATGAGATGTTCACCACAGATGTTACCTTTGAACAAATCGCTAATGCCATCTATGAGACGGATACTGCTGGCTGGGCGCAACCTTATGCAGAATTAAAAGAACGTGTCTGGTCAGGTTTTGAAGATATCGCTCATCAGTGTGAGAAGAACAATGGTGGCAATGTTTTAGTCGTCTCCCACGGCCTAACGATTGCTTTTCTTCTTAGCTTGATCGATCCTTCTCAACCAGTTCGTGCTGGTTTGTTAAATGGTAGTGTCACAAAAGTAACCTATAAAAATGGTCGTTTTTCAATTGAAAGTGTCAATGACACAAGCTATATCGAACAAGGAAAGCAACAAACAAGAGAATCCTTTATGTGATGACTCGTTGAATAAGTGCATTGAAGTCTTTTGATTTCAATGTACTTTTTTTGAACTCCTTTATTTTTGTTTTAATCTCAAAGAAACAATTTGGCTTTGGAAACAAAGAACGGTATACTAAATGTTGTATTTTAATTGGGAAGGAAGGAATTTATGTTTTTTGCAAATATCATAAAAGCAGCGATTCTAGGAATCATTGAAGGAATCACAGAGTGGCTGCCAATCAGTAGTACAGGACATTTGATCTTAGCAGATGAATTTATCAAGCTTGATGCGAGTTCACAATTCATGTCGATGTTCAATGTCGTGATCCAATTAGGAGCGATCTTAGCCGTCGTTGTTTTGTATTTCCACAAGTTGAATCCTTTTGCGCCAAGCAAATCCTCGATCGAGAAAAAAGATACGTGGGTTTTATGGTCAAAAGTACTTGTTGCTTGTGTGCCAGCAGCTATTATTGGTTTATTATTGGACGATTGGTTAGATGCCCATTTTTATAAATTTTTACCAGTAGCGATCGCCTTGATCGTTTATGGTATCGGTTTTATCATTGTTGAAAAGCGAAACAAAAATAAAACACCTCGTTGGTCAAACCTGAATGATTTGACTTTCCAAGCAGCGATTCTGATTGGGGCTTTCCAAGTCTTGGCTTTGATCCCAGGGACTTCACGCTCCGGCGCTACGATCCTTGGAGCAATCCTGATTGGTGCATCCCGCTTCGTTGCCACTGAGTTCTCATTTTTCCTTGGCATTCCAGTGATGTTTGGTGCCAGTGGATTAAAGATCGTGAAATACCTTGCTGATGGTAACAGTTTCCAAATGGAAGAAACAGTTATTCTTTTAGTGGGTACTGTCGTTTCATTTGTCGTATCGATTTTTGCGATCAAGTTCCTGATCAACTACTTGAAACGTAATGACTTTACTGTTTTCGGTTGGTATCGTATCATTCTAGGGATCATCTTGATCGGTTACTGGTTCATCGCAATGTAATGGATCATTGATATGCTCATCGCAAACCAGCTAAATGATTGGTAAGCGCAACAGCCAAAAAAATAGTAGTAAGCTCACACATCGCTGAGCTTACTACTTTTTTTATATACTTCTTTGATCTAAAATGAATGATCCTCATACAACAGCTTTTCGATTTTTTCATTTTCCACTAACAATATCTGATCAAAATTCTTTCGCAAGAAATAGCGATCATGAGTAACTGCTAAAATGGTACCGGTAAATGTAGACAATAATTCTTCGATTTCTTCTCTTACATAGATATCTAAGTGATTCGTAGGCTCATCTAAGATCAATACATTGATTTTCTTTTGGAATAGTTTCAAGAGGTACAGCCTTACTTGCTCTCCTCCAGAAAGATCTTTGATCCTTTTAGCGACATCTCCACTGAAGAATCCAAAATTCGCTAATACTTGTCGTGCTTTCTGTTCATCGGGTATCAGGTATTTAGCATAATTCAATATCCGTTGTTCTGGTTGATCAAACGTTAAGCGTTGAGGTAAATAGCCAATTGACAGACTTGCGCCAGTTTTAATAACCCCTTCATCTACTCCTATTTCCCCCATCACTACTTTTAATAGCGTTGATTTACCAGAACCATTCTTACCTAATAGAGCGATCCGCTCACCACGATAGACCATAAAAGAGCTATCTGAAAACAAACATTTTTTACCTACTGTTTTCTTTATATTTTTGGCAACCAACACTTCTTTCCCCGACAGATCTTCTTGACTGATTGTAGTTAGTTTTTTGCGGGGGTCCTTAGGCGCATTTATCAGTATCATTTTTTCTAATCTACGCTCGATTTCTTTTGCTTTTTTAAAGAATGCTTCGTTGTCTCCTTCATTCCCCCATTGGCGATAGCGTCGTATCATTACTTTCAATCGTTTGATTTCTTTTTGCTGAAGTTCATGATTTTTTTGAAGTTCCTGTATCCGTTGTTTCTTCAACGTCATGTAACGACTATAATTTCCCGAATATTCGATGATCTGACCATCCTCGATCTCTATGATTTTTTTGACTACATTGTCAAGGAACGCACGATCATGGGAAATCACGAGGAACGCACAATTTGTCAATCTCAGATATTCTTCTAACCATTGTACGGAGTCGAGATCAAGATGATTGGTTGGCTCATCTAATAGAAGGACATCATTTTCTTGTAATAATACTTTGGCTAGTTCTACTCGAATACGTTCGCCTCCACTTAATTGATCAAGCGGTGTTTCAATTTGTTCTGCAAGATCTAATCCTTTCAAAACACTCGTGATTCGATCTTCTAACCCATATCCGCCCATCATCTCAAATCGTTGCTGCAAGTCACCATATACTTTCATGATATGGTCCAGATCTTCCGTTGCGATACACATTTTTTCTTCATAGTAATTGAGTTGTGTTTGCAATTCTTGGATGTCTTTGAAGCTCTGATACACATAGTCAAAAGTAGCGATTGAGCCATTTTCCATTTTCTGTGGAATGTAACCAATCGACAGCCCTTTTTTCCTACTAACTGTCCCTTCATCAACACCTTCAGACCCGATCAACATTTGAAGAAGAGTTGTTTTCCCAGTTCCATTTTGTCCGATCAATCCGATTTTGTCTTGCTTATTGAGTGTGCAACTCAAATTTTCAAAAAGAGGTACTCCACTATAATTTTTACTGATCTTATTGGCTTGAATATACATTTTCTCGCTCCTTAAGACCAATCAAAAAAGCCATGAAAAAATTCATGACCTGTTGTTATTTCATTTATTGGGTACTTAGCTAAAAATGGAATAAACATATTGAATGGTCATTTATTTTTGATTGATTTTTCTATTTTTAAGCGCACTGATGCCTTGGATAGAAAATACAAAAATAATTGCATGACTAAAGCTAATATGATATCTAGAATAATTATCTGCTTCTGTTATTTTAGTCAAGCTGTCCATTACATATGTCCCTCCTTTTCATTCTATATTTATATCAATTGTACCAAATCACTTATCAAAGCTCAAATGAAAACGAAAACAATAAAATCTAGTCTAAACATTGTGACATTTCCACAGATATTGTCTCCGCAAATCGATTTCAAAAAAACAGACTCAGACCTAAGACTGAATTCTAACTAATTTATTTAATTTACTTTACCTGTCGTAGTAATTGTTTTATAATTATTACGACAGATGGAGTAATTGAAAAAGGAGGCGATCAAGTGATATCAAGTGATGCAATTCGTGGATACAATGATGCCATCATTTTATCCATTCTTTCCAAGGAAGATTCCTATGGTTACGAGATCTCGAAGCAAATCCGGGAAGGAACCGATGCGCTGTATGCGATTAAGGAAACCACTTTGTACTCCGCTTTTACACGCTTAGAAAAGCAGGGACTGATCCTTTCGTATCCTGGGGAAGTCACTCATGGAAAGAAACGGACGTACTATCGAATCAGCGATGCCGGGGAGAACATTTTGAAAGAAAAAAAAGAGGAATGGCAGCAAACAAAAATCGTTGTTGACCGTTTTCTACAAGGAGGAGAAACATGAAAACCATTAAGGATTATCTAGATAGTTTATTTTTAAATGTACCGAATACACCTGAAACAAAAAAAGCCAAAGAAGACCTATTGGCAATCATGGAAGATCAGTATCATGGATTATTAGAAGAAGGAAAATCAGAGCATGAAGCCATCGGTGCAGTCATCAGTGAGTTTGGTTCTATTGATGAGATCCTCCAAGAATTGGAACTTTCTCGGTCCTCTTTTGACGAAGAAGTCTGGGAAAACGAGATTGAACTCGATGAAGTGATTTCATTTTGGAACCAAGTTCGTCGTTTTTCCCTTTTTCTTTCAACAGGAATTGCTAGTTGTATCTTAGCTGTGGGCATGCTCGTATTTTTTGCTAATGGTATTAGTGAGATTCTCGGTTTTCTGGCAATGTTTCTTCTGATTGCTTTAGGTGTTGGTTTGATTATTACCACAAGTTTGAGCTATTCAACTAGTAAGAAGAAACTGAATGATCGTCCCTATTCACAGCAAGTAAAAATCGAAGCAAGACAACAAACAGAAGCCTATGCGAAAAGTTTTCGAGTAGGGCTAGTTTTCGGTATCATTTTATGTATCCTTTCGGTCACACCTATCTTGACGAATAGAGCCTTTGGCTTACCGATTGGATTCGCTTTATTACTTTTCTTTGCTTCCGTGGCACTCGGCGTCTTCTTTATCGTCTATGTCAGCATCATCTATACTTGGTTTTCAAAAGTGGCAGAAGGCACGTTCTTTATCTCAGATGAAGACGAGCCAGGACCACGTGCGTCTCAACATATGTATGGCGACTCAGCGGAAACGATTCGTTTATTTGAACGTTTATACTGGCCGGGCATCTTCATCATTTACATGGTTTGGTCCTTTATGACCCGAAGCTGGGCTTACTCTTGGCTCATCTTTGTGCTAGGCGGTGTATTGGAAGACTTTTTCCTTGAAAGATTGAAACGTAAATAACTTCTCAATCGCGGTCGGGACAGAAGTGTTTAGCCTCAAGAAATAAGGCGCAATCCACGAAAATTGTTTTTCAGATTTTTATGGATTGCGCCTTATTTTTCGAAAAGGTTGCTTTTGCTCCAACCTTTTAAGCATTTTTTATGTGGTGTGAGAGGTCGAATGTCCCAGAGACTTTTCTGTTTTCTAGCTAAAAGCTTTTGTTATGTCTTTGACCACATTCGTTGCCTTATCGACCCATTCTCCTTTTGCCGCATCAGTTAAACGATCGGTATACTGTTTTGTCCTATCTTTTAATTCTTGGTTTGTGAGATCTCGCGTGACTTGGATCGTTTTCTTTTTTATATCTGAACTGGCACGGCTATGACTAGCAATAAACCAAGTAATCAATGCTTTTTCTAGTCCCCTTATTTGCTCATCAAACATTGCTATCTTTCCCTTCCATTCATTGATTTTTATGATTTAATTTAGCTGACTGATAGTTTTGCTGATTTTCTGCTAATTCATCTTCAATCCTATGTAATGCTTTACGTACAAGATATTGCCCTTCTTCACTTGCATCATTGATTAAACGATACGCGATACGAGGATCGATATTTCCTCCGTCTGAAAATATTCGTTGAGTCAGCGGGATTTTTTCTCCTAACTGATCTAAGTAGCGTGCAAATGAACGTTTTTCTGCTTCAAGATCCGCTATTTTATTCTCTAATTCATCTTTCTTGTGCCAATAATCTTCTTCGATTTTTTTCATTTCTTTCGACTCATTATTAGCCATCACTAAAATGTTCCTTTCTTGAATTGGCTCGCTAATTCACTATCCAATTGTATTTGCTGATCAATCGTCTGATTGATTTGGTAGATCAGATCTTCGTAACTTGATTTGATCGAGCGAAGTTGATTCAACGCCGCTTCATAGTCGATGACTGGTTCAATTAGTACGTGTTGTCGAGTCACCCCTCCTTGCTCTAACGCCTCTAGCTGTTCCATCTCTGTAAGATTGCTTCCATATGAACGCGCATTAGCGATTGTATCTTGCCACAGTTGATTCACCTGATCGATGCCTGTTTGATAGACCGTCATCAGTTCAGTGATTTTTTCATCAATCACTGTCTTCATTCCTGAAACAATGCTTTTCGCTTGAACTGCATCCAGGTAAACTTCTTTAGCTGCCGACATTCCCCCTATTTGTCCGTTCCATTCACTTTTAATACTAGCAATCGATCTTTTTTTCAATCGTCTTTGATACTCTGCTAATACAGTGCCACTGCCATTCGTTGTTAATAAAGCACCATCTTCCTCAAATTGGTAACCTCCCCACATATGTTGATTGATCGTGCGTCTCAAGCCCAGCCGTTCAGATAGTGGATAAACGATCTGCCCAACTGCCTTTTTGCCTTCCCCATAACCAATCGCAACTAAGTCTTTTGAGTCAATGTAATTCAAAAGACGATACTCTTCGGTCAAATAATCCGCTTGCCGTTTTTGCTCAGGCGTTAATACCTCATAGATATTTGGCCCCTGATACACGTAGCCATATACACGATCCGCATCTCTTGAAGAAATACTTGCTAACGCATATTGCGCATTCATTGACCCTAAAGAATGACCATATACATTAAATTCAGCATTTGGATAAGCTTCCAATGTTTGTTGTAGTGTTGTCGCAGAAGATTGAAGCTGAGGCATCGCTGCTGCCCCACCACCATTGATTACCTGAAAAGCTGTAAAAATATTATTGTACTGCCAATCTAATTTGGCATCCAATGAAGAATCAAACGACGAACCACGATATAAAACCGTGACTTCTTTTACGCTTTCCCTTTCGCTAAGCGGTGCTGATAAGGGAACATATTTGTCGGTGATGATAAAGGATTGTTCGCCGGTGATTTTACTGTTGATATGGGAGACGTAACCGATGAACTCTTTATTAGTATTTATAAAGAGTTCTCCTTTTAGATGTAAAGCTTCGTATTGTTGCTTGGCTATTTCAACCTTTTCTTCTTCACTATTCTTCACTATCTTCCGCTCCTTTTTTCAATAATTCATGTAGTTCATAGGTAGTATTTGAGCTACCAATTTTTAGCTCACCTAGCTTGCCATTTGCCAAATTGCGACTTAGGAGGTTGGAAATAAGTAGCTTATCATTATCATTAATAATTAGGGGTACACTAATCCCACCCATTGGATTTCTCTTGATATTTTCATAATCAATTTTATAATTTTTTATTACTCCTTCAGATGTCAACGCATTAGGATCTAGATTTTTTAGCCCTGTTTCCAAAACTTTTTTTGCTTCTTCACTATTCACAACTTGAATCATTTCTTCTTCTAACTTCAAATGGTCCATATACATTGTTCCTCCAATCCATAATAGGCATATGCCAGTGATGATCAACAAGATTTGGCGCTTTTTGATCGGTTTTCGCTTCATAAATGACCTCCTTTTTCTTTAATAATTTTATGTTATCTCTTTTTTTAAGAGTTTTTTTCAGGCTATACTTATTTCTATGTACAAATATTCTGTCTATAAAGGAGACAAAAATCATTTTTCAAAAGATTGATTACCGCCAACTTAATTCAGCATCTAATGAAGAATCAAACGACGAACCACGATATAAAACCGTGACTTCTTTTACGCTTTCCCTTTCGCTAAGCGGTGCTGACTACGGAACATATTTGTCGGTGATGATAAAGGATTGTTCGCCGGTGATTTTACTGTTGATATGGGAGACGTAACCGATGAACTCTTTATTCTCATTTTTAAAGAAAGGCTCTTTTAAACGCAAAGTTTCATATTGTTGCTTGGCTATTCCAACCTTTTCTTTTTCAGTATTCTTCACTATCTTCCCCTCCTTCTTTTAGTAATTCATATAGTTCAGAAGTAGTACGCACAATATCATTTTTTAGCTTACTTAGCTCCCCGTTTATCTGATTTCGATCTAGTAGATTAAAAACAAGTAACTTATTATTATCATTTATAATTAGAGGTACACTAATCCCACCCATTGGATTTCTCTTGATATTTTTATAATCAATTTTATATTTTTTTATCACTCCTTCAGATGTCAATGCCTTAGAGTCCAGATTTTTCAATGTTTTCTCCAAAACGATTTTTGCTTCTTCACTATTCACAACTTGAATCATTTCTTCTTCTAACTTCAAATGGTCCATATACATTGTTCCTCCAATCCATAATAGGCATATACCAGTGATGATCAACAATATTTGGCGCTTTTTGATCGGTTTTCGTTTCATAAATGACCTCCTTTTTTATTATGTCTATCATAATTTTGTTGTAAGCAGTACGTCACAGTTTTTATGTATGTTTAATTGATCAATCAATGTATGGAATGACATGCCACATAATCTTCTTCTCTTTTTCCCATCTCCTCTTATTTAATTACGCCATTTCAACTGACTCTCACAAACATTCACCCTTTCTTTTTTATATATTGTTGATCTGTTACTTTTTCACATCAAGTATATATGAGAAATCAGACCCTCTATTCTTCACCTCATAAAAACATGTTTTGACATCATCAACGTAGCTATTTTTCTCATTTTTATCTTTTCGTCTAATTCTTCACACCCTTTTGTTCCTTTTATGCTCTATCAAACATTTTGCTAATGACTCTTTTGCATCATATAAAAAAAATGGTATGATGAATAATTAGAAAGTGAGGTTTTTTGATGGAAAGTTGGTTATTTCTTGGGTTGATCATGCTGGTTGCCGTCCTTGCTAAAAATCAAAGTCTGATGTTAGCGACTGGTTTTATTTTACTTGTTAAGTTTATTCCTGCATCGAAAGATTTTTTGACATGGCTCCAAGGGAAAGGAATCAATATTGGCGTGACGATCATTACTGCGGCGATTTTAGTGCCTATTGCTACAGGTGATATTGGTCTAAAAGATTTGCTTGATGCGTTCAAATCACCTATGGGTTGGGTAGCGATCTTCTGTGGTGGCTTAGTTGCTGTTTTATCGTCTAAAGGCGTTGGCTTGATTGCTACAGATCCACAAATCACTGTGGCTCTAGTTTTTGGAACGATCTTAGGCGTTGTTTTCTTAAAAGGGATCGCAGCAGGCCCTGTGATTGCTTCTGGGATTGCCTATTGCATTCTCCAATTGTTTTCTTTTAATAAATAATCATGCATCTAGTGGTTGAGAAAAGGATAATTTTTTTGTTCGTGGTATACTAGTTTTGAGGTGATCGCATATGCAAAAACTAAAATATTTCTTTGGGACTGTTGGATGGTTTTTATTGGCTGTTCTATTGATTATTGGATTGACCTACTTACTATTTCCTGATTTGATCCAAAACGTCTTTGATGCCAATTTTTAATATACGTAACTATTTTTTCAACTATTTATAAAAAAAGGCGGAAAACTTGACAGATCGTTGGATTATTCAAGTTCTTTCGGCTTTTTTTTGGCTTGGTGCATCTTTTTTGTTATACTAGGTGTGAGTGCACCTCTTTTATGCAGGAAATTTTATAAGAAGTGCGAAATGTTTGATTTAGAAGAAAGGAAGACGCTCGTGGAAACTTTTGAAGGTCTTTTGATTGATACGTATGTTTTACAAGAACAACCAATGATGTTGACTGGTTTGAATCTCCAACTTGAAGACCGGGTAATCAATTGTCTAATTAAAGATCGCTACTTGGCAAAATATGTTTTACGTTTACCTTTAAACAAATATGTATTGGAAGTTAGTGGAAAATGGAATCGCCGAAATCAATTAGTCATCAAACGAATGATGATCAAAAACATCGACGAATACATCAAAATCATTGGAACACCTGAATAGCTCATTTTCATGCATTCGAATTAGTTATAAAATAACTAATCTATGTTAACGGTATGATTCGTTGATTTGAAGCAATCGTATCCCTTTTCAAAAAAAACTTTGCAAACGGTTGACTTTGTTATATACTATTTCAGTACCAAACATCCCATTCAATTATTTATTTACCAAGATAAATTAAACCACGTTTGGTTAAGCGCTTGTTGTCTCCCACAACAGCGCTTTTTCTTTTGTTTTCTTGTTCTTCTACCTCTCATAAATCCACTCTCTCTGATATTTCTTACGTGTTAAGGAAAAAAACTTGTCATGTTGATATTGCAATGCGCGCTCGCATTAGGTATAATAATGAATGTTGAATTATGCGGTAACACGCGTAAGAACTTTACTTATCGGAGGTGAAACAAATGCCAAACATTGAATCTGCAATCAAACGTGTTCGCACAAGCGAAAACGCGAATGTAAAAAATTCATCTCAAACTAGTGCTATGCGTACTGCAATCAAAAAATTTGAGGATGCTGTAGCTTCAGGTGCTGACAACGTAGATGCGTTATATAAAGACGCTGTTAAAGCGATCGATATGGCTGAAACTAAAGGTCTTATCCACAAAAACAAAGCAAACCGCGACAAATCTCGTTTAAGCAAAAAAATCGCTAAATAAGGAAATCGGCTACGGCCGGTTTTTTTATTTGCTTTTTCTATACACAAATACACACAGTTTGGCTGATCCTTCTGATGACCAACCAAACTGTGTGTATTTGTGTTGCTACTGTTTTTACTTATTTTTTAATCTTTCAGCTGCCTGAAACACAAATAATTGAAAACTCAATTTCTTTTCGATCTGCCCACTTTTTACTTGATAGTCCATCTCGACTAATTGGTCGAACAATTGGACTAATATTTGTTCATCGAACTTTCTGACTTCTTGCATCGCCAATTTTACCCGATAAGGATGGATTTTCAAAGTTTCCGCAATATTTGCTTGTTGATACCCGATTTTGACTAAAAATTTCGTTTGGAGATACAATCGTAGTTGGGAGAGTAAAATCGCATTGATCTTGATGATCTCTTCCCCTTGTGTGACTAAATCTTCAAATAATCGCAGGGTATGTTCCGTATCTCCAGAAAGCATATATTGTGTCATGTCAAAGATATTATGTTCCAACGTCTTAGGCACTAATTGTTCGATTTCTTTCGCAGAGATGGCTGATTGATTCTGCCCATATAACATCAATTTATCTAATTCTGCCATCATTTTTGATAAGTCTAAATCAGTCAATCGTAAAAAAAGATCGATTGCTTTACGATCTAGAGTAAGCGGTGTATTTTCTAATGTATTCAATAAATACTGTCGCACTTCTTTTTCATTCAATTGCTGAACATTGATCGATATCGCTGTTTTCTTCAATTGTTTCGTGACTTTTTTTCGTTCATCTAGTTTTTCATAAGGCGCAAAGAAGACGAGAACGGTTGATTCGAGTGGTTCTTTTAAATAGTCTACTAAAAGATCTGTGTTTTGTTCGAGACTGTTGTTGTTTTTTTCACCCGTCAAAAAATAAGGGTTTTCGACAAACACTACTCGTTGATCACCGAAAAACGGTAAGGTTTCTGCTTCAGCGATTACGTCATCGATCGTTGCTTGGGTCATATCAAATTTCAGAAAATTGAGATCATCTTCTCCTGATATTTGTATTTTCTTAAGGATTTCTGTACGCACTTGGTCTTGTAAAAACTTCTCCGTTCCTAAAACGAGATAACAAGGTGCGAGCTTTTCTTTACGAATTTTTTGTAGTTCAACTTGGATACTCACATCTCTCACCACTTTCCAATTTATCCTATCACGAGAAAACAAAAATTACTAGTCTATCATTTTCTGAAGTCGGCCATTTTTTGTCCAAACAGGATGCCAATAAAAAGTGATCGCTCCATTTTTATCTGTCCGATAAATAGTACTCTCTAAATTTTCCAACGTGTTGAGGACTTCAGGATGTGGATGTCCATAGCGATTGTCCAGCCCGTTAGATAATATTCCCATCTTCGGTTGTAAAGCAGCCAAGAACATTGGATGACTCGAACTACGACTCCCATGATGTCCTAGTTTCACGACCTCCGCCCTTAGCCTTGGGTAAGCATTCAACATCTCGATTTCCCCTTCTTGATCCAAATCACCCAGTAACAAAAAGCGCTGCTTCTTATAGGTGAACCAAAGAACCACTGAATCTTCATTTTTCCCTTGCCCTTTTTTACTTGGCATCAAGACGTACAAGTCAAAGTAGGCAGATATTCGATCCCCTTGCCTGACTTCTATGATCTTGGTTCCTAACTGACTAATTTTTATCAATCGTTCACGAAACTTTGGCTCTGTGGCAGCTCCCCAACCAATGTATATTTCTTCGATGGTAAAATGTGACGAGAGTGTTTCCAATTCCCCGATATGATCAGTGTCGTTATGTGTGAGAAATAGTTTTGTGATCGTGGTGATCCCTTGTCCTTTTAAATATGGAACGATATTATTTTCTGCATAAGGACGAGTAATACGTTGCTGCCACGCTTCTGTTTCAACATTTAATCTGCCCCCAGTATCGATTAAAATCACATCTTGTTTCATCGGACTTTTTAGTAGGATACTATCGCCTTGTCCGACATCGATAAAGGTGATCGTAGTCGAAGCATCAAGTAATGGTATCAAGAAATAACTGATGAGGATTAGTGATGAATAAATGATTTTTTTCCATGGCAGAATCGTTTTGCTCTCAAACAAGAGTAAGAAGACGATGATACTCAATATAACAAAATAAAAAGCGGGTTGCCCGATGGTCAGTGTGGAGAAATCAAAATAAGAGAGGAAGTCTTCAAAGTGAACCAAACAAGATTCGAGGATTTCAAATAAGGCCTGTGGAAGGATGCTGCCTGCTAAAAAGAGAATGATCACCCCTGGAAGAAGGACGTATTGGAATAATGGAATGCCTAGTGTTGTGAATAAGCCACCTAAAAACGACCATTCATAGAAATACCAAGCACTTAAAGGTAATTGGATTGCACTTGTTTGGAATAGGTAGAATAAACGATTGCTCCAACCTTTTGATGCGTGAGAAAATGTCATAAATAATAAACTCATCCATATACTTAATTGCGCACCCATTTGAAGCAGGATCAACGGATCGAACAATAAAAGCAACCATAGATTCAAAGAAAAACAATCCAGCGTAGATAGTTTGATTGATGTCAATTTGAGTACAAGCTTCAAAATAAAGAAACTGCCTGCTCTAACCACTGAAAATGAGCCGCCAGCTAATAGGATATAAATCCCTGTAAGCAATGTCAGCGGAAGAATCGTAACAGACAAAGGACAGCCACTTCGTCGAAAAACATAATATAAAAAACCTAAATAAAAATGGACATGCATCCCAGAAACTGCGAATAGATGCAGTAATCCAGTTGCTTTAAAAATTGTTTCGGCTTCGCGAAAAGAAGCATCACGATAACCGAAAAGCAACGCGTTCATATACATCCCTATTTTTTTAGGATATCGTTTTTTTACATAATTGATTGCTTTTCCACGGAGGTCACGAAATCGAGTCACCCCTCCCCTTGTAGAAGGCAGGACTTGAAAATCCTTTCCATGGAACTGACCACTGATTCGTGATCCCTTCAGATAATTAGCCGTATCAAATGCATAACGATTGCGCAACGATCCGGGTGTCTGATAACTGCCAGTTACTCGAAGTTCGATCGGATACCCTCGAAAGTCCTCCCATTGTTGTGCTTCTGCTTTTGTTTTGGCTTGATAACTTAGCTGGACTTTTTGTTTCGTTGAGATTCTGCGTGCTTCTACAGTCAACCAGTCGCCATTCCGTTGAATCGTATCGGTCATCAATAGAAACTCTTCAGTGGTTCTTGTGTGATCAATCGAGGGAAGCTCTGAACGAAGACAAGCAAACCAAACTGCCAGACTGCAAAAACAACAAAGATAGATCACCGCTTGCTTGTGTTTGAATAGAACCAGAAGAAAAAGACCAGCAACGATCAAGCGAGACAGATCATGCTCCTTATAGTAAACGAAACATAAAATGACCGAAGACATTGCTGGTAAAATCAAGTAATTACGAACTTGTTCGCCAAATTGTTTAATCAAGTTCTCCTGTTGATTCTTGTTGAAGTTTAGCAAAATATTTCATATCTAAATTGACTTGATGGACGGATGCACCTAATTGGGTAATCAATGACTGTGCATAAGGGTCATTGCGATAATCATGCAAGTAATGGATTTTCCTGATTCCAGCTTGAAGCAATGCTTTTGTACAGGCCAAACATGGAAAATGGGTGACATAGATCTCTGCCCCTTCTGTAGGGACTCCGAGTTTTGCACATTGGAGTAACGCATTCATTTCTGCATGGATCGTTCGTAAACAGTGACCATTCACGACATAGCAACCTTCGTCGATACAATGAACATCCCCACTCACTGCGCCGTTATAACCACCCGCAATGATTCGTTTCTCTCTAACTAATGTGGCACCTACTTCTAATCGTGTACATGTACTTCTTAATGATAATAATACGGCTTGTGCCATAAAATACTGATCCCAAGGAATTCGTTCATTGCTCATAATTTGTCACCTCATTGGTTTATTCTATTGTAATTGTAACGAAGTTTTTCAGTTTTTCAACTGTCTTTTCGCCAAATCCCGATATTTCTTTCAAACTTTCAATTGTTTGGAAGGAACCGTTGGCTTCGCGATAGTTGATGATCTCTTGTGCTTTCATTGCCCCGATTCCCGGAAGCTCCTGTAATTCAGCAAGGCTGGCAGTATTAAGATTGACTTTCTTTTCCTCTGTCTGCTCTTTTTCCTTTACTTCCTCTACGAACTGAGGCATCTCTTCGCCAACTTGGGGAATATAAAGCACTTGTTGGTCCGAAACTTTTGCAGCAAAATTGATCTGTTTTTCATCAGCTTGTGCAGTCAGTCCTCCTGCTTTTTCAATGATATCAAAGACACGTTCCTCGTCTGTAAAGGCGTATATTCCAGGTCGATTGACATTGCCTTTCACGTCTACATACATGATAGGGTCTTTTGTCGTCGTTTCGGTTGTCGCAGTCTTTTGGTAACTATCCGAGCTTGTAGCGGTTATCAACGATATGTTACTAGATTCATTGATCTTAGTTGGACCGATCTGACGGTATATGACCACTCCTATTAGCATACTAACTGATACACTGCATATAAAAAATAGAAGGAGGCGTTTTGGCGAATCAAAGATTTCTTGAACTATTTTCTTCATTGGTATTCTTTCTATTTCATTTTCCTTTCTAAAAAATAGTGAAAAAACATCTACACTGCGATGTTCCTTCACTATTAGATACGCCTCAAATGATTATTTCTTTTATTTTTATATTCACGATTTACCTAGTTGGTTCTATCCTTGGTTTCGGCTTCAAACTTGGAGAAGGCGGAGCTGGTGGTCGATTTCCCCCAGACTTACTCATTGCTGCTTGTTTGGTCATGCCAAATGAACGTTTGTCAGAGGCATTATGGCTGTTAAAAACCATACGGTCGGACTTCCCAGATCCGTTCTCTATTTCCCAGATTCGTTGTTTCACCGATTGCACAGGGCTCTCTCCAGATATTGCTTTTGACGAAATAAGGCCTTGATTGATCGCAGATTTTACTTCTCGAAGTTTCGAATCACGTCGTTCAAACTCATCTTTCAATGAATTTTTTCTCCCATTATTTTCTTGCAACTCTGAAATTGGTGATAACCGTCTTGGTTGTTTGATTTGTTGCTCATGATGACCAGTAAATGCTACCTCGCCATGAACGGAAGGATTTCTGTGGTGTCCCACTATAGGTTTTTCGATAAGTTTCTCTTTATTATGGGACACCTCTATATTTAATGAAATTTTCTCCCCATTGTTCGCTCGTCGGATCACTGCGTAAATGACAGGGTCATCTTTTCTATTGATAATTACCTTGCGAGACTTCTCGCTTTCTCTACCTTCCTCTAGGAAAGATAGGGTACTGTAATGTAATTCATCTTCTGTTTCAGGTTGACGCCATTTTTTTTGCTCTAAAGGTTGTGCACGAAGCTGCTCCCTTAGTTCCAATCCGCGAGCCGTAGGGATAGATTTCGCTCTTGAAGCTAAGTGCTTGATTTCATCAACGATTTCTTTTGGATCAATCCATACATCTTTATCAACAATCGATTGAATATATTCTGATTTAAAATATTTACTGTTCAAATCCTTTAGTGTATTCTCATATTTTTCAGGCTCTTTATTCTTACGCCTAAGGATAAAATTGAAAACTCTATCCGTTTTACTCAACTTTTTCTGTCGAAAATCTGCAAGTAAGCGCCTGGTCCACAACACACCGTTTCGATGTTTTGACAGTTGATCTTTCGTTTCTTCCAATTGTTTGTCAAAATCAGTTAATACACGTTTAAAGTCTGCTGTTTTCCGCAAGTGCCCAAAATTTTTTTTATACTTTTTTTCGGAGTAATATTCTCCGATATCGAATGATGATTGGCGATTGCTTGATTGTTCCATGTTTTTCTTGCCCCTTTCTAACTCTTTTTTTAATATGGTAGCAAACTTACTTAAAATTACCTACAAAATAACAAAACGTTTTTTTGTAATTATTGAAAAAAAAGAAAAAGAGGGAGACATTAGCCCTTTCGCACCACCTAAACCGAATAAACGGCCGGAACAGATGGAACCTCTTCGAAAAATAATACACCACCCACAAAAATTTGAAAAACAATTTTCGTGGATGGCGCATTATTTCTTGAGGCTAAACATGTCTTGTCCTCGCTTTAAAATATGAGTACAAAACGTTCAAGTCGAAACCGTTTATTTCATGTTCTCAAGATACTCTAAGGCATCTTGCACTGTTTTGACCGGAACGATCTTCATCGATGTATTGAGTTTTTTAGCCGCAGCTTTGGCTTCTTCATAATTCGTTTTGATATCAGGATTTTCTTTTTTCACTTCATCAGAAATCGTATCATCTGGCGCAAAAAAGATATTCATTCCTGCTTCGTCTGCACTTGCCACTTTTTTATCGATTCCACCGATCCGTCCCACTTCACCTGCACTATTGATCGTACCTGTACCGGCTATTTTTTTCCCTTTACGGATGTTTTGATGGGTCAACTGTTCATAGATCTCCAAAGTAAACATCAAGCCTGCTGAAGGGCCACCGATTGAACCAGAATTGATTGCCACTTCTGTGTCTGTGGCGATTTCTGTATGATCAGTCAAAGTGATCCCGATTCCTGGTTTTTTATCTGTCGATAACTCGATCAGTTTACCTGAAGCTTCTTCTTCTTTGCCATCGTGGATGAAGGTGATTGTGACAACCTGTCCTACTTCTTGTCCTTTCACGTACTCCATAAATTCTTCCGCACTCTTGAAACTCATCCCATCTACTTTTGTGACTGTATCACCAACAGATAATTTTTTGTAAAAGCTCGAATTTTTTTCGACGCCCATGACATAGACACCTTTAAATTCCATCGTATAAGGAATATTCGCTAGTTTCAAGGCTTGCTCAATGGCGGCATTTTGTGAGGATTCCATATAATATTTTTGCATCTGATTATATTCTTCATTTGTCGCTCCACCAGTCAACTCTTCTTCACTGATAACATCTTTGAAATCTGACATTAGTGCGGAGACGACACCAAATCCTGTTGCTCTTCTGATTCCTACAGAAGTGAGAGAGAAAGAGCCTGATTCTTTATCTTCTTGATCATTGACTGTGATCATATCTTTAAGATCGATCGTGGCACCTGGAGCTTCCACGTAATAGGGTAAAGGCACAATGACAAAGCCTGCTAATAATGTGCCTAAAAGGATCACGGATAACGTTTTCCACCATTTCTTATTCTGCATCACTTTCACGCTTTCTAGCTAATGCTTCGTTGATCACAGTAGGTAAATAGGTGCTCACGTCCCCACCAAAATAAAGAACCTCTTTAAGCATACTTGAGCTGATATGGCTATACTCTGGTTTTGCCATAAAAAGCACCGTCTCCAATTCATGACTCAAATGATGATTCATTTGCGCAATGTCACGTTCATATTCAAAATCTTTGAAGCTACGAACACCTCGAACCAACGCTTGAACACCTAGTTCTTTTGCCGTCGTCACTGTCAACTGTGTCTCTTGGTGGATCACTCGGACATTTTCTAAGTGTGCGACTGCTTGTGTGATCAATTCCAAGCGTTCCTCAGCCGTGAACAATGTTTTTTTTGATGTATTGATAAAGATACCGATGATCACTTCATCAAACAACTTCGCAGCTCGTTCGATCGTGTCTAAATGACCCATAGTCAATGGGTCGAAACTCCCTGGAAATAACGCTCTTCTCATTTATATTTCCTCTTTTCTATAAATGGTCACCGCAGAGATGCCATAGGTCTGCTGTTTGATTTGTTGAAAATTTCCTATTGTCTCAGGAAGCTCCACTGACTTATCTGTTTCGCATACGATCAAGGCAGCGTCCTGAAAAAGAGCCAATTCTTCCATACGTTCAATTTGATCGACGATTTTTTGTTTGGCATAAGGTGGATCTAAAAATAGAATATCAATCTTTTGATCCTCTTTCGCCAGTGACTCAATCGCTTTATCAGCATCTAATTTCATTGTATTGAATTTGTTCGGTTCTTTTGTGATTTCAATATTTTCTTTGATTATTTTTAGTGCTTGATAGTTTTTCTCCACGCAGATTGCGTAGCTACAGCCTCTGGAAACAGCTTCGATCGCTAGACCCCCGCTTCCTGAGTAAAGATCCAAAACGACCTCTCTATTAAAATAAGGACCGATCATGTTGAATATCGACTCTTTGACTTTATCAGACGTCGGTCGAGTATTTGGCCCTGCTAAACTTTTTAAACGGCGACCGCCGTAATCTCCTGAAATTACTCGCATCTACTCACTCCTTGAAACATACTGTTATTAGTATACCAAAAAAATAGACTTGATTCCGACTAAAATCGTCAATTCTCAAGTCTATTTTTTCTTAATTTAACTTTTTATAACTATTCAAAATCTTTTTATCACATTTTCTTCATTTTCGTCGATTTTATTAACTATAACGCTAGACTCTCTTTACTAGAAAACGTGTTCAGCTAAGCGGATCTTTGTGTTTAATTCTTCGATCTCGAAGCCTTCTTCTTTTGTGTCCGCCTTTTTACCGATTTTTTCAGCAAAATTCATTTCGATATCTGGTCGATAAGAACGTTCGACATTTCGTACGAAATGTAATTTCTTGATCCTTTCTTCCGTTTGTTCATAGTTGTCTTCATTTAAATACATGATCACATACTTCATTTTACGAGAGACATAATGCACTAAACCAAATTTGCGAAGATTTTTCAATTGTTTTAAACTATATACCCACACGACTAACCCTCGCCGATGTGTTTGTTCAAATTCTTTATTTTCTATGTCCATGGCAGTTTCCTCCGCACCCTTCACTTTTTTCAAAAAATGGACTACCTGCACTGATTTTGATCTCCGTCGAAATCGTATGTGCAAGTTGTTTTCCAATGGAATCTAGTATCTTTTGTAATTCTGTTTCACTTATTCGAAAAGCAGCTACTTCTTCATTTAGATCCAACTGCCTTTTGGCTTGTCGTACAGTTCGTTGTTTTTCACGAAACTCTGGAACGTACTTTCCATAAGGTGAAATTTCTTCAAATGCTTGTCTGCTTACAATAAAATCATTTTTTAACTGGTTGACGTTGATAGAAGTTTCCATCTCTTTTTTAGTTTTGAGATATTGTTCCATCATTTCACTTGTTACAATCGTTTGAACAAGCTGATGACACTGGTCCTCCAGTTCAAACAACTCCTCATTGATTATCACTGCTTTCACTAGTCTCCTCTTTTTCCTTCATTAAGACTAACATGTTTTCTTTCGAAAACGCAACGCCTAACTGTGTTGGTTCTTTTTCCAAGAATCGATCATGATAATAAGGATCAGTATATAACAATAAAACTGAAAAAGTCGGATCAATGATTGGATGCATGAAAATTCCAGTTGTTTGATCTAATTGTCGTTTTTCCACTAAGCGATTGATTTCATCATTTGACAACGTAAATTTAACTGTCGTTTGGGAAGTCTGTGTTGCCATCTGCCACTCTGCCAAACGATTTTCTGCCAACCATTCTTCTGGCTGGTCGATAAAGTCTGTTAACAGTACATTCGTTTGGATCATAAAATCTGGAGAGTAATGATAATCAGGCAGTTCAGCTTCTTGGCGTAATCTCGTCAATACTCGAGTGATGACACGCTCTCTTGACTGATTGATACTTTCCCAGTCTGCTGAACTCTCCATTTCGTAGTGGGGCAATCCTTCTCCAAAGACCTGATAAGGCATTAATTTCAATAAGCTTTTCTTGTTTAAATAAACTGTTGAAAATAATCCACCTGTGTCTTGATCAAAGAAAAGCATCGCAAATGTACCGTTGTCAAAAGCAATCAAGGGACGATAATTCATGTCTTCTTCAGTTAACTCGATTCCGACTTCTGTCTCTTCATACTCGAATGTGAAGTTCGGAAAAATCGTTGTAATCTCTGTCAGATCCTGCATAGTCATGCCAACGGCAAATGGGGTCAAACTAGTTGCGTTCGCATTTAAAACTTTGATAGCCTCCACTCGGTCATTTTGTATATTTGCTTCAAGTACGATTTGTTGAATTGGATCTTGATAATATCTAATCTCAAAGCCGAATCCGCTCGTCAAACGATCTTTAGGTGAACCAATCTCTGCTTCTAATTCGGTGACTGATCGACCAATATATGTAGAAAAGCCAGTCGCATTTAGCTCCTGGTATTTCCAAGACGTTACCTGATTTTGATTTCCTATCAGTTGTTGGTCTTGCGTGGATGTTTCAAGTTTGGGAGGGAACACTACTGGCTCCAAATATAAAGCCGACGTGACGAATAGTAGTGTTGCTATAAATAGACCTAGTCGTTTCAAATGTTCCCTCTCCTTTCTTATTTTTCTGTAACTTCGATTAATAGATCTCCTGAGGAAATGGGTTCGCCAGCAACAACATAGAGATGTGCTATTTCTCCATCGAATGGTGCTTCAATGGCTGTTTCCATCTTCATTGCTTCAGTGACCATCAATGTATCGCCTCTTTTGACTGTATCGCCTTTTTTCACCAAGACGTCTAAAACTGAACCGGACATCGTCGCACCGATTTGTTCGCGATTTGTTGGTTCTGCTTTTCGTCTAGTTTTTACCGCACTGACGATCGACGTATCTTTGACGGTGATTTCTCTTCGTTGACCGTTCAAATTAAAGAATAACACACGATTCCCTTCAATATCAGGTTCACCGATTTCGTCTAAGCGAATGATCAGGATCTTGCCTTTTTCGATTTGAACGTTGACCGTTTCCCCTAAACGAATCCCTTGGAAGAAAGTCGGTGTATCCAGTAATGTGACATCGCCAAATTGATTATAAGCGGTTTGATAATCCAAGAAGACTTGTGGATACATCAAGTAACTCAAGACTTCTTCTTGTTTTGGTTCATATCCGATCTTTTTAGCTAATTCTGCTTTGACTTTTTCGAAGTCCACTGTTTCAGCGAACAATCCTGGACGTTCAGTGATTGCTGGACGACCTTTCAAAATGATCTTTTGGAGTTTTTCTGGGAATCCGCCAACTGGTTGGCCTAATTCACCTTGGAAGAAGGTAACGACTGATTCCGGAAAACTCAAGGTCTCGCCTTTTTCATAAATGTCTTCTTCGCTCAATTCATTTTGGACCATGAACAAAGCCATATCGCCTACAACTTTAGAAGAAGGCGTGACTTTGACGATATCGCCAAACATCAGGTTCACCGTGTGGTACATTTTTTTGATGTCATCCCAACGATGACCTAAACCAACTGCTTTGGCTTGTTGTTGTAAGTTCGAGTATTGTCCACCTGGCATCTCGTGCATATAAACTTCAGTTTCAGGGGCATTCAAGCCATTCTCAAATGGTTTGTAATACATGCGAACATCTTCCCAGTAGTGATTCAACTGTTGCGCATTTTCAATATTGATTTCTGGTACACGTGGCCCATTGACCAAAGCGTAATACAAACTGCTCATACTTGGTTGGCTAGTATTTCCGCTCATCGCACTCATCGCTACATCGACAATATCGACACCCGCTTTGGTTGCTGCTGAGTAAGTGATGATGCCATTGCCACTCGTATCATGTGTGTGTAAATGGATTGGTAGATCCGTTGTCGCCTTCAATTCACTGATCAAGCGATAAGCAGCTTGCGGTTTCAACAGTCCTGCCATATCTTTGATGGCGATCATATGAGCGCCTAACTGTTCCAGCTCTTTTGCCATGTCCTTGTAATATTGCACATTGTATTTCGCACGACTTGGATCATTGATATCACCTGTGTAGCAAATCGTCGCTTCTGCAATTTTCCCTGTATCACGAACGGCTTGGATACTCTTTTCCATTTGCGGTACCCAGTTCAGACTGTCAAAGATCCGGAAGACATCGATCCCTTGTGTCGCTGCTTCTTTGATAAATTCAGCGATCACATTGTCTGGGTAGTTGGAGTAACCGACAGCATTCGATCCTCTAAAGAGCATTTGCAATAAAGTATTCGGCATCAATGAGCGAATCTTTCTCAGGCGTTTCCATGGGTCCTCATTCAAGAAACGATAGGCGACGTCAAACGTCGCGCCACCCCACATTTCACTTGAAAACAGCTCTGGAAGTCCTTCACCAGTCAAACGTGCGATTTCTTTAAAATCTTTTGTACGCACACGAGTTGCCAATAAGCTTTGATGGGCATCTCTAAACGTGGTATCTGTCAATAACACGTTTTCTTGTTGTTTGACCCAATCGACTAACGCGGAAGCACCGTCTTTGTCTAAGACATTTTTAGCTGTGATATAATCTGGGCGAGTGATCAGCTCTTTGGGCATACGTGGTGCATCGTAATATGGTTTTTCACCACGTTCGATACCAGGAAAACCATTTACCGTGATTTCTCCGATATATTTCATTGTTTTATTTCCACGGTCACGTAAGCGTGGGAAATCAAATAATTCATTGGTACTATCGATAAACGTCGTTTTGGCTTGTCCTGATTGAAATTCTGGATGCAAGATGACATTCAACATAAATGGAATATTTGTTTTCACTCCACGGATACGGAATTCTCTCAAACAACGTTCCATTTTTTGGATCGCTGTTGCAAAGTCAGCCGCATGTGTACAAACTTTTACTAAAAGTGAATCAAAATATGGGGTAACGATGTAGCCTGCATAGGCATTCCCTACATCTAAGCGGACGCCCATTCCACCTGGTGAGCGATACGTATCGATCTTACCAGTATCTGGTAGAAAGTTACTCAATGGGTCTTCCGTTGTGATCCGACATTGGATGGCTGAACCTTTGATTTTTATTTCGCTTTGCTGTGGCAATCCGATTTCTTTATGCAGATCTTTCCCTTGTGCAATCAATAATTGAGTCGTCACGATATCGACATCCGTGATCATCTCAGTGATCGTATGTTCCACTTGAACACGTGGGTTGACTTCAATAAAATAAAATTCGTCATTCTCCACTAAAAATTCGACTGTTCCTGCATTGACATATCCCACATGCTTCATCAATTGGACAGCGGCATCACATATACGTTGACGTTGCTGCTCATTCATAGAAACGCAAGGAGCGACTTCTACGACTTTTTGATGACGCCGCTGGACCGAACAATCACGTTCAAATAGATGGATGATGTTCCCATGGGTATCCCCTAAGATCTGGACCTCGATGTGTTTTGGATCAGCGATATACTTTTCAACATAGACTTCATCACTACCAAATGCGGCTTTCGCTTCGCTTTTTGCACGCTCATATCCTTCACGAGCGCCTTTTTCGTCATATGCTACACGCATCCCACGACCGCCACCGCCTAGTGCTGCTTTGATCATTACTGGATAGCCATGACGTTCAGCAAATGATAAAACTTCTTCAATTGACTCTACTGGTCCATCTGTCCCAGGGATCGATGCGATACCAGCTTCGATTGCTGCTGTTTTCGCTTTGATCTTGTCACCAAAAATATCAAGATGATGTAGTTCTGGCCCAACAAAAGTGATGCCTTCTTCTTTACAACGTGTAGCAAAGTGTAAGTTCTCAGATAATAATCCGTAGCCGGGATGGATCGCGTCTGCTCCACTAGCCTTAGCAATCTCAAGAATCCCTTCAATATCAAGATACGCATCTATCGGTCTTTTTCCTTTACCAACCAGATATGCCTCATCCGCTTTAAAGCGATGCACGGAATATTCATCTTCTTCTGCATAGACACCTACAGTTTGGATCCCTAATTCTGTACACGCACGAAATACCCGTACAGCAATTTCTCCTCTGTTAGCTACCAAAACTTTTCTCATCGAATCACTCCTACGTCAATTTTAGTAAATACCTAAACTCTTACGTTTCTCATCTGCGCTGATATTCAGGACGAAACCTACGCAGATCGAAAGCATCAGTAAACTCGAACCACCTTGACTCAAGAATGGGAATGTGATCCCTGTCAGTGGGATGATCCCAGTGATCCCGCCAAGGTTGACAAATACTTGGATCAGAAACATCGAACCGATTCCGATACATAGCAAAGAATTGAATGGATCTTTTGAGCGGATCCCCACTAAGATGATACGGGCGATCATGAACATCAATAAAGCTAAGATCAAAATACCCATGATCACGCCTAATTCTTCTACTACGATGGCATAGATAAAGTCGGTTTGCGCTTCTTGTAGAAATCCTTTTTTCTGGATACTATTCCCTAATCCGCGACCGAATAGACCACCGTTGAACATCGCATAATAACCATTCACCATTTGGTGTCCGTTATTCAATTCATCAGAAAAAGGGTTTTGAAAAATCTCAAAACGATGATAGATATATTGTAAGCGACCTGGGAAAAGTTTCCCTTGGGTCACGTTGATCAACCAAATTGTTATCACACTAAAAATGATTCCTCCGACACCAACGATCAAGGTGTAAAAATAATTGACGCCGCTAGCTAAGAGTAACACGATGATGATCAAAAAAATAACCGTTGCATTCCCAAAATCGGGTAGACTTGCCACTAACACAGTCAAGGCAAGAACTAACAATAAAGGTCGTTTGACCGTTGCAATGAAGTTTTTTTGCACACTCATTTGTCTCTGTGACAAAGTAAAGGAAAGATACCAGATGGCAATGATTTTTAGGTATTCGGCGGGCTGGATAGAAAATCCGGCAATCTCAAGCCAACCTTTTGCCCCATTTCGTTCTTCCCCAAAAAATAAGACGATCAATAATAAAATCGTCAAGACTGCGATAGCCGCCATGATCAATCGCTGATTTTTCAATACACCGATTTTCATTTTGTATAGGAGTGCAATAACGATCAAGCTAAGCACCCAAAAAATACTCTGATTGATGACCGATGACGCTGGATTGCTCCCATTTGCTAATAACAAGTAGGACGTAGAACTGTAAACCATGATCAATCCGATGATACATAAAATCAAATATGGAATTAAAATACTGTAATCCAACAGATGCCTTTTTTTTACTTTATTCGGCAAGTTTATTCCCCCTTGCCACTTTCTTTTTTATCATAATTTTCTCGGTAAACTTCATTGTATAAGTGATTCAATTGACGTTCTAACTCACTGAGCATCAGTTGCCCTTCTTTTTTTTCAATGATCCCTACACGTATTGCAAAACTCACTTGTTGAGAAAATCCATACATTTGTGTATCGACTACCTCTTCAAAGGCTTTACATTGTGAGATACAAAGACTGTTTGTTTGATTTTGGATCAAACGCTTGATGCGATCTGCCTCATCAATCAACACATTAAGTGCCGTCTCTTTTGAAAGAGAATCCATTTGCCTTTCCCTCCATTTCTAAGTTCATTCATTATAGCATATTTTACGCGATAACTGAGCAAGAACCTAGATTTATCTAGGCTTTTTTTTATGTTTTTTCACTATCACTTTGCGTAGCGCTTTCTTGGAAATTTTGGATTGATTGCAAGAACATTTCACCATACTTATCGAGCTTGCTTTGTCCTACCCCTTTGATTTGGAGAAGTGCCAATCGGTCTTTTGGACGATTACGACTCATTTCTTTGAGTGTTGCATCTGAAAAAACAACGTATGGTGGAACGCCCGCGTCAGCAGCTAAATCGGTCCGTAACTGGCGTAATACTTCAAATAGACCATCTGTTTCATCATGCGACAATTGTTGCACTTTTTTGGGTTCCTTTTTGTGTACAGTTACTTTTCCCATAAGCACTTGCACCCCAAGATCGCTGACTTTTAAAACAGGGTATTCACCACTAGCCGCAAGTAAGTAGCCACTTGAAATCAGATAGTCGATCAACTGCAATATATTTTTTTGTGACAGATTCCTTAGTAGACCATACGTAGACAATCGATCAAACTGAAACTGTTTGATTTTCTGATCTTTTGATCCGGCAAGGACTTTCATTAGTAATTGTTTTCCGTAGTTTTCACCCATTCGTTTCAAACAAGACAAAACCATTTGCGTTTCTGTGGTCACATCGACCAGTTCACGATCATCAAGACAGTTGCCACAACGCTGACAAGGCTCGCTTGCTTCTCCAAAGTAAGAAAGAATATATTGTTGCAGACAGGATTCGATATGGACGTATTCAGTCATGGCTCGGATCTTGTCGTATTCCTTATGTTTTTGTGCTTCCTCACGTTGCGATTGTTGAACAAAAAACTTTTGGACTTGCACATCTTGTGGCGCAAATAGCAAAATGGCTTCACTAGGTAAGCCATCTCTTCCGGCACGACCAGCTTCCTGATAATATGCTTCTAATGAACCTGGTATTTGGTAGTGAATGACAAACCGAATATTACTTTTATTGATTCCCATTCCAAAAGCGTTGGTTGCTACTAATAGTTGGATACGATCATAGAGGAAAGCTTCTTGCATTTCCGTCCGTTCCCTTTCTGAAATACCGCCGTGGTATCTGCCAACGGAAAAACCAAATTTCGCCAACAACTGATATAGTCGATCCACTTCTTTTCTAGTCGCGGCATAAATGATGCCTGATTGATTTTGATTCACTTTTAAATACTCGACCAAATATTGTTCTTTTTTTTGATCTTTGATAACCTGCAACCTTAGATTTTCTCGTGCAAATCCAGTTTGAATATGGTTCTTTTCAGGGATTTTTAAAAGTCTTTTGATATCTGTTGCTACAGGGACAGTAGCAGTTGCTGTCAAGGCCACGATGGGCGGACGCTGAGGAATACCTTCTAAAATATTCGCCATCTGCAAATAACTGGGTCTAAAATCATGCCCCCATTGCGAGATACAGTGGGCTTCATCAATGGCAATCAAGCGAACGGACCAACGATTCATCGCTTGGATAAAATCAGGCATGATAAAACGTTCTGGTGCAACATATAACAATTGATACTTTCCCTCATCTAATGAACGAAAACGTTGTGCCACTTCATATCCTTCTAATGAACTATTGATAAACGTAGCAGCAATCCCCAGTTGATTCGCAGCATCCACTTGATCTTTCATCAAAGAGATCAAGGGAGAAACGACGATCGTCAACCCTTCCAAGGCTAGCGCAGGTAGCTGATAACATATTGATTTTCCGCTTCCAGTCGGCATGATACCCAAGACATCTTCTTGAGCCATAATTTTTTCAATGATTTCTTTTTGGCCTGGGCGGAAAAGCTCATATCCAAAATATTTTTTTAATAACTGCTCCACATGCGCCCTCCTCGATTTCTGTTTGTTTTTACACTTTCAAGTTTTACTTCTTTCATCTAACTATTAATTACGCATTTTCTCCAATGATTCATTTGACATGTACTATCTATTCTACTTCTGTCTGCTCATAAGAGCAAGTCTCACTCCGTGAAACAAAATACCGTTTGTGAAACTAAAAATAGAGCATTTCGAGTCTTTTAAAAGTTCTTTAAAAAATTCATCTTGCCATTCTTGCTTTCATTTTTTGTTTCTTTAAGTTCTCCACAGCTAATGATTGACTTCCTATTATGAGAATTTTGTTTTTTGCTCATAGGATTTATTTTTATATTTCTTGTCCGTGACTCCTTTAGTGATCATAAAAAAACAGTTGAAAGGATGCCAAAGTAATTATCACTTTCGCTCTTTCAACTGCTTCGTTGTCATTTTAACTATCGGTTACTGTTTATCAAACGATTTTTTAGACATTTTTCGTTTCCATAAAACAAATCCTACTACTAGTACGAAACATGCACCAATATATGGCAGTACTCGATTGATGGTTTGATTGGTTTGTGGCAATTTGCTCTCATCACCTTCTGCTGCGGAACCCTCACCTAAACCAGTCTCTGCTGAAATTCCATCTGCATTTGGGTCGTTGGATGTGCCAGTACCATCTTCTGCACTAGCGTCCTCTTCTCCTGGCGTTGTTTCTTGGCCAGGTTCAACGATTTCATAGGAAGATTCTGTACGAGTAGATAAACTCCCATAACTCCGGTCCACTTTGACATCGAGAGAAACAAAGCGACTTCCCATAGTTTCTGTATCGATTTCAGATGACCCATCTAAAGAAACAGTATAGACATTTTTAGGTATTACACGTCCATTGACTTTAACTTCTTTTACTAACGATTTCAGGTCAACTCTTTCAGTGCCTTGTGCAAAAGAAGGCTGAGCAGGTTCAACTGTTAACTCACCTGTAGGCTCAAAACCATAATCTGTTACCTTATAATAAGCGTAATTACTGCCATAGGTGTAGTTTCGTTCGTTCTCTTCTGCCATCAATAAATTGTTACTAGTATCTACGTGATAAACCTTCACGATATCACCTGGGGTCACCGCCAGTGATTTACCAGTATTAAAACGTGAAATTGCTTGCTCGATCGTTTGTGTACCACGAACCTCGTATTGATATTTGCTTTGCTTACGTTCGTTGAGAATTTCGATTCCATAATATACTTCGGTGTCATCGTATTCATTCACTCGATTCTTCAACACTGTTTGATCGGTTCCTTGGACAGATTGGATCTCGATTTGTTTGCTGTTTTTAAGTAGTCCAAATGATCCAACCGTTTCACCTTTACGATTTTTTAAATGGATCGTGCTGCCCCATTTCACTTCATATGGCACTTCGATGTCAGTCGAAGAAACACCATCTGCCGTTGATACTTTTACCGTTACTGTTTTTTCTCCTGTCGTATGCGTATCAAACGCTCCCGTTTGTTCTACTTTATAAAGCTCTGTGTTCAAACTCTGTCCGTTAAATGCAACATTGTCAATCAACGTTGTCACGTCTACTTCACTGGTATCTTCACCTAAGACAAGTTCCTGACTAGCAACATCTGCGTGGATCATCGTAATTGGCTCAAACTCTCCATTCTTGACTTCATAATAAGCGTAATTCAACCCAGCTGTATAGTTTTTGACGATATCATCCCACATCAGTAAGTTCTGGTTATCTGTTTCTGCATGGTAGACACGGAAAATGTCTCCTTCTTCCACAGGTAATGATTGCCCATTATTGAACCCTTCGATTGCTTGACGAACCGTTTGATTACCTGCCACTTCATAAGTATATTTGATGTTATCGGGAAATAAACTATTGGCTTTATTTTTAGGATCTGCTAGGATATCGATTCGATAATAGGCATTACGACCATAAGCAGAATTGACTGGCGCATTAAGTTCTGTTTCATCTTCACCTTTTGTGGCATAGATAGCCAACTGGTCATTTTGATCAAGCAGACTAAAAGAACCGACGATACCTTTTTTCCCTTCTTTTTCTTCACCTTTCAGAATAAATGTACTTCCCCATTTGACTTGATAAGGAAGTTCAACTTGTACACTAGTTAAACCATCGTTCATTTTCACACGCATAGCGACGTTTTTATTTCCTACCGTCGTCGTATCGATTTCTGAACGTCTTTCGATTGTGTATTCCTCTGGATCAACTGTTTTGCCGTTGATCGTCACACGATCAATTAATTCAGCATCAGCTGCAGTAGTCACATCTTGCGCGAGATAAAATGCTTTATTAGCTGTATGGACTTCCATGACTGGCATTGCTTCAAAACCATAAGTCGTTACTTTGTAATACGCATAATCTGAACCATACGTGAAGTCCTCTTCTAGTTCATCGACCATCAGTACCGAGCTACCAGGAGATTTTTGCGGGTGATAAATTTTGATCACATCATCTAACTGGACAGTGACAGCTTGAGTACCATTAGTTCCAAAACCGTTGATGACGTCTTGTAGCGTGACACGACCTGGGACTTCTTGACTATACTGGACTCTTTCGCCACGTAAGACTTCAATTGAATAATAGAGGTCTTGATCGTTTCCTAAGCGCTCATCTAATGGCGAGTCAAACCCATGATGGATTTTCAATTGTCTGGTCGTATTAGTAGTTTGCAGTGAGAAAACACCTGCTGAACCACCAGTGCTAGATTTCATCACAATCGTTCTGCCCCATTTCACTTCATAAGGCACTGTGATGACTTTTGATACTACCCCATCTTTCGTGTCAAATTGGATAGCAAGTTCTTTTTGACCGACTGTGGTTGTATCGAAGTTTCCTAATTGTTTCACTGTATATAGATCCGGTGTTAGCTCGGTACCGTTGATCGTTACCTGATTGATCAGTTGCGTTCCATCAATCCCCGTGGCATCATCACCTAAGCTAAATTCTTGTGGTTTGGTATCCGTAGAAATCGCGAGGATCGGTTCTAACCCATGTTCTGTGACTTCGTAATAGGCATCATTTGAACCCATCGTAAAGTCCTTTGCTAATTCATCTTGCATCAATAAACTATTACCTGTTGGTTCTGCATGATACACTTTGATGACGTCGCCTTGTTTGACATTCAAAGGTTTTCCTTGATTGAACCCTTCGATTCCTTCTCTAATCGATTGATTCCCTAGTACGTTATATTGATACTTGGTGGTAATATTTTCGATCACTTCAATGCCATAGTAGGTGTCTCGTCCAAAATGATTATTGACCGGTTGACTCAAGTCCGTCCCACTTACACCTGGACTAGCATGCAATGCCCATTGATCGTTTTCTTTCAGTAGACTAAATGCTCCAACGGTTGCATTATCCAAGCCTTTCAATACGAATGTACTACCCCATTTGACTTGATAATCGACTTCGAATTCTTTCGTTGCTAGACCATCATTCGTTGTGACATTTAGATTCATTTTTCTCGCACCAATCGCATGAGTATCAAAATCAACAAGAGCTTCTACGGTATAATCCTTACTATCGATTGTACGACCATTGATGGTTACATTTTTCAATAAAGAGGCTGGTTCAATCATAGAGGTATTTTCTCCAAGTACAAAGCTTTTTTGCGAAGATTCTGCATCTAATACCGGAAACGGATCAAATCCATACGGTGTGATCTTATAGTATGCATACTCAGAATCATAGGTATAATCCTCTTCTTTTTCATCGATCATCACGACTGAACTATTCGGCGTTCGTTCTGGATGATAGATCTTAATGACATCATCGTAACGGACATCGATCGTTGATGAGGTGTTTCCAAATTGATCCATGATTTGTTGTAATGTGGCACGATTGGAGACGTCCTGACTATAAACAACTGTATTTCCTCTTAAAACTTCAAATGAGTAATACAATGAAAATGGTGAGGATAGAGGTCCAACTGCAACATTCATTGCTGAAGGAATTCCTGTACCAAAAACGATTTTGGCTGTTGGATTTCCTGAATTATCCGTTTTTAAAGAAAATGATCCCGCTGAAGCTCCGGTTGCCGATCGCATATAAATCGTATGTCCCCAAAGAACATTGACGGTCGTTTCTCCGGTTCCTTTGATCATCACACCACTGTTTGAATGCCGTGTTTGTACCGTCAACTTAACTGGCTGCGTGCCTGTATATGTGAAATTGGGTTCACTTGATTCTGCCTCAACAAACTCCAAATCATCGACTGCAACTGGTACACCGTTCATGGTCACAGAATCAATATAATCCTTAAAATTAGAAGCAAAGGATGGATACTCATTCCCCATTACTCGATCTTCAATGGGTTTCAATTGGACCTTCAGACCTTCATGAGGTTTGACATTGATTGTTACAGAAGCTTCAGCAGTTCGCCCATCTTCCGCAGTAGCTTTTGCTTGCCAATTTTGTACTCCCGAAACATTTGTATTTACATTGCTTAACCATTCGACGATATAAGTTCCGTTCGCATTTGGAACCTCGAAATAGTCTTTAGGATCTGGTAAGCGATCATATTGATAAACTTCAAAGTTTCCTGATTTAGCTGTCATTCGTAATGGACCAGGTTTGACATTGAATGGCACATCAACGATTGTCTCTCTGGAAGTGACTGAATCAGTAACTTTGACTTTCCCTTTTTGCTCGCCGACTTTTGATGTGTCTGGTTTTTCTACCCAACTAGCAGAAACGGTTCCTTTCGCATTGCTAACATCTAGATAATCTAGCAATTTTAAATTTGCAACGTCTTGTCCCTCATCTAAATTGTGAGGTCCATTTTTTACTGTTACTTTAATATCACCTATTGCTTGTTCAGCAGATAGAAATGAAACGTTACCATTCATTCTATATAATTCTATACCAAAGCCATTACTTCTAAGTGAATATAAATGATCAAGTCTAACATTTTCAAGAATCTCATTTCCGTTTACTGGATTATTAGCTAATCTAGTCATAGTTATCGTAGCTCCAGCATTATCAAGAGTTTGCCCACGATCTTTCAATTCAAAACGGACATGCCAATTACCACTTTTGGTAATTCCTTCACTAGTCCACTCCGGATTCAGTGTCATCCTGTTTATTAAATAAATCTGACCAACTAAATAGCTTTCTGGAATAGGTATTGAGGGCTCTTCAGTTGGAAAATTCCAAGTTCTATAATCTCCCTCTACTTTAATTGCTTCACCAATTTTAAAATTATGATCAAAGGATTTCATTGCTTCTGAATATAGATAACCAAATCGATCATCTATAGCTTCTGCAATTATCTTTTTCACTTCTTCTTCAGAATATCTTGTATTCAAATTATTTTCATTTACTTTTTTAGCTTTGTTTGAACTTACCGTATTATTTTCTTTCGTTCCCATCACATTGTTAGTTAGAGATTTTTTATTACTAATTACTTGTTCATTGTTTCTTTGAGTAACTGCCGATACACTTTGAACAATCACTCCATTCAAGTTCCCTAACAACATACCACCCACTAAAACACTATGTATTATCTTTCTCCGTATACTCACCTTACGTTCCTCCTTCGATCTTACCCGTCAGGAGGAGCGTTGCTACTTATATGGTATCTATTTCTCTCATCTAAAGACATCGCTCCTCCTTCTCAAAATGTTATGGCTATTTTCTTATCTTTCAATCAGAAGCGTTGTTTTATTTTTTTGTCTCACCTTCCATCCATGTCTATAAATATAGGTAAACTTTACTTTGTTAAGTTTAAAACTAAAATCATTTTTTGATAACGCCATTTTTTCTATATTAACTTGTAAAAATTGAAAGAACAGCGTTATTTAACTTTACTTATCAAGGAAAAAGAATAATCTTTGATCGGTTTAAAAGTTACAAAAAAAACCGTACCTCAGAGATTTCTCTCTAAGATTCGGTCAAAATAATTATTTTTTCTTTTTAGATGCTTTTTCACGTGCATTTTTTTCTAAGATTTGTTTTCTTAGACGGATGTTTTCTGGAGTTACTTCACAGTATTCATCGTCATTCAAGAATTCTAATGATTCTTCAAGTGTTAATTGTTTTGGTTTTTTGATGACTGATGTTTGATCTTTGTTAGCAGAACGAACGTTGGTCATTTGTTTTGCTTTTGTGATATTGACTGTCAAGTCATTCTCACGGCTGTTTTCACCGATGATCATACCTTCGTATACTTCTGTTCCTGGTTCAACAAATACAGTACCACGTTCTTCGATACTCATGATTGAATACGTGGTTGCTTTACCTGTATCGATGGATACTAACGCACCTTGGTGACGTCCGCCGATTTGGCCAGGAAGCATTGGCAAGTATTGATCAAATGTGTGGTTCATGATTCCGTAACCACGAGTCATTGATAAGAACTCTGTTGAGTAACCGATCAATCCACGAGCAGGTGTCAAGAATGTCAAACGAATTTGACCATTTCCTGTATGGACCATGTCTTGCATTTCACCTTTACGTTGGCTCAATGATTCGATGACACTACCCATGTATTCTTCTGGTGTGTCGATTTGAACACGTTCAAATGGTTCACATTTTACGCCATCGATTTCTCTTTCGATAACTTCTGGACGTGATACTTGTAATTCATAACCTTCACGACGCATGTTCTCGATCAAGATCGATAAGTGAAGTTCACCACGACCTGAAACTGTCCAAGCATCTGGTGAATTCGTTGGTTCAACACGAAGTGAAACGTCTGTTTGTAATTCTGCCATCAAACGTTCTTCGATTTTACGTGATGTCACGTATTTTCCTTCGCGTCCAGCAAATGGAGAGTTATTGACTAAGAAAGTCATTTGTAATGTTGGTTCATCGATATGCAAAATCGGTAATGCTTCTTGATGATCGACTGGTGTAACGGTTTCCCCAACGAAGATATCTTCCATTCCTGAGACAGCGATCAAATCACCAGCTTTAGCTTCTTGGATTTCTAAACGTTGTAAGCCAAAGAAACCAAATAATTTTGTCACACGGAATTTCTTCACTGTGCCATCAAGTTTGATCAGTGATACTTGGTCACCAACTTTGATTTTTCCTCTGAAGACACGGCCGATACCGATACGTCCAACATAATCGTTGTAATCAAGTAATGATACTTGGAATTGTAAAGGTTCATCGCTATTGTCAACTGGTGCAGGGATAGCTTCGACAATTGTATCAAAGATCGGTGCCATTGTTGGTTCTTGGTCCGCTGGATCATCGGATAAGCTTGATGTTCCGTTCAAAGCAGATGCGTAGATCACTGGGAAATCCAATTGATCATCGTCTGCGCCTAATTCGATAAATAATTCTAAGACTTCATCTACCACATACTCAGGACGAGCGGATGGTTTGTCAATCTTGTTTACAACAACGATCGGTGTGATATGTTGCTCTAAAGCCTTTTTCAATACGAAACGTGTTTGAGGCATGGTGCCTTCATAAGCATCTACAACTAAGACAACGCCGTCTACCATTTTCATGATACGCTCTACTTCACCACCGAAGTCCGCGTGTCCAGGTGTATCCATGATATTGACGCGAATCCCTTTATAATCAACAGCTGTATTTTTCGCTAAGATTGTGATTCCACGTTCTTGTTCAAGTGCGTTTGAGTCCATCGCACGTTCTTGTAATTGAGTGTGGGCGTCTAATGTGTCAGATTGTTTTAATAGTTCATCAACTAATGTTGTTTTTCCGTGGTCGACGTGGGCGATGATCGCTACGTTACGGATGTCATTTCTTTTATTCAATTTAAGTAACTCCTTTTTTATCGATTCTTTATCACAGGGCAATTTTACTCGACTGTTTATTATACCAAACTTTTTTCATGAAATATAGTGAAATGTTTTCATTTTTTCGAGAAAATTAATAATTTGCCCTTTTTCTAATCAAAACAGCACGAAAAATCCGAATTTATGTAAAAAAGGAGCTATTACAAAACTCTTCCACTAGCATATTCTACAAATGAATATTCCGATACTATATTTGACTAAACAAATAAGCGAAGGACTAGGTTGCTTAAAAAGCAATTTTATCGTCCTCCACTTATTTTATAAGAGCTATTTGATAGGCATATCTCAAACTCAGAAAAATAATCAGTCCAATTGAAGCATGTCAAGTATGGTCTCATAGGCTGTTGGAGTTGCGGCTAAATAATATTCTCTGCCACTGAAAGTCAATGGCGCACCGGAAAACCCACTATATCGCATACCGAACTCTTCCAAAAGAACATTGCCAGCTGCGTAATCCCAGGGACTTAGATTAGAGATATAGCCGATGTGGTTTCCTTTTAACATCGCAATCAATTCTAAGCCTGCACAGCCACACATCCGAACGCCGATACTTTGTTCACCAATCGCATGGATATTGAATCGATCGTGACCGAAGAGATAGCTATTGATTGCTATTAATCCTTTATCTAATGGAAGGTCTTGCGGTTGTGGTAATTTCACATCATTTTTGTAAACACCGATCGTTTTACCGCCCCAGTATAATTCATCTCGCATGACATCATAAATGAATCCTAGCTGTCCCACTCCATCTTCGTAATAAGCAAGCATGATACAAAAATTTTCTCCTTGTACCACGAAGTTCAACGTACCATCAATTGGGTCAATGATAAAGACTTGACCACTCAAATCCGATAAGTTGTTGTATCCTTCTTCTTCTGCCAAAATTTTTGCTTGAGGATAGGCAGAATGGATTTTATTGATCAGAAATGCTTGGATTTCTCGATCCATGTTTGTCACTAGATCTTTACGATTCGTTTTTTCTGCGACTGTTAGTTGATCATTTTGTGCATGAAGGATCTTTTCTTTTGCTGCTACCAACCAGCCAATTATTTCCTCAATCATTTTCTCCATCGTCTCACCCATTCATTTTTAGCATTTTGTTGGTGTTCTTCTTTGCCTCTTGAATAGTACGGTATAGCGAATAGCCAGAAGCTTTTTCAAATTCGCGTCCTAATCGTTTTTCTTCTCCGATCGATTTGATCACTGTTTTGAATTGTTGATAGGTTGTTAGAAATTCCTGATTATTGATCCCTTGTTCATTCGCTTTTTCGAGGGCCTCCCACATGTTCATCACGATGACCATTTCTTCAGTGGTCCAGTCCAAGTCTAATGGATATTGATACTCATTCATAGATATTATCTCCTATTCTATTCATCCCTTTCAGTTTATCATAGAAAGAAGACTTCTTCCAAGTGGTTTTGCTCTATTTTAGTTTACATAATAATTTTATAGTCGCAATTTAGAATATAAAAAAAACAACTCTCCCTTCTCAGAGAAAGTTGCATTTAGTTGAATGATTAAATATGAATCGGTAAGCCTAAAGCTAATTCAGCTGCGTCCATTGTGATCTCACCTAAAGATGGATGTGGATGGATCGTCAACGCGATATCTTCAGCGTTCATACCTGATTCGATTGCCAAAGCAAGTTCAGAAACCATATCACTCGCTCCAACTCCACCGATTTGCGCACCGATGATGACATTGTCTTCATTGGTTGTCACTAAGCGGATAAAGCCTTCTGTTTTACCTAATGATAATGCACGACCATTCCCAGAGAATGGGAATTTATAAGCAGTTGCTTCTAGTCCGGCTTCTTTTGCTTCTTTGATCGTCATCCCTACTGATGCTAATTCAGGATCAGTAAAGGCAACAGCTGGCATAGCTTTGTAGTCAACGGCTACTTTTTTGCCAGAGATTGCTTCTGCGGCGATTTTTGCTTCATAGCTTGCTTTATGTGCTAAAGCAGCGCCTGGAACGATGTCGCCGATTGCAAAGATGTTAGGTACGTTTGTACGTCCTTGATTATCAACTGGGATCAAGCCACGTTCACCGATTTCAACACCAGCTTGTTCTAAGCCCATGTCTTCAGTATTCGGACGACGTCCAACAGTGACCATCACGTAGTCAGCTGTTACTGATTCTTCTTTTCCGTCTACTGCATATTTTACAGTTACGCTATCACCATTGTCGATTGATTCTTTAGCCATGGCATTTGTAATGACTGTTACGCCTTTTTTCTTGAAGTCATCTTCCACTAATTTCACCAAGTCTTTTTCATACGTAGGTAAAATTTGTGGTGAACCTTCAAGGATCGTTACTTCAGAACCTAAGTTTGCGTAAGCCGCACCAAGTTCAGCACCGATTACCCCGCCGCCGATGATGACGAATTTCTTAGGAACTTCTGTTAGGCTCAATCCACCTGTAGAATCTAAGACACGACCACCAAATTTGAATCCAGGGATTTCAATTGGACGAGAACCTGTTGCAACGATAGCATGGTTGAATGAATACGTTTGAGCAGAATCCGGATGGATCACACGTAATGTATGATCATCTACGAAGAATGCTTCGCCTTCGATCGTTTCAACTTTGTGTTTTTTCAACAAGTAGCCGACACCTGAAGTCAATGTTTTCACTACTTTGTTGTCTTTCCACTCTTGTGTTTTTGTAAAATCAAGTGAGACATTTTCACTTGTTACACCAAACATCGATGAATCAAGTGATTCTTGATAATGATGACCTGCTGCGATCAACGCTTTAGAAGGAATACAACCAACGTTCAAACAAACGCCGCCGATATATTCTCTTTCAATGATCGCTACTTTTTGGCCCATTTCAGCAGCGCGGATGGCAGCGACATAGCCACCAGGTCCCGCACCGATTACAACTGTATCTAATTCAACAGCAAAATCTCCAACTACCATTTGTTTCTCATCCTTCCATCATTAATAGCTCTGGATCAGCTAATAAACGTTTGATGTTATTCATTGCTTGTTGTGCTGTCGCACCATCGACGATTCGGTGATCGAAACTCAATGATAATTTCATCACACGGCCAACAACGATTTCTCCTTCAGCATTGACGATTGGTTGTTGGGCAATTGTTCCTACACCTAGGATTGCTACTTCAGGGTAGTTGATTACTGGTGTGAACCAGCCGCCGCCAACTGAACCAATGTTACTGATCGTGATCGTTCCATTACGCATATCGTCTGCCGCTAGTTTGCCATCATGTGCAAGTTTTGCTTTCTCGTTGATTTCGTCTGCGATCGCAAACATTCCTTTACGGTCAGCATCTTTCACGTTTGGCACATACAAACCATGGTCTGTATCTGTTGCGATACCGATATTGTAATAATTTTTATAAACGATTTCTTGTTTTGCATCATCGATTGACGCATTCAAGATTGGGAATTTTTTGACTGTCGCAGTCAACGCTTTGACAACGTAAGGCAAGAACGTTAATTTCGTACCGTTAGCAGCTGCCACTTCTTTGAATTTCTTACGGTTATCCCAAAGATTTGTTACTTCAACTTCATCATGTAAAGTGACATGAGGTGCTGTTTGTTTGCTGTTGACCATCGCTTTGGCAATTGCTTTACGTGTTGGTGTCAATGCCACACGTTCTTCTAGATCGCCTAAGTTTGATTTGAATGCTTTTGCTGGAGCAGCTTTTGTTTCAGCTGGTTTTTCAGCAGATGCTTCTGTCGGTGCAGCTGATTCAGCAGGTTTGCTTGCAGCTTCTGGAGCGCCTCCGCCAGATAAGAAGTTTTCAATATCTTCTTTTGTCACACGTCCGCCTTTTCCAGTTGCAGAAACTTGGCTGATATCCACGTCTTTTTCGCGAGCGAATTGACGAACAGATGGCATTGCTAATACGCGTTTATCTGGGTTTGCAGCTTCAGGGATACTTGAAGAACCTGAAGTTTCCACTTTTGCATCAGAAGTTGCTGCCGCTGGTTTGCTTGCAGGTGCACTATTGTGTCCTGGCGCGTCGATCTCAACCAATACGTCACCAACATTTGCGACTGTACCTTCAGAAACAACGATTGTTTTCACAGTCCCTGTTACTGGAGATGGAATTTCTTCCACTGATTTGTCATTTTGCACTTCTAATAATGTATCGTCTTCATTGATCGTGTCACCGGCTTTAACAAACCATTTAACGATTTCACCTTCTGCGATACCTTCACCGATATCAGGTAATTTGAATTGGAATACGCCACCTTCAGAAGCTTCTGCTGATGCAGATGAACTTTCTGTTGTTGGTTCAGCAGCAGGTGCTTCAGGCGTTTGCTCAGTAGCTGCCACGCCTTCGCTTCCGCTGTCTTCGTTTCCTTCATGTCCTGGTGCATCGATCTCAACTAATACGTCACCAACATTTGCGACTGTACCTTCTGGAACAACGATGCTTTTCACTGTTCCTGTCACTGGAGATGGAATTTCTTCCACTGATTTGTCATTTTGTACTTCTAATAATGTATCGTCTTCATTGATCGTATCGCCTGGTTGAACGAACCATTTAACGATTTCACCTTCTGCGATACCTTCACCGATATCAGGTAATTTAAATTGGTAAGCCATGGGTTTTTAACGTCCTTTCTTTCCTTAAAATTCTGCGATTTCTTTTACTTTTGCTTCGATGTCAGAAGCATTTGGCAACCAGATGTTTTCTGCTTGACCGAATGGGAAAACAGTATCTGGTGCAGAAACGCGTCCGATTGGTGCTTCTAATGAAAGAATTGCACGTTCAGAGATTTCAGAGATTACTTGAGTGCTTACGCCTGCTTGACGTTGTGCTTCTTGAACAACAACGACACGTCCTGTTTTTTCAACAGATTTGATGATTGTTTCAACATCTAATGGAGCAACTGTTCGTAGGTCAACGATCTCAACAGAGATACCTTCTTTTTCAAGATTATCTGCTGCCTTAATGGCTTCACGTACCATTGCACCGTAAGTGATGATCGATACATCTGTTCCTTCACGAGTCACTGCGGCTTTGTCTAAAGGCACTTCGTACGCTTCATCTGGCACTTCCTCACGGAATGAACGGTAAAGTTTCATATGCTCCAAGAAAACAACAGGGTCATTACTTCTAATAGAAGCAATCAATAATCCTTTTGCATCATATGGGTTTGATGGAATCACTACACGGATACCAGGAGATTGAGCAATCAATCCTTCTAAGTTATCTGAGTGTAATTCAGGTGTATGAACACCACCACCAAATGGTGAACGGATCGTTACTGGAATATTTCTTGTTCCACCCATACGGTATCTTGTACGAGCCATTTGTGCTACAACTTCATCCATTGCTTCAAAAATAAAGCCAAAGAATTGGATTTCAGGGACAGGACGAAATCCTTCAAGTGCTAAACCGAAACCTAATCCGGCAATACCTGATTCTGCTAAAGGAGTGTCAAATACGCGGTCTTCACCGAACTTTTCTTGCAATCCTTCAGTTGCACGGAATACGCCTCCGTTTTTGCCGACATCTTCACCAAAAACGAGTACGTTTTCGTCGTTTTCAAGTTCAAGTGCTAAGGCATCTGTGATTGCTTGAATCATTGTTTTTTGTGCCATGGTTATTTCGACTCCTTCGCTTCATAGATTGCAATTTGTTCTTTGATTGTTTGTGGTGTTTCTTCAAACATATTTTTCAAGAAATCTGAAACTTTTTGTTTTGGAACTTTATCTGCTTCAGCAATTGCTGCTTTGATTTCTTCTTTTGTTTGTTCAATGACTGCTTCTTCTTTTTCTTCGCTCCACAATCCTTTTTCAGTTAGGTATTTACGGAAACGGATCAATGGATCTTTTAATTGCCATTCATCATCAACGTCTTTTTCACGGTAACGCGTTGGGTCATCACCAGATAATGTATGTGGACCGTAACGGTAAGTCAATGTTTCGATCAATACAGGTCCGTTACCAGAAACTGCCCAGTCACGTGCCATTTTTGAAACAGTATATACAGCTAATGGGTCCATACCATCCACTTGGATACCAGGGATACCAGCTGCTACTGCTTTTTGCGCTAATGTTTTCGCTGCTGTTTGTTTTTCACGAGGTGTTGAAATCGCAAATCCATTGTTTTGGATGTAGAATACAGCATTCGCATGGTAAGCTCCAGCAAAGTTGATTGCTTCATAGAAGTCACCTTGAGAAGAACCGCCATCACCTGTATAAGTGAAAACAACATTTTTCTTATTACGTTTTTTAAGTCCTAATGCAACACCTGCTGCTTGGACGTATTGTGCACCAATGATGATTTGTGGTGGTAGAGCTTTCAATTCTTCTGGGTAGAAGTTTCCAGCTGCATGTCCACGAGACCATAGAAATGCTTGAGATAAAGGTAAGCCGTGTTTGATCAATTGTGGAACATCACGGTAACCTGGTAATAGTACATCTTCTTTGTCAAAAGCGAATGCACTAGCTAATTGACTTGCTTCTTGTCCAGCAGTAGGAGCAAAAAATCCTAAACGTCCTTGACGGTTCAATGCTGTTGAGCGTTGATCCAATACACGAGACCAAACCATGCTAGTCATCAATTCTACTAACTCTTCATCTGTCAAATCTGGAACAAGATCAGGGTTTACTACTTTCCCATCTTGATCAAGTGCTTGGTATACCGGAAAATCTGAATTGACTTCTTCAAGCAACGCTTGGAAGTCGATAGGTGTTTTCTTGTTTGCCATTTATCACACATTCCTCTCTCATCTATAAGAAACTCTCTTCATTCCGCGGTTGAAACAGCGACGATATCTGTATCACTATTTCTCCGGCTTCACTAATAAATTATCACGTATTCCTCCGAAATACAAGCTTTAAGCATAAATTTTCACCATTAAAAAAAATTATAACAATCCCTATCTCTGTTAAAATAGTGAAGGTAATCACAAGATAGTAAGCGGTTTACATTTTTTCTAAAAAAACATAGAGATGTTTCTCCCCTTTTATAACAATCGTTTCTTTTCTGTATTCAAGTTGTTACAACCTTTTACCAGTCACTGTATTAATTTTTTTCTCGATAGTGAGTGATTACACAAATCACTTATCTTAATTTTATCCTTAACATAGGCTTTTTTACAAACAATAAGCCTGTACAACTACATATTTCTTTTGATTGACAGGCAATACGTCAACTTTTCCAGAAATTTCTTCACAAAATAAAAAAGAAAAGAAAAAATAACAAAAGTTACTCTTTCTTTTCTTGCTATTGCTTCTCTTTCTCTTCCAACCATGTTTGTAATTTGTCCATTCGTGAAGCGAATAGTGGCAGGTCATCAGGGCTCATACGGCTATAGTTGATTCTTAAACCGATGTCTTCGCCAAAAAGATAACCTGGCGCCACACCTAACCCCTCACGCAATAATCTTTCTGCTAATACCTTCGTGAACTTTTCACCCTCCCAAGTCAGCCAGCCATAGTATCCACCTGCAAGAGGGGCTAAATGAAAGAAGTCTTGCGAATCGACCCAACTACGTAAAAGCTGACTGTTCTTTTCTAGTTGTTGACACAGACTTGCCATGTTTTGGTCAAAAGAAGATTCAAAAACAGCAGTTGCGGCCATTTGTGTAAAGATACTCAAAGAGACATCCATCATTTTTTGTGCCTCAGACAATCGTTGGATCAAAATCGCTGGACCGACGATCCAACCAATTTTAGTCGTTTCCCCTAACAAGCGCGATAACGAACCGACATACAGCACATTTTCCGGATCAATTACATGGATCGGAGCGATCGAAGCTTGTTTTTCTGGAGAAAAGGCTAAATCTGCAAACACATCATCTTCTATGATCGGCAATTGGTATTTGCGGCACAGCGCGACTAAACGTTGGCGACGTTCAGCAGCCATCACTGTACCTGTCGGATTTTGAAAATTTGGATTGACTAAGACCGCTTTGATCTTATGCTTATGAATGGCTTCTTCCAATTTCCCTAAATCAATCCCTTGATCATCCATTGGAATACCGAATAAGCGGGTACCAAGTGCTTTAAACAATGGCAAGCGGTAGAAAAAGGTTGGGGATTCCACCGCAACGGCATCTCCTACGGACAAAATCGTTTGTAAAATCAGAAAGATTGCTTGTTGTCCCCCACCAGTGATCAGCAATTGACTTTTTTTAAACGAAAATCCGTTATTTCTGATCAAGCGTTCTCTGATCTGCGCCATCAGCGGTTGATACCCAAACACGGAAACGGCTTGTTCTTCTTTTAAGATACCTTCTAATGTATAATTGGGCATCTTCACATTAGGTAATACATCAAGCGGCATTTCACTTGAATATAAATCTAAAAAATCGGATTTCCGACTTGCATCTTTGACTTTTTCTCCGTAACTATCAACGATCTTATCGTATCTTGCAGAGATCAATTGACGCCAATCGATCCGTGGCTCTGAAAAATCACCCCAAGTCACCGAAGAAATAAACCGACCACTCCCTTGACGACTTTCCAATATCCCTAGTCCACGCAATTCATCTAACGCATGCACAACAGTCGTACGATTCACTCCAAAATAATCCGCAAATAGTCTTTCCGAGGGTAGTTTATCTCCTGGTTGCAATTGTCCATTTTCGATGTTCTTCAAGATTTGGTCCATAACTTGTTGGTAAACAGAACCTTTTTCTTTATTTATTTTCGTCCACATAACGATTCTCCAATTGTTTACTTTCTACTATTGTAACGTAGTTTTTACAGAAAGAAAAATGGCAAAAAAAGATTGGCAAGATTTCTCCTACCAATCTTCTAATCTTTTAAATTAAATCGTATCTCCGTTGAAAATAGAGTTTTTAACGATGACATAATCGACTTTACGAATTGATTCTAAGTCACGACCACCGGCATAAGAAATCGAAGATTGTAAGTCTTGTTGCATTTCAACTAACGTATCTTTCAGAGATCCTTTGTGTTGGATCCAGATTTTCTTACCTTCAACATTTTTCTTTTCGCCTTTTTGGAATTCAGAGGCTGATCCAAAATATTCTTTGTAAACGACGCCGTTCTCTACTTTTGTTTCTCCTGGTGATTCTTCGTGCCCTGCAAACAATGAGCCGATCATCACCATCGTCGCGCCAAAACGCACTGATTTCGCGACGTCTCCAGGCGTACGGATGCCACCATCAGCAATGATGGGTTTACGGGCAGCTTTCGCGCACCATCTTAGTGCAGCTAATTGCCAACCACCAGTACCAAAACCAGTTTTGATTTTTGTGATACATACTTTTCCTGGGCCAATGCCGACTTTCGTTGCATCTGCTCCAGCGTTTTCCAATTCTCGAACGGCTTCTGGCGTCCCTACGTTCCCCGCAATGACAAACGTATCTGGTAAATGCTTTTTGATATGCTGGATCATCGCGATCACAGCATTTGAATGTCCATGGGCAATATCAATTGTAATATAATCTGGTACAAGCGATTTTTCTGCTAATTCTTCTACAAAAGCATACTCGTCCTTTTTCACGCCTACACTAATAGAAGAAATTAAATTTCTTGCTTTCATTTTTTCGATAAATGGGATTCTTGCTTCTTCTTCAAAACGATGCATGATATAGAAATAACCATTTTCAGCTAAAAATTCCGCAATCGTTTCATCAATGATCGTTTGCATATTTGCTGGTACAACCGGCATTTTAAATGTATGTGAACCTAATGTCACAGTTGTATCACATTCTGAACGGCTGTTTACGATACATTTATTAGGAATCAGTTGAATATCTTCGTAATCAAATACTTTCATCATATCGTCCTCTCGATTTCATATTCGCAAAAAACACGAACATTATCTGCTTTTTACGTGCTTATTTTTAGCACCTCAAGTAATTTAACGTAATTTCAATAAAAAATCAAGCTTTTTTGTTATAAAAAAGTTTCACTTTACCTTTAATTAAGTTTTCGTACAAAAAAAGCGAACGTTAAAAAAATGTTCGTTTTTTTTGATTTTACTTTACTTATTTGTTTGTGAAATCACAATGATTCCTAACGACTTTTTTCGTGGTTGCTTGTTGTTGGGCGATTTTGTTGGAAATCTCCCGCCATTTTTTTCGCACGATTCGCACGGTCGGCGAAAGAGCCTTGTGCTTTTAGCTGAGATACTTGTTGGAGTTTTCTGTCCGTCTGTACATGCTTATCTACATCAACTGTTCTTAGTACTCCTGCACCTAGACCACGTACATAATCGATCGCTGACAGCACTTTAGGAGTATAATATTCTTTGCTTATTGCTTTTAGATCAGTTAGTGCCTGACCACGCTGGTAATTCAAGCTTTTCAGCGTATGACTCCCATTGACATACTGCTCTTTCCCGTTGATTTGCGCTCTGGTCTCAAAAAGTTCTCCCTCTTTTTTATTTAAATGGATCAAACTTTCTGCGTAATTCAACATACTTGAATGTAGTGATTCGATCGAATTGATGACGGGTCCTGCAATATGTTCAATGGAATGATGCGATTCCAAGCCTCTTTTAAAATCCATTCGAAAATCAGGATTTTCTAAATCTTCACGATGCTTCAACACTTGTTTCGTTAAGGTTTTCAAATCATTTTTCCATTCATTTGATTCTTTATGTAGTACTTTAAATTCAGCTGACAAACGATCTTTACGTGTTTGTAACGTTTTTTTACTTAGGTTTAGATCAACCGATTGCGGAATCTTTGCTTCACCACGGGCGAAAGTGACATTCTGACCAAGGAAGGAAGTAATATTTGAAATCAATTGTTGAAACACCTTGGGATAAAACTGTTCATTTCGTTTTTCAAGCATGATTCTTGCCGAATTTTCCTGATAGCCCATTCTTTCGAAAGCCTTGCTTGGCTGAGAAAAGCCCGCATGTAGTTTTAATCGAATAGATTGGATATGCTTCTCCATTTTTTCCATCCGCATGGCGTTGGCTACCCACATTTCGATCTTATTTTCATAAGAATTGATTGGGTCGATAAGTTTTTTTGCTTGTGTTCCATTTTCAGGAAATTTATTCAATAAGTTATTTTGTTCTTTGATGATTTCATTATATAGTTTTTGTTGCGTTTTATGTAATGTACTAAAATCGGCGTATAAGTATTTTCTCTCATCTTGTAATAGTTTCCTTAACTGTTTATCCATTGATTCTCCTCTTTTCTTCGATACTGTTCATCGTTTTTCTATTTTTGTAAAAACCGACTCTCTTTCTCATAAAAAACAGAGAGTCGGCTAACGATATCTTTTATTTTATGGCAAAATGTTGCCAGCAGCACGATACAATGCATACCAATCTTCTCGTGTCATATCGATCATTGATGCTTTCGCTATTTCTTCAATCCTTGTCAGATTCATCGTTCCAGCGATCACTTGCATATTTGCAGGATGACGTAAGATCCATGCTGAAGCTAAACCGGTTGGTGTCGTCTGATATTTTTCTGCCAGTTCGTTTAACGACTGATTCAATTCCGGGAATTTTTCATTTCCAATGAATACACCTTCAAAGAAGCCATATTGATAAGGCGACCACGCTTGGATTGTCATCTCATGCAAACGAGAATAATCTAGGATACTGCCATCATGGTCAATACTTGCTTGATCCGTCATGTTCACATGGATTCCCTGATCGATCATTTCGGAATGTTTCAGACCAAACTGTAATTGATTTGCCAGTAACGGCTGTTTCACATATTTTTTCAATAACTCGATCTGCATTGGCTTTTGATTGCTCACACCAAAGAAACGAACCTTGCCAGATTGTTCCAACTCATCAAACGCTTCCGCCACTTCTTCGGGTTCAACGAGCGTGTCTGGACGATGAAGTAACAAGGCATCAACGTATTCCATATCTAATCGACGCAAGCTATCTTCAACCGATTGAATGATGTGTTTTTTTGAGAAATCAAACATCTTTCCTGGTACGATCCCGCATTTCGTTTGGATAAATAATTCATCACGTTTTAGCGAAGTTTTTGCTAACGCTTGAGCAAAAATTGTTTCACAGTCCCCACCACCGTAAATATCCGCATGGTCAAAAAAGTTGATGCCATTTTCAAAAGCTGTTTCAATCACTTTTTCAGGTTGCTCAGAACCATTCAACCGCATACAACCTAAAATGACGGAGGATACGAGCTGGTCAGAAGTCCCTAAACGAATCTTTTTCATCAAATCTCATCCTTTCTTACCAACTCGATTTTACCATAATCACCATGAAAAGGCTTCAAAAAAAATAAAACTATTTTTCCTATTCAGCAAAAAATAGTTTTATTTCTTTATTTAGATTTTACTTTTGTACCAAGGCTTTTGAGCCGACATCCGTCCGATAGAATGTATGATCAGTATTCTTGACTTTTAAAACCGAGTATATTTTTTCTTGCGCTTCCTCGATTGTCTGACCACTAGCCTCCACCAAATAGATCCGTCCTCCTGCACCTACCAATTCTTCTGCTCGTTCCTCTACTCCGGCATAATAGATGGACACATCTGGATCAGTTGAAAAATCTGGAAGTAAGGCGCCTTTTTGGTAGTTTTCTGGATAACCTTCCGCAGCAACGACTACCCCTAAGCAAAACCCTTCTGACTCCCATGATAACTCGACTGCCTTTCCTGATAATAGACGGTCAATGATTTCTGCTAGATCACTTTTGAGTCGTGGCAAGACGACTTGCGTTTCAGGGTCACCAAACCGAGCATTGAACTCGATTACTTTTGGTCCTTCTGCTGTGGCAATTAACCCTGCATATAAAATACCAGTAAACGGACGTCCTAGTTCCTTCATTCCTCGCACTGCGGGTTTCAGCACCTCTTCGACAGCTTGATCAACCATGGTTTGAGGGATTTGTGGTACAGGTGTATAGGCACCCATTCCACCGGTATTTGGACCTCTATCACCATTATACGCTCGTTTGTGATCTTGCGAGATCACCATGGGATAAACTTCTGTATCTCGGACAAAAGCAAGTAAAGAGAACTCTTCACCGGACAAGAACTCTTCCACAACGATTTGTTGCCCACTAGCACCAAATCGATTATGTTCTAGCATCTCTGAAGCGGCTTCGACAGCGGCTTCGAGGGTTTCTGCCACAACGACCCCTTTACCAGCAGCTAATCCGTCTGCTTTGATAACGATCGGTGCGCCTTTCGCTTCAATATATTTTCTTGCTTCAGCAAAACGGCTAAACGTTTGTGACTCTGCCGTAGGAATACCTTGACGTGCCATTAACTCTTTGGCAAAGCTTTTTGAACCTTCAATCAAGGCAGCTGCTTTAGTTGGACCAAAAATCGCTAATCCTTCCGCTTGAAAATCATCAACGATCCCATTGAGTAGAGGGATCTCTGGACCTACAAATGTCCAGGCGATTCCTTCAGATCGAACAAACTCGATCAATCCTTCATGTTCTGTTTCAGCAAGATTTACCAAACGAATCCCATCTTTTTTCATCCCTGCATTTCCAGGTGCGCAATACACCGCTTCGACTAACGGACTAGCTGCAAGTTTTTTACTGATTGCATGTTCTCGTCCGCCCGAGCCAATCACTAAACATTTCATTTTATTCGCTCCTTCTTAATGTCTAAAATGACGCACGCCGGTAAATACCATTGTGATACCATGTTTATTTGCCATATCGATTGAGGCTTGATCTTTGATACTTCCTCCTGGTTGGATGATTGCTTTGATACCATGATTCGCAGCGTATTCGACAGAGTCATCCATCGGGAAGTAAGCATCACTTGCAAGCGCAGCTGTTCCGGCTTTAGCACCAGCTTGTTCGATTGCAAGCTTGACCGAACCCACACGATTCATTTGACCGGCACCAATACCGAGGGTTTGCTGTTGATTTGCAACGACGATCGCATTTGATTTCACATGTTTGACTGCTTTCCAAGCAAAAGCCATCGCTGCTTGCTCTTCTTTTGTGGGTTGACGATCGGTGACTACGGTCCAACTTTCGGGTTCTTCCATTGCACGATCATCTTGTTGGATCAGTAAACCTCCTAAGACAGAGACCATTTCGTTAGCATTTCCCTCCACATTTGAGAAATCGACTTGCAACAGACGGAGATTTTTCTTTGTTTTCAGTACAGCTAGCGCCTCTTCACTGTAACTAGGAGCGATAATGATTTCTAAAAATAATTGGGTCATTGCTTGTGCACTAACCAAATCGACTTCCCGATTCAATACGATGATACCGCCAAAGATCGATACCGGATCAGCAGCATAAGCTGCTTCCCACGCAGAGAAAATCGTCTCGCCACTTCCGATACCACATGGGTTCATATGTTTTAGCGCAACGACCGTTGGTTCCGTGAACTCTCTCATGATACGTAACGCAGCATCCGCATCACGAATATTATTGAAAGAAAGTTCCTTACCGTGCAATTGTACTGCACTTGCAATCGAGTAGCTCATTGGTAACGCCGCCTGATAAAACGCTGCTTCTTGATGGCTATTCTCACCATAACGAAGGTCTTGTTTACGCGTGTAGGTAAGTGTTAGATTCTCAGGTTCTTTCTCACCCACTGCCTCTGTGAGATATTGTCCGATCAAGGCATCATAAGCCGCCGTATGACGGAAAACTTTTGCTGCTAGTTTTCTGCGCGTCGCAAGAGTCGTGTAACCTTCTTGCTGGATTTCTGCTAAGACGATCGCATAATCAAGGGGATCAACGATGGCTGTTACGAAGGCATGGTTTTTTGCAGCACTTCGCAACATACTCGGCCCACCGATATCAATATTTTCGATTGCATCTGCTTCAGTCGTTTCGGGTTTTAGAATCGTTTCTTTAAACGGATAAAGATTGACACAGACAATATCGATCGGTTGGATGGCTTCTTTTTCCATTGCCTCCATATGGCTTTCACTATCTCGACGCCCTAATAATCCTCCGTGGATTTTCGGATGTAAGGTTTTTACTCGACCATCCATCATTTCAGGAAAACCAGTTACTTCTTCAATAGAGATAGTTTCGATTCCCGCTTCTTCCAAAGCAGTTTTTGTTCCGCCTGTGGAAATGATCTCTATACCGGCAGCACGCAGTCCTTTCGCAAAGTCAATGACCCCAGTCTTATCTGAAACACTTATTAACGCTCTTGTCATTTGTTTACATCTCCCATATTTACTATTTTTGCGATTACTTCTGGAAAGATCTGATGTTCGATTTGATGGATTTTTTGTTCCAATGTAGCTAATGTATCTTCTTTTTCGATTACTACTTTTTCCTGACGAATGATCGGTCCAGTATCCACACCACGATCGATATAATGGACAGTCACACCTGTTTCTTCCACGCCTGCTTCAAAAGCATCGCGAATCCCATGAAGACCTGGAAAATTTGGTAATAACGAAGGATGGATATTGATCATTTTATTTTCGTAAACAGACAGTAACCCTTCACCAACGATTCGCATATAGCCTGCCAGTACGATCAAATCAATCTCTCGGTTTGCTAATTCTTCAAGGATCGCTTGTTCGTACTCCGTTTTTGATGCAAACTCTTTCGGTGAAAAACAGGTACTCGGAACTTGCGCTTTTTTTGCCCGTTGTAAAACATAGGCATGTGGCTGATCACAAAACAACCACTCGATTGTCGCAGAAAGTCGGTTCTTTTTAAAATAATCGACCAGCGCTTGAAAGTTACTGCCATTTCCTGAAGCAAAGACGGCAATCTTCATTTTTTCCCCTCTGCGATCACGACTTTTTGCTCCTCAAAAGGTACGACTTGCCCGATTTGATAGACTTCTTCGCCAGATTTGCGGATTTGGTCAATGATTTCACTGGCTTTTTCAGGAGCAACTGCAATGACCATTCCAATGCCCATGTTAAAGATCTCATACATTTCATGTGCAGGGATTTCCCCATACTTTTGTAAACAATCGAAGATCGGTAAAACTGGCCAAGCGCCTAGATCGATGCTGGCAGCAACGTTTTCTGGCAACATCCGTGGAATATTCTCAATAAATCCACCACCTGTAATATGTGCGGCACCTTTGATCTTCTCTTCTTTGACTAATGGCAATAAAGTCGAAACATAGATTTTTGTTGGTTCAAGCAACACATCTGCCAAAGAGGAATCCAACCCTTCGATCGTTTCTTCTAATGAAAAACCATGCTGTTCAAAAAAAATTTTACGAACCAAAGAGTACCCATTGGAATGGATGCCACTAGAAGGCAAACCTAGCAAGATATCACCTGTTGTGATCGATTGACCAGTAATCAATTGCGCTTTTTCCGCGATCCCTACCGCAAAGCCTGCCAGATCATAATCGTCCCCTTGATACATGCCTGGCATTTCTGCTGTTTCGCCACCGATCAATGCCATGTTTGCTGAAACACAGCCAGCGGCAACGCCTGCTACGACTTTTTCTAAACGTTCTGGATCATTTTTACCTGTTGCCAAATAATCTAAAAAGTATAAAGGTTCTGCCCCTTGTGCCAAAATATCATTGACACACATTGCGACACAATCGATACCGATCGTTTCATGGCGATCTGCAGCGATAGCTACAGCTAACTTAGTACCCACACCGTCTGTTCCGGAAACTAAGACAGGTTCTTTTAATTGGAATCCACTAAGGTCAAAGCAACCACCAAATCCTCCTAATGCCCCCATCACACCGATTCTTTCTGTTTTCTTCACATGTTTTTTGATGCGATCCACGACTTCATAACCCGCTTCTACGTCCACACCCGCTTTTGCATAAGCATTACTCATTTGATTACTTGCTCCTTTCATTTGCTCCGTTTAAAAAAATGATACTTTTTCTTTTAAAGATTCTTGGTATTTTTCTTCGTAGTCATATAGCGGTGTCGGATAATCGCCGTTGAAATAAGCCATACATAACCCTGAATAAGGGGCATCTTTTTGTAGGCCGATTGCGCCAATCAAACCTTCTTCACTCAAGAAATCCAACGAATCTGCACCGATACATTCTCTGATTTCTTCGATTGAATGATTCGCTGCGATCAGTTCTTTCCTCGTTTGGATGTCGATCCCATAAAAACATGGATATTTCAATGGTGGAGATGCAATTCGTACATGGACTTCCTTTGCTCCGGCTTCTTTTAATAGATTGACGATTCTTCGGCTAGTAGTGCCGCGAACAATCGAATCATCGACCATAATGATTTTTTTTCCTTCAACAACTCCTCGAACCGCCGAAAGTTTCATTCGCACACCTTGTTCTCTTAATTCTGGCGTTGGTTGAATGAACGTACGCGCCACGTATTGATTTTTCACCAAGCCGATCTCATAAGGGATTCCACTTGCTTCCGCATACCCACTGGCTGCTGACAACGAAGAATTTGGCACACCAACCACCATATCTGCTTCGATCGGCGCTTCAGCCGCTAAACGTCTCCCCATATTTTTGCGTGCTGTATGCACATTGATCCCTGCAATATCAGAATCCGGACGTGCAAAGTAAATATATTCCATCGAACAAATCGCCAGTTGAGTATCTGTCGTGTATTGTTCGATCGTATACCCATCATCATTGATGATGACGATTTCTCCTGGCAAGACATCACGTACGAAGCGCGCACCGATTCCTTCCAGCGCACAGGTTTCAGAAGTAATGACATATGCGCCATTTTTCATTTGACCAATGGCTAATGGGCGAAAACCATTAGGGTCCAGTGCCGCAACCATGGCGTCTTCTGTCAGTAATAAGTAGGCAAACCCGCCTTTTACCTCAGCTAAGGCTTCCTTTAATCTGTCTAAAAATATTTCTTCGTTACTACGACGGATCAAATGCATCAAGATCTCTGTATCTGAATTTGAATGAAAGATAGCACCATCTTTTTCTAAAGACGTCCGCAAAGAGCGAGCATTCGTCAGATTGCCGTTATGAGCCAACCCAATCGATTGATCGTAAAATTTGAATAAAAAAGGTTGGATATTATCTACACTGCCATTGCCCGCAGTAGCATAGCGAACGTGACCGATCGCTGCTTGTCCAGATAAAGCTGCTAGTTTTCTTGGATCTTTGAATACCTCCGAAAGAAGCCCAAGATCACGGTGACCATATAATTTCCCATCATCATTCGATACGATGCCAGCGCCTTCTTGCCCACGATGCTGCAAACTATGCAAACCAAAGTAAGTGACATTGGCAGCTTGAGGATGTCCCCAAACACCGAACACTCCACATTCTTCATTGATGCTTCTTACTTCATAAGACATTCGATCGCTTCCTCCCAAGACTGTTTCGCCGAAGCGACTGCCAAGTCAACTCTTCCATCATTTGCTTGTACCACTAATTGTTTTTCTTCCGTCACGTGACCAAGAAATGTCACACGATCACCAGCTAGTTTTTCAAATGCTTGTTTGTTTTCTCTTGTTACTGATACGACAAAACGTGATTGTGTTTCAGAAAACAGATGAGCAACTGGCAGATCAATTGTCGTTGATACCCCAAATCCATTTGTAAACGCTGATTCAGCGATAGCTACCGCTAACCCACCTTCTGCACAGTCATGCGCACTTTGGATCAGTCCAGCTTTGATTGCTTCTAACACCAAGGTTTGGTTTTCTTTTTCGGTGGTTAGATCAAAATGCTCCACCATTCCTTCGATCCTGCCAAGCTGCATCTTTTGTAATTCACTGCCGTTAAAGTCTGCAAACGTCTGGCCGATCACATAGATCAAATCTCCTGCTTGTTTGAATCCTTGACTCGTGATATGCTCATGCGCTTCGATCAATCCGACCATACCGATCATCGGCGTTGGGTAGATTGCTTGGCCATCTGTCTCGTTATATAAAGAAACATTTCCTGAGATCACGGGTGTTTCCAACATTTCACATGCTTTGGCAATCCCATCAGCTGAGTACGCTAATTCCCAGAATACTTCTGGTTTATCTGGAGAACCATAGTTCAAACAATCCGTGATCGCTAATGGTTGTCCACCACTCGCGACGATATTTCTTGCTGCTTCCGCAACAGCGATCTGACCACCAATTTCTGGATCTAGATAAATATAACGAGCATTACAATCCGTCGTCATCGCTAACGCTTTTTTCGTGCCACGAATACGTAAGACTGCGGCATCACTACCCGGAGCAACGACTGTATTCGTTTGGACACGAGAATCGTAAGTTTCATAGATCGAACGTTTTGAAGCAATCGTTGGTTGTTGCAATAAATCTAGCAACACGTTATTTGGGTCATCGATCACTGGTTGATATTGCCCTAATTCACGGAATTTTGCCATCCGTTCTGGTTCAACCATTTCTTTCTGGTAGACAGGCGCATCTTCTGCTAAGGCATCTACCGGAAGATTAGCTACTTCTTTTCCATGATGATACAAACGGTACTGACCATCATCTGTTACTTTTCCGATCGTCACCGCATCTAGATCGTATTTTTGGAATAGTTCTTGGACGCGCGCTTCTGATCCTGCCTTCACACAGATCAACATCCGTTCTTGTGATTCAGACAACATCATTTCATAAGGGGTCATCTGTGATTCACGCTGAGGTACATCGTCCAAGGTCAATACCAAACCAGAGCCTGCTTTTGAAGCCATTTCTGAACTAGATGAAACAAGTCCTGCCGCACCCATATCTTGGATACCGACAAGAATGTCTGAGTGGTCAAAAATCAATTCCAAACAAGCTTCTAACAACAATTTCTCCATAAAAGGATCGCCAACTTGGACTGCTGAACGTTGTTGTTCTTCTTCTTGACTAAATTCTTCGGAGGCAAATGTCGCACCGTGGATACCATCCCGACCTGTCTTAGCACCCACATACATGATCGAATTGCCCACACCTGATGCTTGTCCTTTTTGGATATCTTTATGGTCGATCAACCCAACACACATCGCATTGACCAATGGATTTCCTTCATAACAAGGATCAAAGGCGATCTCACCACCAACCGTTGGTACGCCGATACAATTACCATACCCTCCGATACCAGCAACAACTTCTTCTAAAAGGTATTTTGTACGAGGATTATCTAATTCACCAAAACGCAGTGAATCAAGTAGAGCAATCGGACGTGCACCCATACTGAAAATATCCCGAATAATGCCCCCAACACCTGTTGCTGCGCCTTCATAAGGTTCGACTGCCGAAGGATGATTGTGGCTTTCTGCTTTAAAAACCACTGCTTGTCCGTCTCCAATGTCAACGATGCCCGCACCTTCACCAGGCCCTTGTAAGACATTCGGCCCACTTGTTGGGAATTTTCTCAAGATCGGCTTGGAGTTTTTGTAAGAACAGTGTTCACTCCACATGACTGAGAACAAACCGGTCTCCGTATAATTAGGCATCCTACCTAAGATGTCTTCTTCGATCATCCGGTATTCTTCATCCGTCAGTCCCCATTGCGTATAAATCTTTTGTTCTTTGATTTCTAATGCAGTTGGCTCCATCATTGTTTTCATTTATGCAGTCACCTTTCCGAAATTCTTCAATAGCGAAGCGAAGAAAAGTTTGCCATCTTCTGAGCCAAGTAATGCTTCCATTGCTCGTTCTGGGTGGGGCATCATCCCTAACACATTTCCTGCTTTGTTTGTAATCCCTGCAATGTTGGCCACACTGCCGTTGATATTTTCTCCCTCGTAGGTAAACACGATTTGGTTGTTGTCAATCAGTTCTTGAAGCGTCTCTTCGTCACAAAAATAATTGCCTTCTCCATGGGCCACCGGCAACTGGATCACCTCATTTTTGTCGTACTCTGAAGTAAAAGATGTTTGATTGTTGACTTTCAATGACGCTGACTTACAGATGAAACGCAGTGAATCATTTCTTCTTAATACGCCTGGTAACAATCCAGCCTCCGTCAACACTTGGAATCCATTACATGTACCAAAAACAGGTTTTCCTTCTTCCGCAAAACGAATCACTTCATCCATGATTGTGGAGAAACGAGCAATCGCTCCACAACGTAAGTAATCCCCGTAAGAAAATCCGCCAGGGATCAATACTCCGTCATACCCTTCAAGAGAAGATTCGTCATAACGAACATAGTCTGCTTCTGCGCCCATTACATCACGGATCGCCCAAAGCAAGTCCGCATCACAATTCGATCCAGGAAAAACAATCACGGCAAATTTCATGCTAAACTTCCTCCATTTTGTTGATTTCATAACGATACGTTTCCATATTGACATTTGCTAATAAACGATCGCAAATCGCTTCGATCGTTGCTTCTACTTCTTCTTCAATTGCAGAGACTTGGATCTCAAAATACTTTCCGATACGAATATCTTCAATGTTGTCGTAGCCTAAACGATGCACCGCATTTTTAACTGCCTCTCCTTGTGGGTCTAATACTGAGTCTTTATATGTTACGTACACTTTTACAAAATACATGATTTATTCTCCTTTATTTTCGAGTGATAATTGATTTAAACGATCGAGTACTTCTTGATAGACAGGAATAATCTCGCCGAGCTTTCGTCGATAGACATCTTTATCCATATGTTTGTTTGTAGCAATATCCCATAAGCGACAGGTATCCGGGGAAATCTCATCTGCTAATTCGATTTCTCCTGTATCCGTTCGGCCAAATTCCACTTTAAAATCGACTAATTGTAAATCGATCTTTTTGAATAGTTTGATCAGCTGTTCATTGATGAGTAACGCTTGTTTTTTTAGTTCGGCGATCTCTTCTGGAGTTGCTAGCTTTAAGAAAGCAATATGTGAATCATTGATGAATGGATCATCTAATTCATCTTTTTTGTAGTAAAATTCAACGATTGGTGCCGGTAGCACTTGCCCTTCTTCTACTCCTAGGCGTTTTGAAAAACTTCCAGCTGAAATATTTCTGACGACCACTTCTAAGGTAATGATTGACCGTTTTTTTATCAATTGTTCGGTTTTTGACAATTTCTCAATAAAATGATTTTTTATTCCTTGATTTGATAAGTATTCAAAAATAGCACTTGTGATTTGATTGTTCAATTCTGCTTTTCCTTGCATCTGGTCTTTCATTCCACCGTTGAGGGCAGTCACTTGGTCTAAATACTCCACCCATAAGACAGTTTCATCATTCGTGTTAAACATTCTTTTTGCTTTTCCTTCATAGAGCAAATTCTGTTTTTCCATGTCTACGACTCCTTGTTTATTAACGTTGTTTTACAAACACACATTATTTGTTCGTCTTTTCACTTTAAATTTTACCAAGGGTCAGGAATCAAATCAATACAAAAGTGTACATTTTAACCATTAAAAACACTTAATGTTCGTATTTCGTACTTTTATTAAGAAAAGTTGTTCTTCGCTAAGAAGCGTTTACACATTTATTAATTGGTGATATAGTAGATTTAAAGAAAACAGTTAGAGGTTTCAAGGAGGTAACTAAATGGAAGATCCAAGTATGTCTGCCCAACGCTTTTTACTCGATTTATCTGTTGAAGAAAAATCACGCTTGTACAATGATCTGCTTGCTATCAAAGATGTTGATGCCTGTATGAAGGATCGAAGTTTTTATACATTTAGAAAACTTCGTCGTGCAGCAAAACGACAATCGGAGTGTCGAAAACGAACATTCCATTACTTAACCCAAAACAACCATGAACTAGTGATCAAACAAATCCATGAGCAAAAGCTATTCAAGCATCATTACCGCTTGCTCGTGACCTTCGATCAACAAGAATTTGGCTATACATTTGTTGAAACATTATTGAATCTTCTACATTCCCAACATTTCAATTTGGGGCATCAAATGGCTTATGCTTAAACCAAAAAGAACATCCCTCAGAAGTTAGTCTGAAGGATGTTCTTTTTTTCTTTCATTAAAAAAAAATAGTTCTAGCTAGTGATTGTTCGTCTTTTTCCTCGATCAATCGTGAAACATTGTTAACCTACATTCTTGCTGAGTAGTTTATGCTAAACCGACACGTTCAAAAATGACATCCACATTTTTCATATGGTGGTTGTAATCAAATGCTTCAGCGATTTCTTCTGGTGTCAAAACAGAAGTGATCGCTTCGTCTTCTTCAAGTAACGGACGGAAGGACACTTGGTTATCCCAAGCATACGCTGTCTTAGGTTGAACAAGATCATAGGCTTCTTCTCTTGTCATCCCTTTATCGATCAATTTCAACATAACACGTTGGCTATAGATCAAGCCAAATGTCGCATCCATGTTACGTTTCATGTTTTCTGGGAATACCGTTAGATTTTTAACGATATTGCCGAAGCGGTTCAACATGTAATCAAGTAGGATCGTTGTATCAGGCAGAATGATCCGTTCTGCAGAAGAATGGGAGATATCTCTTTCGTGCCATAATGAAACATTTTCATAAGCGGTAATCATATGACCACGGATCACTCGCGCTAAGCCAGCCATATTTTCTGAACCGATCGGATTACGTTTATGTGGCATAGCAGATGAGCCTTTTTGTCCTTTGGCAAAAAATTCTTCGACTTCTCGTGTTTCAGATTTTTGAAGTCCACGAATCTCAGTCGCAAAGCGTTCGATACTGGTCGCAATCAATGACATCGTCGCAAAATATTCGGCATGTAGATCACGTGGTAAGACTTGCGTGGATACTTCTTGCGGACGGATGCCTAATTTTTCACACACGTATTCTTCAATGAACGGAGGGATATTCGCAAACGTACCAACAGCACCGGAGATTTTTCCTGCTTCTACGCCTTTTGCTGCATGTTCAAAACGTTCGATGTTTCGTTTCATCTCAGAATACCAAGTAGCTAATTTTAGGCCGAAAGTCGTTGGCTCAGCATGCACACCATGCGTGCGTCCCATCATGACTGTATACTTATGCTCTTTGGCTTTTTCACCAATGATCGCTGTGAAACGTTTCAAATCTTCGCGCAAAATGTCATTTGCTTGTTTGATTTGGTAACCATAAGCTGTATCAACCACATCTGTACTTGTTAATCCATAATGGACCCATTTACTTTCGTCGCCAAGTGTTTCCGAAACTGCTCGAGTAAAAGCAACGACATCGTGGCGTGTCGCTTGCTCGATCTCTAAAATACGAGCGATATCAAAAGACGCGTGTTCACGGATTTTCACTACATCTTCTTTAGGTATTTCTCCTAATTCTGCCCAAGCTTCATCAGCAAGTATTTCAACTTCTAACCATGCTTGATATTTATTTTGCTCTGTCCAAATATTGCCCATTTCAGGTCGTGTATAACGTTCTAACATCAACTATTCTCCTTTAATCCCAAATATTCGTTTTTTCGATTTCTTTCACTGTCGACTCGATATCTTCTGTCAAAATCGTGATGTGTCCCATCTTACGACCTTTTTTCGCTTGTTTCTTGCCATAGAAATGAAATTTCCAATCTTGTTTTTTCGCAATCAGATTGTAACTTTCTAATAGTTGTTCACCTAAAACGTTGACCATGACTGCATCACTTAACAATGGGACTTTTTTAGGTAAAGGCCAACCGCAAATCCCACGGATATGCGCATCAAATTGTGTCATTCCGCATGCTTCTAAGGTGTAATGGCCTGAATTGTGTGGACGTGGTGCCAATTCATTCACATACAATCCACCAGTCTTCGTCAAGAACATTTCGACGCCCAGTACACCGGACAAACTCACTGCTTCAGCAATCACTTTAGCAATTCTATCTGCCTCTTCGATCACATCCGCTGAAACAGTTGCTGGCGCAATCGTTTCATGGAGAATATTATTACGGTGGATATTTTCAACAACTGGGAATGTCGTATATTGCCCTTGCCCATTGCCTGCGACCATGATCGATAGTTCTTTTTCAAATGGGATCCAAGCTTCTAATACGCAAGTTCCTTCTCTTAAAAGATCCATCGCAGGAGCTAAGTCTGCTCGACTCTTCAGTACATATTGCCCCTTACCGTCATACCCGCCTCGAGTTGTTTTCAAGACACAAGGATAACCGATACCATCGATTGCATCTTGGATATCTGTAGGACTGACGATCGTTGCATGTGGAGCGATCACGATGTTATTTGTTTCTAAAAATGATTTCTCTAGTAGACGATCTTGCGTGATTGCCAATAAATCTGTTCCTTGAGGAATAAATGACATCGGCAAAATCGCATTCAGTGCTTCCACACTCACATTCTCAAATTCGTAGGTGATGACCTCAGTTCGTCTTGCAAGTTCTTCTAAAGCAAACGTATCATCGTAGGAACTTTCAATGTGCCAGTCCGCTACTTGAGCAGCCGGGCAATCATTCATCGGATCAAGTACACCGACTTTGAAGCCCATTTCTTTTGCACTGATCGCCATCATGCGACCTAACTGTCCACCACCGACGATTCCGATCGTCGAGCCTGGTAATAATGGTTTAACCAAGTTGATCACTACTTTCTATTACAGATTCAACCGACATTGCGCGTCGTTTCGCTAATGCAGCCTCCAACTCTAAATCATACATTGAAAGCATCTGTATCGCAAGTAGACCAGCATTAATTGCGCCTGCTTTTCCAATCGCTGTCGTCGCCACAGGCACGCCGCCTGGCATTTGGACAATGGATAGCAAAGAATCCAATCCGTTTAATGTTCGGCTTTGAACAGGAACACCAATAACCGGTAATGTCGTCTTTGCAGCAACCATCCCTGGTAAATGAGCTGCTCCTCCCGCACCTGCAATAATCACTTTTATACCTTTTTCTCGAGCTTCTTCTGCATATGAAAACATCAAATCTGGTGTTCGATGTGCTGAAACTACTTTCTTTTCAAAAGAAACGCCAAATTCTTCAATGATCTCACACGCATGTTTCATTGTTTCCCAATCCGAGATACTCCCCATTATTACAGAAATTTTTGCAGCCATTCGTTTCTCCTCTCGATTCGTATTCACTTATATTTTATCAATCGCCCCTCTGTAAATCAAGATAAATTCGAATGAAAAATAGATAAAAAGGCTTATTGTTCGTCTTTAACAAATTGACTTTTGCTTGTTGAAATCAAGTTTTTCTGATTCAAATCATTTGTTTTTTTTTAAGGATATCACACTTTTTCTTCATGTATCCAAAAGTAGGGAGAATCTGTTCATGACTATGCTACAAATAAAAAATTCGTCTGGGTCATTCGTCTTCTCGCACCACCTAAAACCAAACAAAAGGCAGGAACAAAAGTAATCTTTTCGAAAATAAGGCACCATCCACAAAAATTTGAAAAACAAATTTCGTGGATGGTGCCTTATTTCTGTAAGCTAAAAAAGTCTCTACCCTATTAAGTTACTAGCTATGATTTATAGAAGTGATCTATATTATTACTTCAATGCTTCTTTAATGATTCTCTCGTCTTGTTTTAGTCCGTTAAAAACTAAGTTTAAAACAATTGCTGTGATACTGCTCATAACGATCCCGTTTCCTGTGAACATTTGAACTGTTTCAGGTAACTGGCTGAATAATTCGGGCATCAGATTGAAGCCTAAACCAAAACCAATCGACACTGCAGCAATCAATAAATTTTTGTCATTTGTAAAATCTACTTCTAACAACATCCGGATTCCTTGGATCGCCACCATTCCAAACATGACCAACATCCCGCCACCAAGGACTGGTTCAGGTATGATTTGAGCCACTGCACCGATTTTAGGGAATAAACCCAAGATGATCAAAAAGAAAGCGGAAAAGTAAATTGGTTTTCTTGTTTTGATTCCTGAAAGTTGTACCAATCCGACATTTTGTGAAAAGCCTGTATAAGGAAATGTATTAAAAATACCACCTAAGATGACGGCTAACCCCTCTGCTCGATAGCCTTTTTTCAGCTGCTCTTCTCCAACTTTTTTTCCAGTGATATCTCCTAAGGCAAAATAGACGCCTGTTGATTCTACCATACTTACCATCGAAATGATGATCATCAATAAGATCGACCAGATTTCAAATGTCGGTTTTCCAAAGTAAAAAGGTTGCGGCACGTGAAAAACAGGGGCTTGTCCAATTGCTCCTAGATCGATTCTACCTAAAAAGGCAGCTAAGATACTTCCACCGATCAAACCGATCAATACCGCAATCGATCGAATGAACCCTTTGCCTAATAATTGCACACCAACGATCAGTAGGATCGTGACAAACGCTAATAGTAAATTCGTCAAATCACCAAAGCCTGGAGCAGTTGCACTGCCACCACCCATTTTTTCGATAGCTACTGGAATCAACGTCAAGCCAATCACTGTGATCACTGTTCCAGTAACAATCGGTGGAAATAGCTTTTTGATCTTTGAAAAGAAACCAGCAACTAGCACAACAAAAATCCCTGATGCGATAATCGAGCCATAGATTGCACCGACACCTTCTGTACTACCAATCAAAATCAACGGGGCAACTGCTTGGATCGCACAACCTAAAACAACTGGTAAACCGATCCCGAAAAACCGGTTGACAGTCAACTGCAAGAGCGTTGCTAATCCACACATGAAAATATCGATTGAGATCAGATAAGTCATTTGTTCTTGATTAAATCCTAACCCCGTACCGATCAATAACGGTACAGCGACTGCTCCCGCATACATCGCTAATAAATGCTGTAACCCTAAGACAGCTGCTTTTCCATTTTGTGTTTCTTTCTCCACGCTTACGCATCCTCCTCAAGAAAATCTACTTGACCATCAGAAAGTGATGCAACGCGGGCAAGTGAGACCACTTTTAAGCCCATTTCTTCAAGAAGTTGACGACCGTCTTGGAAGGATTTTTCAATGACGATCCCGATTCCCTCAACACTCGCACCTGCTTGTTGACACAATTCGATCAACCCTTTTGCTGCTTGACCATTGGCTAAAAAGTCATCAATAATCAGTACTTTATCTTCAGAAGACAAGAATTTACGAGAAATCGATATCGTGCTTGTTACTTGTTTTGTAAATGAATAAACGGATGCCGTCAATAATTCTTCATCCATCGTCAAACTTTTGGCTTTCCTTGCAAAGATCATCGGTACACCGAGCTCTTTGGCCGCAAATAAAGCGGGGGCGATGCCAGAAGCTTCAATCGTCACCACTTTAGTGATTCCTTGTTCTTTAAATACTTCCGCAAAACGTTGGCCCATTTGTTCCATCAAAACTGGATCTACCTGATGGGTAACAAAACTATCTACTTTCAACACGCCTTCACCCAAGACTTGTCCATCTTTATTGATACGTTCAACTAATTCTCTCACTTTATTTACTCCTTTTCTTGCTAAATTCATGCCACTCAACATAGAAAAAAACATCTCTACTGCTCATGTATAAGCAAAAAAGATGTCTCACTACTTTTTCACTTATAGTCCAACATTTACGGTGCTGGCTAGAAACTGTCATCCTTATTATGACGATATATAAGTTGTTCGATATTCGATTGATAGTTGTTCGATATTCGATTGATAAATGATATTTTTAGAAATAAAATAGTTTATTTTTTTAAACGATGAAAACAGTCTAACACTTGTTTCTGAAACTTACAACTATATTTCTTGTTTTTCTCATGAAGGATTTATCTTTGGATTATTCTTGATAAACCTCATAGTTTCATCCTAGCAAACAAAATAGTATTTATGAAATAAAGCAACCTATCCCATAAAGGAAAAGGTTGCTAAAGCCAAGATTGTATCGGTAACTATTATCTATGGTTGGTTGAATGATATTTATTTTCGTTTGTTACTCAATTTGTTTTCTCGATTTTTCGATACTTGTCCATTTTGCGGCTGAATAACTCTCCGCTACTAGGTGGTGTGTAGGTGATCGCATTGGCGCCAGCTTCAATCGTTTCTTTGATGCTTTCTTCCGTGGGACCTCCAGTCGCAATAATCGGTAATTCTGGGTACTTTGCTCGGAAAAAGCGAACAGTATCTGCTGTATCTTTTCCCGCACTGATATTGATGATCGTAATGCCTGCTGCCAATTTCTCGTCGATTTCCGAGTATTTAGACGTGACTGTACTGATTACCGGTATATCAACCACTTGACAGACATCATGGACAGTCTCTACTGGTGTTGGACCATTCAAGACTACGCCTAATGATCCTTGTGCTTCTGCAAAAAGGCTCATATATGCCGAACGCATCCCTTGTGTCAAGCCACCGCCGACACCTGAAAACACAGGGATATCCGCTGCTTCAATGATGCTTTTCGTAATTGCCGGATGGGGTGTAAAAGGATAAACTGCGATCACCGCATTTGCATTGGTGTTTCTGATGATCGCAATATCCGTGGTGAAGATAATCGAACGTATCAACTTGCCAAAAATTTTAATACCACTTGCTTCCATAATGACCTCTGGGACTCTCACGATATCCTTACGTAATTCTGTCATTATTTCTGGAACAAATAAATCTGCCATCCGTCCACTTCCGTTCTTTTCTGATTATTGATCGTATTGATTTAACTGGTAAGTTTCAATCACATGTATGATTTTATCAGCATATGTCGGATCTGTCGCATATCCTGCCGCCTGTAACGCATGAGCTGCTTCAATATAATTGGTCGCAGTGATCACATTCGCATACAATGCAGGATTCCAATCGACACCATTGACAAATAAAGCCGTGTGGTCATCCATTGATTGTTCCCACGAAGAATAGACTCGAAAGTCTCCTTGGATGGTGATCCATTCTTCATTGATATATTCTTTTGTTTCCAGATTGACTTTTTCTTCGTTCCCGAACGCTTTGATTCCAAACAAGTTCTTATATTTACTGGCAAGCGTACTATTGCCCCAATCAGATTCAAGGATGGCTTGCCCAATAATGATACTTGGCAAAACGCCATAGCCTTGTTGTAGTTCTTTCGCATGTGGAACTAATGCGTTGATAAATTCTTGATGAGTCAGTGTTTCTTGTTGCTGTGCTTCCGTAGAGTAGGGCGATGACAAACTTCTCAAAGAAAAAACAAAAGCCATCATGATCAACATACTCCCTAAAACTACAGCAAACCAGCGATTATTTTTACGCCTTTGTTTTTTCCATTTATTTTTTGCCATCTCTTATTCCTACTTTTCTTTTAGTTGGTCCAAGTACTCCTCCATCGTTAAATCGTTTGATGTGATATATTCTGCACTTTCTTTGCCTACATAACGTAAGTGCCAAGGTTCATAAGTGATTTTTGTAATATCTTCTCGACCTTTTGGGTAACGGATAATAAAGCCATATTTAGAGGCATTGTCCGCAAGCCATTTCGCACCTGGTTCGTCACCATATTTTTCATCCAATACAGTATTGGGATAATTGTTATACCATGTTTCATCGACCACATCCACAGCTAAACCTGTATGGTGTTCACTGTAACCCGGTTCTGTCATAGTTTTTTTCGTAATCGCGGTCGCCTCTTCTTCAGTGACTCCCTGACTACTCATCACCTGTTGGACATTTTGAGCGAACACCTCTTGTTGTGTCGCAACGGAGCGGTAAGCCGATACCATAACTAAAGGAAAGCCCGCAGCTTTAGCTGCGTTAGCCAGTTCTTCATAATCAGCCTTAATACGTTTGTCGATCAAATAGCCATTATCTAGCGCAGCCAATTGGTTAGCTTCATCGATTTCTGTCTCGATTTTGTGATCAGGTCCTACCAATACCAGCGACCAATCATCCAACTTAACATCTGGCAAATCACTAGAGGTTGGTTTTTTTGTTGCTTTTTCTGTACTTTCTTCTGTCGCACTCGTCGTGTTTGTTTGTTCTGTCTTTGAATTATCAGCTTGAGCTTTCGTATCCGTCCGACTCTCACTAACAACCAGATAGCCCATCGCAACAATCATGATCACGACTGAGATAACGCCTAAAATTTTATTCACGTAAAAAATCCTTTCATTCCCTTTCTGGTTCCACTTTCTCACTAACGTAAGTTTCTTCCAGACTTTCATTTACCCAATCTAACAACTCGATTTTCTCCCCTTCGATTTGCTTTTGAACTTCTGCTGGTAATCGAAAGTTCAAAATGTCATCATAACCCCACTCATCATATTGAATACTGACTTTCAAGTCAAGATATCCATTGACAATTTGATCATTTTTTAAAGGGAGCAACTCTACATTCGCACTGCCACTACTTACCCATTTCTGAGCAATACGTGTTTTGATTTGCTTATATTCGGCTACTGCAACGTTTCTTTTTTCAGGGAAAATAATGGTTTGACGTAGAATTTTTTGCGTCAACATCCATTCATAGTCCGTAAAAAGATTTTTCACTTTTTGCATGGCCTCGGATGGTAAGTTTTGTTCACCACGCTTCCAAGCTTGCCAAGTTGTTTCATCCACCAATAGATAAGTATCTAAGAAATTTTCTTCTGTTTCAAATTGTTCGAGTAAAACACTCATAATAAGATCAACGTATACTTGATGCATCGCAATCTCCTCCTCCTTCTTATTCTACTTAAGTTAAGTTAAAAAATCATCTATTAGAACATTTCTTTCACCTTTTTTTAGAAAGCAATTCTTCAGAACGATTGGATGTCCTTTTTTTGATATAATAATAGCGAAACCAAGAGTATTCAACTAAATACCCTTATATTAAATATATCACGTCAAGGAGAGATGAAAAATGAAAAAATACCAATGGGGCATTGTCGGTCTAGGATCGATTGCTAACGAATTTGCAGAAAACTTCGATCAAACATCAAGTGAATTGGTTGCTGTTGCATCACGAACTTTGGAAAAAGCACAGGATTTTGCTACGCGCCATTCTATCAAAAAAGCGTATGGCGATTATCATGATATGTTGCAAGATGCTGAAGTTGATATCGTGTATATCGCCGTTCCGAATCGTCAACATATCGACTACATTCTTCCTGCCTTGGAAGCTGGGAAACATGTCTTATGCGAAAAAGCCATCACGATGAATAAGGCAGAACTTCAACAAGCCATCCAATTAGCGGAACAAAAAGAGCTGATCTTGGCAGAAGCGATGACGATTTTCAACATGCCTTTGTATCATCAACTTCGTTCAATGATCGATTCAGGTAAGTTAGGTGCATTAAAGATGATCCAAGCACCTTTTGGCAGTTACAAAGAACCTGATCCGACCAATCGCTTCTTCAACCCTGATTTAGCAGGTGGGGCATTACTTGATATTGGAACCTATGCTGTTTCATTTGCTCGATTCTTTTTGAGCTCACAACCGGAAGTCATCGCCTCTCGTATGATTCCATTTAAAACAGGTGTTGATGAACAATCTGTAACGATCTTGCAAAATAAAGAAAATGAACTAGCTACGATCAGCCTGACCTTCCAAGCAAAAATGCCAAAAGTCGGAATCGTTGCTTTTGAAAATGGGTATATCTCAATCAATGATTATCCTAGAGCTGACCAAGCAGAGATCATTTATACTGATGGTACAAAAGAACTGATTGAAAGTGGCCATCGTGCGCAAGCAATGAATTATGAAATTGAAAATATGGTAAAAATGATCGAAGGAGAACTGCCAAACCGTTCCCTGTATTTAACCACTGAAGTGATTGCACTTTTAGATGATATGCAAGAGCATTGGAAGAGTAACAGATAAACAGAATAAGAATAAGACGAAGCAGAGGATGGTTACCTCATCGCTTCGTCTTATTTATTCACCTTTACGCATCCACTATCATCTGCTGAGAAAATTCTACTTTTATTTCAATAAAGCTTTTGAATGACTGTAAAAACTGAAATAATTCCGCACGATCTTCAAATTCACTTCGGGTAGTCGGCAATGGCATTTGACGATACATCCCATAGACCTCTTCGATCCGTGTCAATATTTCTTTGCCATCATTTGATTCAGAAAATGTCTCAGCTGTATAGATCAACAAGCCGTAAATATGGTCGCTATAAGGCACTGGGTCCTGGATATAAGCTAAATTTTCTTGCATATCTTGGATCACATTGATCTGAGCCCGTCGCATAGAAAAATAGGTTTCATAATATTGATTTTGTCTAAGCAAGTTATTCTCTTGGTGATTCCGTGCATATGCCTGGCTTTCTCGAATATAAACTTGTAATTCTTTGCATAACCCTTGATTTTCGTAGGCTTCGCCAGAAAGCAAAAAGTCTGCCATGTTCTTCAAAAGAAGACGAAACCGCTCTTCGATGATCACTTGATTTTCCTTTAAACGTTTTTTACTATCTGGCATGTAGACATTAGATAACAAAGCAAAGCCTACACCAATGATCATCAAGGCTGCTTCGTTTGTGATCAATTGCCAACTCATACTTTGTTCACTAAGATAATGAGTGATCAAGACTGAGTTTACAACGATTCCTTCTGTCAATTTGAACCGCACGGCGATTGGAATAAAAAATAATAGAAAGATACTGAAACTGATGATTCGATAGCCCAAAAGTGTAAAACACATAAAGGCAATAAGTGTAGCGACAATAAATGCAGCGATTCGATAGATCCCAGTCATCAAGGTGGAACGACGAGTATTCCCGACACTTAACAACGCAATAATACCGGCAGATGGCCAGAACAATAAGGAAAAGTAGTTTGCAACCAACATGGAAGCAAATACACTGATGACCGTTTTTACCGTTCTCATTCCAATACGCATGATCGGCTCCTTTCTTTTTATTGAATTATACTAAATTCGTTCATGAAAAACTAGCAATCCATGGTAAGTTTAGTTATGATATTGTAAAGAACGTAAAGGAGAGTATACTATGCAATTTGGACGCTTTCGACTTGGTATGCGTACAATGAAGAGTGCTTTAGCCGTTTTCTTATGTATTTTGATCTTTCATCTCTTTGATCGTGGCATTCCAATGATTGCTGCCCTATCTGCTGTTTTTTCCTTGCGCCAAGATTTGACTACGACCTTTTCTTTTGGTCGCTCGCGTATTATTGGCAATCTACTTGGTGGCGGATTAGGTATTTTCTATTTTTTTGTAAAAAGTTACTTCCACAATGATTTTTTAGTTGAACTGATCGTTCTCCCACTTTTAGTGATCATTGTGATTGTCTTATCTGACGGTATCAATAATAATTCTGGGATCATAGCTGCTATTGCAACATTATTGCTGATCTCTTTAAGTATCCCTCAAGGAGAGTCAGCCTTCTATGCGATTGAGCGGGTTTTCGATACATTTATCGGGACATTTATTGCTATCGGTATCAATTTTTGCTTGCGTCCGCCAGAAGTTGAAAAAAAAGAAGAGATTGTCGAGGACTTAGAAGAATTAAGAAAAAAAGAGCAGGCTTTACTTGAAAATCTGGAAGAAGTAAAGGCACAGATCCGTGAGCAAAATGAAAATAAATAGAGAACCAATAAAAGACTCAAAGGACATGATCCTTTGAGTCTTTCTTAAGTTATTCTTTCGGTTCATTTGTTCCTTCGTAGACATTCAATTGTCTAGAATTTCCACGAGTGGAAAGATTCTCAATGATATCTTTGATGTCCAATCCAGTTGTTTCTTTCAACGTTTCTTGTGTCGTCGACAACAAGTTTGTCGCATAGCTTGTCACTCGATTGGCGCCACCTGCCTCACCTGAGGAATTACCTGTGTCAACAACAGAGATTTTTTCGATATTGCCTAGCGGTTGTGCCGCTTCACGCATCAGTTGAGGCAACATTTCGATCACCATGCTAAGCACAGCGGCTTCTCCGTATTCTTTGAACGCATCTGCAATTTTTTGTTTTGCTTCTGCTTCCGCTTTCCCTTTTGCTAAGGTGGCTTCTGCCTCGGCTTGTCCAGCTAAACGAGTTTGGTTGGCTTGGGCTTGGGCTAAGGCTTCGATTCTAAATTGTTCTGCTTCTGCCTCAGTCACTTCTTTGACTTTTTGCGCTTGGGCTTCTTGTTCTTTGGCGTAACGATCCGCATCGGCTTTTTTCTTCACTTCAGAATCGTATTGTTTTTCACGACGAATGATTTCTTTTTCTTCTAATTCGATTTGTTTTTGACGTTCGACGACTTTTACTTGCATCTCTTGTTCGATTACTTGTTGTTGTTCTCTGGCACTTTCTAAATTATACGCTTGGTCAGCTTTTGCTCGTGCCACATCTTGTTCCTGTTTATAGGCAGCTAATTTCAATTCTTTTTCTTTTAAAGATTCGGCGATCTCTGTTTGGCGTTGTAATTCTGCGGCTTGAGATTCTTTCTCTGCTTCCGCTTTTTTGATACGCGTTTCTTTAAGTGCTTCTGCTTCTGCAATATCTGCATCACGTTTGACTTGAGCAATCCGTGGTTTCCCTAAAGAATCCAAATAACCATTTTTATCACGGACTTCTTTGATCGTGAACGAAACAATGATCAATCCCATTTTTGCTAGATCCACCGAAGCAACTTCTTGCACACTTTGGCTGAATTTGTCACGATTCTGGTAAATTTCTTCTACTGTCATCGAACCTAGGATCGACCGCAAGTGACCTTCTAATACTTCACGTGCTTCATTTTCAAGTTCTTCTCGCGTTTTTCCTAGAAATTGTTCCGCTGCTGTCGCAATTTCTTCGACAGAAGAACCGATCTTGATGATCGAAGTACCATCACACATCACCGGCACGCCCTGCTCTGTATAAACTTCTGGGGTAGATACGTCTAATTTACTTGATAATAAACTGATACGATTCGAACGTTGGAAAACTGGTAGTACGAATGCACCTCCACCGCGGACGATTTTGATTTTATTGTTACTCTCGTCGGCATGGACATTTTTACTTCCTAAGTAACTACCACTAATGATCAATGCTTCGTCAGGTTTTGCCGTTTGGTACTTAGCAACAAAGACGATCAATAACATTAAAACGATCAACACTGCTAAAACAATTGCAACAAACACTCCAGATATTTCCATTTCTTCCACTCCTTTACATTTTCAACATACTTTCGTACGGTGTAACATAACAAACACGGTCTCTTACTTCAATGATCAAAACCTTTTCGCCACGTCCGATCATTTTCTCTTGGGGCGTATAAAAACAAGCAGGGCGACTGATTGAACCAGTAACACTTTTTAATTGGATTTCTCCCATTCCTTGGATCGGTATCGGGGTCACGACTGTCGCGATTTGACCTTCTAATGTTTTTTCAGAAGTTGATAGCGTCGATTCTGCGTGCTTCATCGGCATCAAGATATAAAAATTCAACAAAAAAACTAAAACGGTTGCAATAATCGCGCTGATCACGAAAATCACTAACGAGGACTGGTCGGTCAAGGATTCACCTAAATAACCTAATAAACTGGTAAAAGTCAACCAGGGAACGATCAGCATCGGATCAATAGGTCCATCGAAATCAAAGACATCTCCAAAAATAACAAGTAACACTGCAACCCCAGCGCATATGAGTAAAACGTACCAGTAAATCGTGATGATTGCGATTCCTCCTATCATCTCATTCGCCTCCTTTGTGTACAAGATTATCATATCATACTAACCTATATAATTAACCTACTTTGGATAAAGTTTTCACTTTTAGTCCGCTTGGTTTTGGATTATACTAACAAAGGAGGTGAACGAATGAAAAATTTAAAAAAACTATGGGGTACATTGATCTCTATAGTTGTTTTTGGCGCAATTGGCTTTATCGGAATGGATCTAGTGAATGTAGAACAACCGATCTCAAGGGATTACAGTGAATCTAGTTATACTGCTTCAATCGATAGTGAACCGGAAGTTTCTACTGACCAACGATCAAACATGCGTACATATAGTATGGAATCTTCTGATAAACCAGTCGAAAGTACAAGCAAAAGTGAAGCTACTATCACAAGTAGTATACCTGACTCATCTGAACCAAGAAACAACGGCTTACCACAAGAAGAAGACTTAGCACCGACTGGAAACAATCCTGGGCCACAAGAATTAGGAACAGCTTCCTTTGATTTGGCCGAACTCTCAACAAACAAAGGATGGATCGAGTATCATGAGCTTGATCGATTAGGACGTCCCACTGGTGCGGATGCCTTATTGGAAAAATCAATGATCAATACAGGAACCAGCGCAAACCGTGACATCCGTCCTCCTGGATTTATTTCTGGACCCAGATATGATCATTCTCGCGGACATCTAATTGCTAAACAGTTCGGTGGTAGTGGCGATGATGAAAGAAATCTAGTTACTTTGTTTCAATTTCCAGTCAACGATCCTTACATGAACTACTATGAACTAAAAATCCGTAAGGCGTTGAATCATGGTGAAACTGTACGCTATCGTGTTACTCCACATTATGTTGGCGATGAACTCATCCCTGAAAGTGTCGAGTTAGAGGCAAAAGGAACAGGCAATAATCCAACGATTGATTTTACGGTATTGATACCAAATAAAAAGTAGGTGAAACGATTGTTTGAACAATTGAAGCAACATCGTACATTAGAAGAAACACTCGCATGGCTGGAAGAAAACGAGCTGTTCGATTATGAAGAACTTGTGTTTTTCCCTTCTTACCAACATTTCAAAGCTAGTATTCTGCGAACAATCGATTATACCTCACTGGATGAAGCGGATGTTGCGAATCTCCTTTCATCCTTGCACTTGGTTGCTCGCACGATCGATGGTGATTATCTCTTAGCAAATGAAAAAACGGTTTGTTTGTTTCCCCGCTCTCACCAAAAAGAAGAAATCCAGCGATTTAATGGGAGTTTAGCCGATCTACTAATAAGATACGCAAACTCTTCGAAATCCATTGTCGAATTTTTTACCTTTTCTACTAACTAAGGTTGCTCGCATTAACAATGACAGACTGGGGCTTATATTTGAACATTTAACAAAAAAACGTATCGCGCATGTTTAGGTTTATGAAACAAAATATCGTACAAAAAAACGAGAGTGGGACAATAATCAGAAGAAAAGCTGATTATCGTCCCACTTTTTTTGCATATTTTTGAATTTAAGGAACACA